>OMOG01000087.1:15258-25979 GCA_900290305.1 Candidatus Sulfopaludibacter sp. SbA4
GCCCGGAAGAGCAACTCCAGTTCCTTCGGACCGTGTTCCACAAGCCATCGGGCGGCTGGTGACGGTGAGCCTCCGGCCAATATGAGTTTCCTTCCCGCCAGCCGATCCGGCAGGCAAGCCCTATTTTACCACCCGCGCATGGGGGTGCTTAACCGTTCCGGGGAATTCGCGGCTCAGTCGCCAAAAACCGGAGGGCACCCGGCCCGGAGGGCACCCCGGGAGCGGTTGGCCAGGGCGCAGTTTCCCCACATCGGTTCAGCACCCCGCGCATGGTCACGCGATCATGGGGATGGCTTCCGGTATTGCTTCCGGGATGGGGCGAACGAGTTCCTGAACCTGCTCCAAAGCCTCCACGAGGCTGGTGGCGAGACGATCGGGTTGAGCTCGCTCGAAACGAGCCTTGGCCTTGACGATATCGCCGCTGAATCCCCAGACGCAAACCACCACTTTGAGTTTTGGGAAGCGTTCGCGGATCTGCTTGCACATGGCGCGCGCTGGGGCGAACGCGTACGGAGGCAGCGTCGAGATGCAGACAATGTCGCCCGGTCCGGCTTCCATGAACGCGAGCCATTCATTGGGAGAAGGCCCGACGGAAAAGGACAGCGTCGGAAACCCCTTTTGCTCCAGCAGTTGAGCCAGCATTGCGGCCGTGATCTCATCGGCGCGATCATGGGCAGGAAGGCAGAGTATCCTGTGGTTAAGGCGCTCCGCAGCGTCTGTTACCAGTGCTGAGTCCACTTCGGATGAGCTGTCCGCCAGTTGATACTCGGAAAACTCGGCGATCATTTCGTTGATAGTGAGAAAGAGAAACTCTTCCCGGGCCGCGTCAATCGCTCCTTTGTGCCGGTCCTGTTCGGCCATGCTCAAAGCCGGGATGAGCACCTGGTCGTATAACTCGATCAGGGGCCTTCCCTTAAGAAACTCGCCAACAATGGTATGCGCTTCCGCCTGGTCCATAGCAAGCAACCGCTGATAGATCTGGGCCTCGGCCGCAAGAGCAGGTTCATCTCCCAGCAGGATATGGAGAAAAGAGAGTTGGGGGACGTAGCGCCCCAGAACCACGACGCAGACCGTCAGAGGCGTAGACAGGATCAGGCCGGCGGGTCCCCACAGAACGGCCCAAAAGACGGAGGTCACCAGCAGCGCCAGGGAGGAGATTCCCACGTGGGTGCCGTAGAGCCAGGGCTCGACGAAGTTGGCGAGAATCAGTTCCAGACCGGCAACCAGCAGGAGCACGAGCAGGGGCCTGAGCCATCCATCAAAGACGGCCAACGAGAGGGCGAGCGGCAGGGTTGCCGCAACCAGCGTTCCCACGTATGGCACAATCCGCAGAATGCCGGCGACCGCTCCCCAAAGGGCTGCGTCGGGTACACCAATGCAGTAGAGGCCAAAGCCAAACAGGGTTCCAAAGCTCGCATTGACCAGAAACTGCATCAGCAAGTATCGGCTGACGCGGCCCGACGCGTCGTCGATGGCTTGCGTCATGAGGTTCAACTGACCAAGCCCCACCAGCCGCAGGAGACGGTTCCTCAGGTCTTCTCTCTTGAACAGCATGAAGACCGTAAAAATGAAGACAATTCCGGCTCGTCCGAGAGGCGCCAGGACGGGCGTGCCCAGATCGCGCAATTCCGTCCATCCGCTTGCCGGGGATTGAACCACTCGAACGGGAGTAGGAGACGCGGCCGCGGCCGGCGCATCCGGCCGCTTCCGATTGCTACCCGGGGGAGGCGAGGCTGGGGGCGCCGCGCCCGGGATGGTGAGCTCCCGGACGACCTCCTGCACGCTTGCGGCGGCCCGGCCCAGTTGCCCCGTTACCGGGACGTGAAACGCTTCTATCTTGGCGTGTATATTCTGGCGGTATAGGGGGAGCTGGTTGGCCACGTCAACCAACTGGCTGGCGATCAGCCAGGCGATGCCGCCGGCCGAGACGGTTGCAACCAGGATGGTGGCGAGAACGGCGACTACGCGGCCGATGCGCAGTCTCTCGAGGAGCGCCACCACCGGAGTCAGTAGAAACGTCAAAGTGAGGGCAAATGCGAAGGGGATCAGGATCTCGCGGGTAAAGTACAGCACCGCGATGGCGCCGCACAGGACAAGGGCCCCCGCGCCGCCCTGGAGTTTGGGGCGTGCAGCGAGCCCGGCCGGCGGCAGGTCGTGTCTCATCGCCTTATCGCGACGGATCCTTGCCCCTGGTGGCTTGGACGCCCTTCAGGATCGCAAGGCCCAAGAGTATGATGGAACCTACCGCGATCCAATGCGGGGCCATATGCAAAATGATGGCCCCATAGATCAGCCCGCCAATCAAAATCAGAAAACCGACAATGTAAATTCCGAATGACATCACCGCTCCTTGTTCAGGCCTGCACCGAGCGAATGGCTTCGGAGCATGTCTCTTCGCCTTTAGGGCCTGTCAGGAAATAACTGTGCCAAAACCGCTCCCTCGCTCGCCAAGGGCGAGTCACGGTCGCGGCTCCGATGCGACTTCAGAGCCGGGCCCAGAGGGCGCCCCGTTAGGGAGCTGTTGCGGCCGATTGAACTGGTTATTTCCCGACGGTGACCTAGTGAATAAACCCCAGCATGTAGACCAGGAGCAGGATCACCAGGATGGTACCCAACCCAATACCGGCGCCCCCGCCGTAACCCCAGCGCCGGTGGCCGTAGTATCCACCTCCGCCGCCCAAAACCAACAGCAAAATAACAAGTAGTATCAGCATGGTTTGTCCTTCTTTCTACTTCTCGAGTACCTCTTCGACCTGGCCCACTTTCTTCTGGAACTTGCCGGTCAGTTTCTCCGCCTTGCCTTCGGCCTCCAAGTCTGGATTGCCGGCGGCGACGCCAACCGTCTCCTTGACTTTGCCCTTAACTTCGTGAAACTTGCCTTCGATTTGATCTTTTGTGCTCGTGTTCATGATTATTCATCCTTATTCTGTGATCGCCGGAGCTCTTCTTCACTCCGAGGAAGTCGCTTTTTGATTCTTGACCTGTAGCTCGTTCACTACCTGCTGGACGTTAGGGACGGACTCAGCGACGCTTGCGGCTTGCCGCCGCTCGGATTGAGAGCGGACCTCGCCGGTCAGGGTGACGACGTGGTTCTTGACCGTGTACTTGACGCGATCATGCAGCTTGTTTTGGATGAGCGCGGCATCCAGGTTCTGCTCGATGCCCTTGTCCAGATCCGAATTCATCTGGCGGGCATCGCCTTCGGCGCCCGACGGGAGCACCGCAATCTGATCCGCCACAACTTGTCCGCCCGCGAAGGACCTTGCAATGGCCTCCGCTTGTGCCTTGTCACCGTCAACCGCGACATGGCCGCCCAGGGTTACTACGCCCTTGTCGCGATCCTGGTCGACGGACACCTTTTTCAGGCCGGCCTGATCCAGCGCGCCGCGGATGTTGCCGGAGACGTCGGGTGATTTCGCGGTCTGTGAGCACCCTGCCAGGATTCCAACGGCAACCGCCGCCAGCAGCGCGGGCCAGGGGGTGAGAGTTTTCATGTTCAGATTTCCTTCCTTATCCGACCCTTACTGGGGCAGCTTGGGGGCCGAACCAAAATGCGCGAGAAACACAGGTCATCGGGTTGGATAACGTCCTGGGGAAGCCTCCTGGTTTGACCATATTTGGTCACTTGACGAGGGCGGGTCAGGTTAGCGATGCGGGGCTTGGTCGGGATCGAGCTGGTAGTTCGAGAAAAGGATATCCAGCTCGGTGGGACCAAGCAGGAAACTGGATGTGATGGACCGAACGTGCCCGGGCAGCCAGAAACCCTGTACTTCGATGAAATCCTCTGTAATACGGGGCGCACCGACTAATATGGACATGCTGGCCGCGAAGCGGCCTTCAATCCGCACCACGGCGTAGCTTTCCGTATCGACCCAGGCTTTCCCGACTATCAGGAACTGGTTTTTGACCTTTGGCGCCAATTCGAGAACATAGCAGTTTCGCCCTGCTGTGCCTTCGGTTGCGAGCAGACGAACCCGATAGTTGACGGAAGTAATCTGGCTGCGGGAATTCTCCGGCGGCAGGCTGGCGTTGGCTTCGGACGCGAGCACCTGATCGATGATACCGTTGAGCTTGTCGGAGCCGGAGCGCTCCAACACGGTGTAGTGCTTGCCCTCGTCCTGGCGGTAGTTCATGAGCACGGCTACCGATGCCTGTTTGCCAAACCGCAGGTTTTGCATGGTGTACTGCCGCGAGCCCGAATACTCCTTCAACAGGAAATGACGCCGGTTATTCTCGCTCTCGATTTTGGCGAGGATCTCATCGCTGGATGGCGCCACCGAGTAGGCGGTGAGAGTACGTATGAGCCCCCCGATTACGATCACGAACCCCGGCACGTACAGTCCGAAAGACACGGGCGATCTCCTCACTCCTGACTCACCCGGGGATGCCAGGCCAGCAACAGGCCGTAGCTGCGATCGGCAGGCTGGACCTGCGGGATCACCTGAGGCAACAGCCAATCCTTGGCCCGCGATCGAGCGCCGCCCCGGCGTCTTTCGGCCACATGCCTGCCGATGAACCAGCCCATGACTCCGCCCGCCACGATGTCCGATGCGGAATGCTGCCGGGCGCCGAAGCGAGCCGCTCCGACTAAAGTGGCGAGACCATAAGCCAGCACTACAACCGCTTTCTTGTCGTGGTACCGGTGTGCGACTACGGAAGCGAGAGCAAAGCTTTCGATGGTGTGGCCGGACGGGAATCCGTCGCTGCCGTGGAAGAAGTGTCCGCCTCCGTCTCCCTCCAGCGGCCTCTGGCGCCCGGTTGCGGCCTTGAGTACTTCCGACACAATCACACCGTCCACGAGCGCTTCGGCTCCGAGCAATCCCGTGTCGCGCAATTCCGGCTGGTGGGTCAGGACTCCGCCGAGATAGAGCCCACCGGCGATGGGAGCCAGCGTGTACACGGCTCCCAATCGCGAGAAGCCCCGGCTGACTGCCAGTTGGTCCGCGGTATTGGGCAATTGTTGCGAAGTGCGCCGGTCCGTGGCGATCAGTGCGCCGGTAACAGCGCCGAAGATCAGCCACCATTTCGCGTTCCGGCGGGTCATCCGAAATGGACTCGTCCAGATCTGCCTCTGATCGAGGACGATGTTTTTAGCGAGATCCTTGACCGAGTCCCCTGGCGGCTCCTGGGCGGACGCCGCCGGGAGCGACGCTAGCAAGCACGCGAGCGCCCACGCGCGGAGCTTCGATGGACGGCTCATTTGGCCGCTGGCGCGCCGGCAGCAGACACTTTGGAGCTCGCCGTTGAAAGGTCCGCGTCTATGGCCTTCAACTGACCGATCTCCTCCTGCAGTTTGGCCCAATCGCCCACGTTGGCCTTGGTCGCGATGGGAAGGCTGAGATCCTGGTAGAAAGCGAGAATATCGCTTCTGAGGTCTTGGGGCATGTCCGGGTAGTGACCGTCCAACTTGTGCAGCAATTTCGCGTAGGCGGCGTCGGTCAGGGTGTAACTGCCCGCCTTGGTGGCTTCTCCGACGTCGATATTGTAGTTGGGCAGGTTCAACTGCCCGGCGCCTACGCCGGCGAGCAACTCGCGATACCGGTCGATGGACGCATTGAAGCCGGCCATGTAGAGCTTTTCGGTCTCCGGGGTCAGCTTCTTGAACGCCATCGCCTTGAATGGGCCGGCTCTGGGCACGATGTGGAAGAAGCCCGCCAGCATTCTGGACCGAATACCCGGCCGTTCGTAAGTGGCTCCCCAGTTCTTTTCGTAACTGGAGCGAGACAGGTTGTAGAGGAATTTCTGCCGGGTGATGCCGGGGACCTCCTTCCGGATCTCCTGGCTCTTGATTTGCCACGCGACCCTGGTCAGAGCGGGAAGGACAGTCCCGACTGCGCGCCGGTAGGACCCGATGGCGACATCGAGGTTGAGGAAGATCTTCTCGATTTTCATTCCATAGGTATCCTCAAAGGCCCTCTCGAGCACGGGTTTGGCAACTTGAAAGCCGATGAAGCTTTTGAAGGCAGCGGATGCGTAGCGGTTCTTGGCAGCCTGAAACACGTCGAATGCAAACTCTGTCTTGCTGTGCGAGAAGGGATCGTCCGCATAGGTTATGGAATTTCCGAATTTCAAGCGAAGCGCCGGGTAGAGCAGGGGTACGGAGACGTTGGTGGCTATGCGGTGGCCGTTGTTGTCGGCCGCGTAATGCGACAGCGCGCCCAACGCGAAAGCATACTCGTTCAGATCCTGCGACTCGCGAATCATGTTGAGGATAAAGTCGCCGCTCCGGACGTAATGCGCCAGGTCGCTGTAAAACTTGCTGCCGAAGGGATAATAGCCCAAGTCCTGAATGATGCTTCCGCCGTAGGCGTAGGCATGCGCCTCGGCCAACTCCTCCTTGGTAGAAGCCGGAAATCGTTTCAGGAGCAGGGGCTTGATCGCACTGTCCCAGGTGGAATCGATAATGGCTTCGTGGGTGAGAACGGAGTACGAAGAGGCGCTTTGAACCGAGAATAAGACCAACACTCCGAATACCGCGGATTTATGTGCAATCATGATTACAACCTCACCTTCGGCGGAATACCTTTCTTTTGATGTCCGGCCAGAATTCCGCTCCCAGATTGCCGGCCAGGTCGAAACCGAGTGTCAGCGAACCCTGGATAAACCCGAGGCGCGCGTTGTCGAGACGGTCCGGATACCACACATTGGAGAGAACGGCCGAACCGTAGTCGCTGCCCAGGCGCCAAGTGGACAATGTCTCGCCGCCCGAGTCGGTCCGGGTGAGGATGGTTCCGCGAAGGGCGTGCCCCGCGCGGCGCCAGAACCCGGTGCTGCCCAATCGATAGTAACGCGGGTCCTGGTGCAGCGTGGAATCCAGACCAAAGGCAAGAGCGCTGTGGATGCCCGACCAGGCGGCCATGGAGGCGAGGCGCTTGCCGTAGGCGGAGCCGCCCTGCTTCCACTCTTCCGGTGAGTTAACCTCCTGGAGAACCGCCGCGTATGCGGCCAGACCCAGTATGGCCGACGGACCGTAGGCCTTTTCGGCGTGAAACTGCAGTTTGCCTTGCCAATCGAGCGCATCTGTAGTCTGAGCAACCCCCGCGACCGGAATGGCTAACGAGAGCGCGATTGTCAGAGCCGCAGTTAGTTGTTTCACAGGGCCGCCACGGGTTGCTTGCGGAATGCGGCCAACAAGGTGCCGAAGGCGGCGATGCAGGCGAGGCCCATCAGGAGAAAGATCTTAACGACGAGCAAGAGCGGGCTGAACAGTACCACAATTACAACGAATCCGGCGGCCCAGAAGTATTCCTTTGACCGTACCGCAAGCTGGACCAGGACGACAGCGCCCAGGCAGATCACGAGATCTGCCGGGAGTTTGTAGCTCGCAGCGAAGCCTGAGAAGATCGATGCAACGAGTAAGACCGGAATCGAACCCCATTTGACGAAGTTAATAACCATTGGTAGCATTGTTGTTCCTTCACCGAGCCTTCACCGAGCGCCTCTTAAACCAGCTTGGCAGGCGAAACCGCCTGCCCCACCTTGCTGGTACACTCTAGTGGCGGTCGTGGTCGCGTTTGTCGCGCTCGTGGTCCCATCGATGGTCGTGGGCGACCTGGCCGCGCTCGCCATCCCAGTAGCCTGCATAGTAGAGCTGTCCATCATGGCGAGGCTCCACCCAATGCGCGCCGACATAAACGGGACGAGTCCAATAGCCGTCGTGCCACCTATAGTGGCCGGCCACAGGGTACCAGTAGCCGCCTACCCAGGAATATCCCACACCGGGACTTCGCGGCTGAACCCTCACTATGCGCGGCCGCGGGGGCGGGCCGATTCTTATCCCGATGGAAAGCCCGGAGGCGAAGAGACCGCCTGCCGCCAACAACGTCAGTACAAACAATTTAAGTTTCACGTTTGACTCCTGTTTTTCGAGTACGGGATCATATTGGGCACGTTGCTGGCCGGAGCACGTTCCTTATATAAGCCGGTCGGAAGCAATTCGGTTAGCGGCCATATTGACCGCATTTGGTCACATGACCCCGCACGGTCAGGCTTCTCGAGACCCGTGGGCTTAAAACCACGGCCCGCACCTGACGGACCCTGAATTGCCTATAGGTAGAACGCTAACAGCAGACTACAAATCTCGGAACAAAGGAAAAGCAAGAAATGAAGCTATTCAAAGCAGTGACGACCGTGTGTGCGATGGCGCTGATGGGCGGGATGCTGGCGCCAGGCGCCAGGGCAGACGATTGGAACCGGAAAACCACGATTACGTTCAGCGGTCCGGTGGAGATCCCAGGCGTTCACCTTGCGGGGTGGGGCGTGTTGCCCGCGGGCACCTATGTGTTCAAGATCCTGGATTCGCAGTCCGATCGCCACATCGTCCAGATCTTCAATCGGGACGAAACTACTATCTACGCCACAATTCTGGCGATTCCGAACTATCGCCTCAAGGCCACCGACAAGACCGTGATCACGTTCAGAGAGCGGCCGGCAGGCGAACCGGAAGCTCTGCGCGCCTGGTTTTATCCCGGCAGAAATTGGGGCGAGGAATTCGTCTATCCGAAGGCCAAAGCGATCGAGCTCGCCAAGTCCACCAACACGCCGGTCCTCTTCACGGGGGCCGAGCTGCCTTTCGAAGTCACCGAACCGATTCAGCCGGCGAGCGCGCCCTTTGTCCTGGAAATGAAGCGGGTACCGATCATGGCGATCAAGCCGACGGGAGAAGAAGTGCAGCTCGCCGAGGTGGTGACGGCACCGCCGGCGCTGACGGAAGGAACGGCNNCGCCCCTGCCGGCAACGGCCAGCACGCTGCCGCTGATCGGCTTGCTCGGGCTGATGGCCTTGGGCGCGGCCTTCGCTGTGCGCACGGCCGCAAAACGGCTTCAGTAGAGTGTTCGTGACCTGTCGCGCGGCGCGCCACCCATGGGGCGCTGCGCGAGGGACACGGATCCAAGCAGGAGGTCCAGCCATGCGACAGAGAGTGATCCCGATCCTGGCGGCCGCGGCGAAGCGCCGGCAGAGTCAAGACGGTTGCTACGAGACCAAGGCTCGCGGGCTGGCCGTGCTCAATTCACCACTATTGAACAAGGGCACGGCCTTCACGGTGGGAGAACGAACGGCCCTGGGCCTCACGGGTTTGCTGCCGCCGGACATCAGCACGCTGGAAGCTCAGGCGAAGAGCGCCTACATCCAGTATGAGCGGCTGCCGGACGCGGTGAGCAAGAACATCTACCTGACGGCCCTGCACGATCGCAACGAGGTATTGTTTTACCGGCTGTTCTCCGAGCACCTTCGCGAAATGATTCCCATCGTCAACGACCTGACGGTGGGCGCGGCGATGGAGCGATATCACCACGAGTGCCGCCGTCCGCGGGGCGTGTACCTCTCGATCGACCACCCGGATGCCATCGAGGAGGCCTTCACCAACCTGGGCGCGGGCCCCGGCGATATCGACTTGATCCTGGCGACCGACGCGGAGCAGATCCTGGGAATCGGCGATTGGGGCGTCGGCGGCATCGAGGTGTCGATCGGCAAATTGGCGATCTACACGGCGGCCGGCGGCATCGACCCGACGCGCGTGATCCCGGTGATGCTGGATGTGGGCACCAACCGGGAAAGCCTGCTGGGCGATCCCATGTACATCGGGAACCGGCACGCGCGCATCCGCGGCGAACGCTACGACGATTTCATCGACGCTTACGTCAGAGTGACGACCAGGCTGTTTCCCCACGCGCTGCTGCAGTGGGAGGACTTTTCGCCGGGCAATGAACGGCGAATCCTCGAGAGATACCGCGACCGGGTCTGCATCTTCAACGACGACATGCAGGGGACCGGAGCGATCACGCTGGCGGCGGCGATCTCGGCCGTCCGGGTGTGCGGCACACCGCTGCGCAACCATCGGATCGTCATCTTCGGAGCCGGCACGGCGGGAATTGGAATCGCCGACCAGATTCGCGAAGCCATGGTGCGTGAGGGGCTTGCCAACGAGGATGCGGCCAGGCGCTTCTGGTGCGTGGACCGGCAGGGGCTGCTCACCGGCGACATGGCGGATCGACTCCGCGACTACCAGGTCACCTATGCCCGCCCGGCAGCCGAGAGCCACGGATGGAAGCACGAAGGGAAGGAAAACGGCGTGGGCCTGGCCGAGGTGGTGCACCGAGTCAGGCCGACCATGCTGATCGGGGCAGCGACAGTCGGCGGCAGTTTCGCGGAAGCGATCGTTACCGAAATGGCCGCACATACGGAGAGGCCGATCATCTTCGCACTCTGCCATCCTCGGGCGCGAGCCGCGGCGAACCCGGCGGACCTGATCGCCTGGACCGATGGCCGGGCGCTCATCGCCACCGGCAGCCCGTTCGCCCCGGTTACCTACAAGGGCGTGACCTATGTGATCGCCCAGTTGGACAATGCCATGCTGTACCCGGGCCTGGCCCTCGGGGCCATCGTCTCGCGAGCCAGCAAGATCAGCGAAGGTATGTTGGCGGCTGCGGCCAGCGCTGTGTCCAGCCTGGTGACGGTGCGCCAGCCCGGCGCGTCGCTGCTCCCGCAAATCGACGATTTGCGAAGCGTGGCAGTGACGGTGGCGGTGGCGGTGGCAGAGGCCGCGGATGCGGAGGGATTGGCCCGGGTCAAGCTCGACGACATCGTGCAACAGGTGCAGGACGCGATGTGGCAGCCGGACTATCGCCGGATCCAGGCGGCGTGAGGAACATGCCCTTGCCAGCCCTGCCATTCCTCTTCCTCATCGGTCTGGCGGGCGAAGCCGGACCGCAGACTCCTCA
>OMOG01000040.1 GCA_900290305.1 Candidatus Sulfopaludibacter sp. SbA4
GCCAAGTCTCGCCGGACCTCCAGAGTCAGGTCGCCACGCTGCGGCAGCAGTACATCGCGGCGCTGGACGAAGCCAAATCCGGAGCCGACACGCCGGAGGGCCAGCGCCTGGTGAGGCTGATCGAGGAAAGGGTAACCGCCTGGCGGGAAGCCAACAACCGGATCCTGCAACTGCTGGGGCAGCACAAGGGCGTCGATGCCGCCAGAAGTTACCGCGAATCGAGCGCGCCCATGTTCGGCGCGTTGAAACAGGCGGCCGACGAGTACATCAAGTGGCAGCAGCAGCGTCTCGTCCAGATCGCCGAGCAGCGGCAAGCCCTGGTGTGGCGCGTGTACACCCTGTTCATCGTATTGGGATTGTTCACCGCGGTAATGGCCTCAATCGTCGGCGGGTTCGTCGCGCGCAGCATCACCCGGCCCCTCGCGGCGGTGATTTCCCTGCTGCAGAACATCGCCAAGGGCGACCTCTCTCGCGAGGTCCCCGGTGAATACCTGGAACGCAGCGAGGAAGTCGGAATGCTCGCGCAGGCCATCCAGACCATGTCGGCAAGCCTGCGCGAGATGGTCCAGCAGATGGCCGGCGATGTCCGCACCTTGTCGTCTTCTTCGTCGGAGTTGTCGGCCAGCTCCGGGCAGATGTCCGGCGGCTCCCGCAAGGCCTCCGAAAAGGTCCACGCCGTGGCCGCGGCCGCCGAGCAGATGAGCGCCAACGTCACTTCCGTGGCGGCGGGAATGGAGCAGACCTCCACCAACCTCACCAACGTCAGCCAGAGCACCGAGCAGATGACCGCCACCATCGGGGAGATCGCCGGCAATTCGGAAAAGGCCCGCCGCATCACCGAGCAGGCCACCCACCAGGCGGCCCGCATCACCGAGCAGATGAACCTGCTCGGCCAGGCCGCGCGCGAGATCGGCAAGGTCACCGAAACCATTACCGAGATCTCGTCGCAGACCAACCTGCTGGCGCTCAATGCCACCATCGAGGCGGCGCGCGCCGGCGCGGCCGGCAAGGGATTCGCCGTGGTGGCCAACGAAATCAAGGAGNNTGGGCCGCCGCTACCGAAGACATCAAGGGGCGCATCGCCGGCGTGCAGTCGTCCACCTCGGGCGGCATCGCAGAAATCGAGAAAGTCTCGCAGGTCATCCGCGAGGTGAGCGACATCGTGTCCACCATCGCGGCGGCCATCGAGGAGCAGGCCACCGTCACCAAGGACATCGCCCGGAACATCACCGAGGCGTCTATCGGGGTGCACGACGCCAACACCCGGGTGGCGGAGGCTTCGCGAGCCACTCTGGATATTGCCGAGCAGATCGTGGCCGTGGATGACGCGGCCCGCGAGGTCACCCAGGGCAGCGAGCTGATCCAGGCCAGTGCCGGCGGGCTGTCGGCGGTGGCGGTCGAGCTTCAGCATATGGTGGAGCGGTTCCAGGTCTGAGGGAGCGACGGCCATGTCCCAAACTGTGGTATCCGAAAGCGGGAAAACCGTGCTGCTGGCGACGTTCTATGTGCGCCATGCACTGTGCGCGCTGGACGCCGCCGGCATTCAAGAGGTCATCCGGCTGGGCCCCGTGACGCCGGTGCGCCACGCCGCCGCGGAGGTCGCCGGCATCGTCAACCTCCGGGGAAAGATCGTCACCATCCTCGATCTCGGGCTGCGGCTCGGGTTTCCCGCGGCCTCACCGGGCCGCGAGGCTCGAGTCTTCATCATGGAAGATCGCAACGAATTCGTGGGACTGCTGGTGGACCGCGTCGACGAAGTGGTGGAAGCCGACGCCGGTCAGTGGGCCCCCCTGCCGTCCAACCTGTCGTTCGTGCAGGCCAGGTTCTTCCAGGGAGTATGCCGGATCGGCGATCGGGTGATCGCGCTGCTCAACCCGGCCGAGGTGCTGGCGGAGCGCGCGACGTGATCCCCGAACGGGAGATTCGAATTCCATGAGCATGCGAGTCCTGGTGGTGGACGACACCGTCTTGTTCCGGCGAGCCGTTTCCATGGCATTGGAAGGCTTGCCCGGAGTGGAAGTAGTGGGCGCCGCGGCCAACGGCAAGCTGGCGCTGGCCCGCATGGAGGCCCTGCGCCCCGACTTGGTGACGCTGGACATCGAAATGCCGGAGATGAACGGCATCGAGCTGCTGGAGGCCATGCGCTCCCGCGGCTTCGAGACCGGCGTCATCGTGCTGAGCGCCCACACCGTAAAGGGCGGCGAGCTCACCATGCGGGCCCTCGAGCTGGGCGCCTTCGATTTCCTGACCAAGCCCGAATGTGGCGCCCCGGCGGAGAACATCGCCTCGCTCCGGGGCCAGCTCCAGCCCATGATCCGCGCCTTCGAGCGGCGGCGCGAAATCCGTAACATTCTGCTCGTCACACCGCGCCCTCCGGTTCCGCCGCCCCCCTTGCGGAGACCCGAGAGCCCGCCCGCGCAACTCGTGCGCACTCCGCGCGCTTCCGGGCCTCCCCTGGTCCTGATCGGCGTCTCCACCGGCGGCCCCGCCGCGCTGTCCAAGCTCCTCCCCGCGCTGCCCGCCAACCTCGGCGCGCCGGTGTTCATCGTCCAGCACATGCCGGCGCTGTTCACCCAGCCGCTGGCCGCCAGCCTGGCCGCCAAGTGCGCCATCCGCGTCAAGGAAGCCGCGGACGGGGAAATCGCGCAGCCGAACTGCGCCTACATCGCGCCCGGCGGCAGGCAGATGAAGCTGTTGCGGGGCGCCCGCGGAGAAACCACGGTGCGCATCACCGACGATCCGCCGGAGAACAACTGCCGGCCCGCGGTGGATTACCTGTTCCGCTCCGTGGCACTGCAGTTCCCCGGCCGCGCGGTGGCCGCCATCCTGACCGGTATGGGGAACGACGGCACCGCCGGTCTCAAGCTGCTCAAGCGNNAATGACCAGGCTGCTGCCGGAGGAGCACGAACCGGTCTCCCGCTATATTTATTCGTTGTGTGGAGTGGCCCTCGACCAGTCCAAAGCCTATCTCCTGGAAGGCCGTTTGGGATCCCTGGTGGAAGAGACGGGCAGCGGGAACTTCACTGGGTTGGTCTCCCGCGCCAAAGCCGATTCCAGCCGCGCGCTCGACCGGCGCATCGTGGATGCCATCACCACCGGCGAGTCGCTGTTCTTCCGCGATACCGCGCCCTTCGACCTGTTGCGCCACAAGATTGTGCCGGAGTGGATCGATCGCCAGCGCTCCGGACCCAAACGCATCCGCATCTGGAGCGCGGCGTGCTCCACGGGGCAGGAGGTCTACAGCATCGCCATCCTCCTCAAGGAGCTGCTGGGCGATCCCGACCGCTACGGCATTCGCATTATGGGCACCGATATTTCGGACGCAGCCGTCGCCCGCGCCAGCCGCGGAGTCTTCAACGACATCGACATCTCCCGCGGGTTGAGCGGCCCGTTGCGCGAGAAGTATTTTCGGCGCACCGCCGGCGGCTGGCAGATTTCAGACCAGATCCGCGCCATGGCTTCCTTCCAGAAGGTCAACCTGATGCAGGACTTCTCCGCGCTGGGCCGGTTCGAAATCGTCTTCTGCCGCAACGTCGCCATTTACTTCACCGAGCGGGACCGCGGCGCGCTGTTCGCCAGGATTGAGCGCGCGCTCGAGCCGGAGGGCTGCCTGATTATCGGAGCCATGGAATCGCTCAGCGGCATCTGCCCGCAGTTCGAGTCCAAACGCCACCTTCGCTCGGTGTTTTATCAACTGAAGACGGCGGGCGCCGGCCGGCCGGTGAAATCATGATCCGGACACCCAAATCCGCGATCGCCAGGCCGGCCGCCCGCACGCGTCGGCCCCGAATCGTGCCCCTGGCGATCGTGGCGTTGTCCCTGGCCGCGGCCTGTATGAACTGGTATCTGCTCCGCCCGAGCTTCCGGTCGGACGCACAGCAGGCCGGCCGGTGGAGCGCCCTTTTCATTGGCCTCGAGGTCAGTCTCCTGCTGGCATGGATCGCCTTCAACCTCCTGTCCAATCGCAAGAAGGCCAATCGGCTCGCCAGCACCGCTGCGCATCGCCTCGAGGAGAGCGAGAACCGCTTCCTGACCATGGCCAACTCCGCTCCCGTCATGATCTGGATCGCGGGCCAGGACAAAGGCTGTGTCTGGTTGAACCAACGCTGGCTGGAGTTCACCGGAAGGAGCATGGAGCAGGAACTCGGAGCAGGCTGGATCGAATGCATGCACCCGGAGGATGCCGCCCGGCTCGAAGAGAGCGTCTTCAGCCAAATGGAGGCACGCCGGCCGTTTCGCATCGAGTTCCGCCTGCGCCGCGCCGATGGCGAATACCGCTGGCTGTTGAGCACCGGAACGCCGCGGTTCCACGAGGACCATGGTTTCGCGGGGTATGTCGGCTCCTGCATCGATATCACCGACCGCAAGCAGATCGAGAGCGAGCTGCGCCTGGCGGATCTCACCATGAATCGTATGGAGGACGCGGTCTACTGGATGAGGCCGGACGGTAGCATCTGGAACGTCAACGATGCCGCCTGCCGGATGCTGGGTTACGCCCACGGCGAGCTGACCGCCCTTACCATCCCCGAGATCGACGGCTCCGGAGAGTTCCCCCCGGAGAAGTGGCCCCAGGCCTGGGCCGCGGTAAAGAATCTCGGCAGCCTGCGGATACAGACGCTCCACCGTGCCCGGGACGGCCGCGCCATCCCCGTGGAGATCACGTCCAACTACGTCGAGTTCGGGGGCAAAGAGTACGCCTGCGCCATCGTCCGCGACGTCAGCGAGCGGGCCGGTGCCGAAGCTCTCAAGGAGCGGTTGCTGCTGCGCCAGCGGGCCATCCTCGACAACCTGCCGATGCTGGCATGGCTCCAGGATGCGGGCGGCCGCTACGAAATGGTGAACGATGCCTTCGCCGCCGCTTGTGGATTCAGCGTCAACGCCATCATCGGCAAAACGGCCTCGGAAGTCTGGCCGCCGGATTGGGCCGCGCTCGACGAGGCCGATAACCGCGAGGCGCTGCGCTCCGGCGAGAGGCAACAGGACGAAAGATGCGTCGCCGGCCCGTCCGGGAGCCGGTGGTATCTGCGGCAGACCACGCCGCTGTTCGATGAGCGGGGAGGCGTGACGGGAACCACCGGAATCGCGCTGGACATCTCCCAGCGCAAGCGCTACGAAGAACAGTTGGTGCTGGCCCGCGAGGCGGCGGATTCGGCCAGCCGCGCGAAAAGCGAATTCCTGGCCAACATGAGCCACGAGATCCGCACCCCCTTGAACGGCATAGTCGGCATGAACGAGCTGCTGCTCGAGTCCGCGCTCGACCAGCGCCAGCGCAAGTATGCCGCCATTGTCCGCGACAGCGCCCAATCGCTGCTGGCAGTGCTCAACGACGTCCTCGACTTCTCCAAAATCGAAGCCGGCAAGCTGGCCCTGGAAATCGTGGACTTCGATCTCCGCCCGCTCATGGAAAGCGTCGCCGACCTGTTCGCGGCCCGGGCTCATGAGAAAGGCATCCAGCTCGTCTGCTCGATCGCGCCGGCCGTGCCCACACGGCTGCGCGGCGATCCGGCCCGCCTGCGCCAGGTCTTCATGAACCTGGTTGGAAACGCCNNGTCGTCGATACCGGGATCGGAATCGGCCCCCGGCAGCGCGGCTTGCTGTTCCAGCCGTTCTCGCAAGCCGATTCGTCCACCACCCGGCGCTTCGGTGGCACCGGCCTCGGCCTGACCATTGCACAACGGCTGGTTACCCTGATGGGCGGCTGCTTGGGCTGTGAGAGCGAGCCTGGAAAAGGCTCGACCTTCTGGGTCGCAATTTCGTTGGAACAGCAGCCCGGCGTAATGCGCCCGCGCCCGCTATCGCTGCGCGGCCGCCGCGTCCTGGTCGTGGACGGCAACGCGGTCACGCGCCGGCACCTGCGCGAGTTGCTCGCGTTTTGGGAATGTCATATCGAAGAACCTGCCGATTTCGTTGCCGCGCTCGTCCGCCTGCGGGAGGCGTCCGATCCGTTTGAAGCCGTGCTGCTGGATGCGGAGACTCCCGAATTCGAGAGCGCCTTCGCTGCCGCGCGCCTGCGCCATCCGGAATTGGCTGCCGTGCCGGCGGTGGCCCTGGTCCCGCTGGCCCGCACCGCTGCCCCGGACCATTGGCTGGGCCTCGGCTTTGCCGCCCGCGTCAACAAGCCCGTCAAGCAGGGCGAACTGGGGGCTTGCCTGGCGTCCATTCTGGGATACGGCGCCGCGCCCGGCGGCCCGCTCCCCGAGAAGCCACGGCGCTCGGTGTCCGAACGCGCGCGGCGCGCCGACTGCCGGCTGCTCGTCGTGGAGGACAACGAGACTAACCAGGACGTCGCCATCGGCATGCTCCAGCAGTTGGGCTACTGCACGGTGACGGTTGCCGGCGACGGCCGGCAGGCACTCGAGGCCTTGGAGCGCGCCGATTTCGACCTGATCCTGATGGATTGCCAGTTGCCCGAGTTGGACGGCTACGAAGCTTCGCGCCTGATCCGCCGGCCCGCCACGCCGGTGCGCAATCACGAGGTGCCGATCGTTGCCATGACGGCGCACGCCCTGGCCGGCGATCGCCAGAAGTGTCTGGCGGCGGGAATGAACGATTACCTCACCAAGCCGATCCGCATGGATGAAGCCGATCCGCATGGATGTCTTGGAACACATGCTGGAGAAGTGGTTGGCCGGCGCGGAGCAGCCCGGGGCCGCGGAAAGGGCCACCCCCACGGAGCCTCCCCAGCAACTTCCGCCCGCTCCAAAACCGCGCCCGGCAGTGTCGCCCGCGGCCTTCGACGAGCCCGATCTGCTGCAGCGCCTGATGGGCAATTCCGATCTGGCGCGCCGCGTGGTGTCCCGGTTCCTGACCAGCGTGCCCCAGCAACTGGCCGCGCTTTCCGAGGCCCTGGAGCAAGCCGACGGAAAGAACGTGCGCCTGGCAGCGCATTCCATCCAGGGCGCCGCTGCCAATGCCGGCGGCGCGCAACTGCGCGAGACCGCCCGCCAGGTGGAACAGTTGGGAAACTCCGGCGACTTTGTCGCAGTCCGCCGGCTCATGCCGCAGTTGGCCACTGCCATGGAACAATTCCGCGCTGCAACCGAGCGTTTCCGCGACAACGGCCAGCCGTAATCCACGCCGTTTTTCTCTCTGCCTTCCTCTCCGGAAACTCCCTTAAGTCAGTCAGTGCATTCTCGTCTCCAACCGTGGCGCACTCCAACCGTGGCGCACGCTCTCAGCGTGCCGCGTCGACACTCGTGTCGACGCTTCTTCGCACCTCCGCCATGCCGCGAGGCCCGCTCCTACCCAGTTTCCCATCTCATTCCGCCACGGGCAGCGTGGCCGAGGCTCCGCGCTTGTCTCCATGCCTCCGCTTCTCTCCGGTAAATCCTCGTTCCCGGCGTCCGTCTGCTATCATGTGCCAGGAGGTTCTCCCGTGGCAGACTCCGTCCTCAGCCGCAGAGACATTCTCATGGGTGCGCGCTACCTGGCCGCTACCCCCCTGATCGGAACCGCAATGGCCCAAACGCCATTTCAGATCAAGGCCGTATCCAAACTCAAAGGAGCCGCCAAATCCGTGGTCATTCCCACCCACGAGTTTGCCGGTCCCAACGGCGCGCCCTGGATCGAAGAGCGCATCGATTTTCCGGCGAGCTGGGACCTCCACGTGATGGACATGGCCGGCCACAATCTCCCGGTCCTCACTCCGCAGCAGATCGCCGCGCAGTCTAACGAGCCCATCGGGTCGAAATCGCTGCGCGAGCTGGCCGAAGGAAAGAAAACCGTCGCCATCAGTTTCGACGACCTCACCCGCACCACCCCGGCCTACGCCGTGACTCCCTGGCTGATGTCCGAGCTGGCCAAGGCCGGCATCCAGGACGAGAACGTTCTCTTCATCGGCTCCTTCGGCACACACCGCGCCATGACCCAGGAGGAAGTGGGACGCAAGCTCGGAGTCGACATCGCCAAACGGTATGCCTGGCTGAATCACGACGCCTTCGACAACGTCAAGGAAGTCGGCACCACCACCCGCGGCAACAAAGTTCTGCTGAACCAGACCTTCCTCGGGGCCGACCTGAAAATCTGCATCAGCGGCGTCAAGGTCCATCAGGACGCCGGCTACGGCGGCGGCGCGAAGGCCATCCTCCCCGGACTGGCCGCCCTTCCCACGGTGGAATACAATCACACCCAGATCCTCACCAAGGTCCGCACCACCGGTCCCGTGAAGATTTTCAAGAACGACATGCGGCTGGACATGATCGAGGCGGCCCGCATGGCCAAGGTCGATTACACCGTCCAGATCCTCTACAACGATCGCCTGCGTCCCACCCGCATCTGGGCGGGCGACATCGTCGAAGCGCATCATGCCGGCGTGCGCGTGGCCGCCAAGACCTACTGCACCCCCACCCTCAAGGACGCCGACATCGTGGTGGCCAACGCCTACCCGCAGAACGCGCAGGCCTTTCACGGAGGCTTGTGGATCAACTACTCGGTGCGCGACGGCGGCACCGGTGTCATGATCGTCCAGCATCCGCTGGGACTCGACCCCGTGCACTACCTCAACAATCGTCTCGCCGGACGCAGCGGCGCTACGCAATTCGACCTCACCGCGCGGCGCGTGTCGGGCGGCGGCCGCGGTAACACCCGGAAAGTCAACATGATCGTCTACTCGCAGTACCTGACGCGCAATATGCGGAACGGCTACCGCACGGGCACGTTCTTCTACGACAAGTGGGAGGACGTCATCGCCAAGCTGAAGGAACTGCATCCCGGCGATCCCAAGGTTGCCGTCTACCCCTACGCCGGCATGCAGCACCAGGAGATCGAGCTCGACGGCTAACATCACTATGCCGCGGCCATTGTTTGTGGGGCAGGCAATCCTGACTGCAGCCGCCTTTCAGGCGGCTCTCCTGCTTCTCCTCGCCGCCTCCGCGGCGCACGCCGCCAAAACCCTCGACGTCTACGATATCGATGTCGAGGGCGGCAAATCAGTCCTCATCGTCTCGCCCTCCGGCGAATCCATGTTGTTCGACGTGGGTTGGCCCGGCTTCGACGGCCGCGACGCCGGCCGCATCTCGACCGCCGCCAAAGCGGCGGGCCTGAACCACATCGACTATCTGGTGATCTCGCATTACGACATCGATCATCTGGGCGACGTGCCCCTGCTGCTCACCAAACTCCCCGCCACCCACATTGTGGACCACGGCCCCATGGAGGCCGCCAAGCCGCCTTCGGATCGCTACAAAGCCTACGCCGCCGTTCGCGACAAGTTGGACCACATTGTGGTCAAGCCCGGAGATCGAATTCCGATCAAGGGCGTCGACGTGCTCGTCGTCACCGCCGCCCGGCAGCATATCGACAAGCCGCTGAAGGGAGCCGGCGCTCCCAACCCGCTCTGCGCCACTACTCCGCCCAAACCCGAACTTCCCACCGACGTCGAGGACAACATGTCCATCGGCCTGCTGTTCACCTTCGGCAAGTTCCGCATGCTCGATCTCGCCGACCTCGAATCGGCGTTCGACTACAAGCTGATGTGTCCGAACAATCCGATCGGCAGCGTGGACGTCTACCAGGTGAGCATCCACGGCCAGGACAAGGGTGTCTCACCCGTGCTCGCGCAGGCCCTCCACGCCCGGGTCGCGCTCATGGGCAATGGGCCGCGCAAAGGCGGCGCGATCCAGACGTGGGAGACCCTGCGCGGCGCCCCCGGTCTCGAAGACATCTGGCAGGTGCACTACTCCGTGGCCGGCGGCCAGGACCACAATCCGCCCGCCGACTACATCGCCAACCTCGAGGGCACAGACGAGGCGCACTGGCTCAAGCTGTCGGCGCGCTCGACCGGAGCGTTCTCCGTCACCAACACCCGCAACGCCTTCACCAAAACCTATAAACACCAGTAGCGCGGCAGAGGTGGGACAGACGATCGGTTTTTGTCGTCTGTCACCATGGCCGGAATCGGCCACCAAAGTGGATGAAAAATGCTTGTGGCCCCTTGTGGCGCGGGCACTCGTGCCTGCCGCGCCGAGACTCGTCTCGGCGCTTCTTGTCGAGGCCGATGTTTTTTCGAGAGTGTCACCCCGCCGCCAGAGACGCGCGCGACGCCCCCTTAACCCTTGAATCAGATATAAGGGTCCGATACTATGGACTCGGCCGTCATGCTCGCCACACCCGCAACCGCCGCGGACCTGATCCTCTCCGCTCACCGCGCCTGCTTTTCCCAATTCAACGCCTTCACCGCCAAGGCCCGCGACACCTTCGACGATCGAGCCTGGCTGCAAGGCTACCTGAACACCGAAAAACGCGTGGGACTTTACCGCGCCGCGGTCAACGAAACGTGGCGCAAGCTCCGGCGCGAATTCGCGGAGCGCCTGCGCGATCGGGCTTTCTGGATGGCCGCGCGTCATGTCGTCCTGCAGCGCATAGTCGGAACGTACGACGCCGATCTCGCACTCACGTTCTTCTACTCCACCATGCGGCTTGCCTTCGACGAGACGGACGTGCCGGTCGAATACGCCGATGACGGTCTCGCCCGCCGCTCCCGTGGCTGGAGCCGCCATCCCGTCCTGCAATCCTATCCCGCGGCCCCCGAACAGTTACGCCTCGCCATCGAGTGCATTCTGCAACGCTGCGGGTTCCGCTCTCCTTTCGAGGACATCCGAAGAGATGCGGCCCTGGTGACCGCGAGGCTTGCCGCGGAGTGGCGGCGGCAGGCCGGCGACCTCCCTCCGCGCACCGTCCAGATGCTCGAGCCCGTTTTCTTCCGCGACCGCGAAGCCTACCTGGTGGGCAAGCTGCGCTCGGCGCGCGCTGCATTGCCCGTGGTCCTGGCGTTGCGGCACGATGGCCCCGGCATTACCGTGGATGCTGTCCTGACCGGCAAGGAAGACATGCGGAACATTCTGTTTGTCTCCACGCGCTCCACCTTCCAGGTCCATAGCGGCGCCTACCGCGAGCTTCTCGCCTTCCTCGACAGCCTGGCGCCCGAGCGCGGCCACCCCGCCATGTGCGCCGTGATCGGCCTCACGCACCCCGCGCGCGTCACGCT
This sequence comes from Candidatus Sulfopaludibacter sp. SbA4, assembly GCA_900290305.1. Lineage (GTDB taxonomy): Bacteria > Acidobacteriota > Terriglobia > Bryobacterales > Bryobacteraceae > OMOG01. Next base: position 10,986 of record OMOG01000040.1, read on the forward strand.
CAACCAGCATCTGCGCCGCCATTTGCAACAAACCGGCGAGCGCTTCGAGCCTCCACCCGGACGGCTGGGAATGGCCATGGTGGTGTTCTCGCCGCCGTCCTTCCCCTATGTGTTCAAGGTCGTCCGCGACTTCTCGGGCAAGGGAGGATGGACCGGCCGGGGCCCCATCATGGCGCTCTACCGCTGGGTCCACGAGATGAATCGCGGCCGCCTGATGCTGGATGCGTGGCTCTACCGCAATCTCAGTTTCGCCAGGTCCGCGTTCGACGATCGCGTCCTCGACGAGTTGCTTGCGAGCGCTCCGAACAGTGTCCGGCTGGACGGCGACACCGTCATCCTGAAGCACGCCTACGCTCAGCGCAGGGTGCAGCCCCTCAACACCTTCTTCGACCAGACGTCCGATCGCGCCCTGCGTGAGCGCGCCATCGATGCCCTGGGTGCCTTCCTCAAGGACTTGGCGCGCATGGGCTTCTTCATCGGCGACCACTACGGCCTGCCGTGCAACACGGGGTTGACGCACGCCTTCAACGTGGCCCTCTTCGATTTCGACGACCTCGGTCCGCTGTCGCGCTACCGCTTTCGCGAAACGCCGCCGCCTCCCGGTGGCCGCGACGAGCTGTTCTGGAATACCGAAATCGACGGCGCCTGGTTCTCCGTCGAGCCAAACGATGTCCTGGTTGACGAATGGGAGAGGTTCCTCGGGGTTCCGCCCGATCTCCATGACTACTTCCGTCAAAAACACGGCGATCTCTTCACCACCGCTTACTGGACCGAAGTGCAGGGCCGCGTCCAGGCAGGCGACCTGCACTACGTCCTCCCGTATCCCCTGGAGCGCCGCCTACGGTGAGGTGGGACACTCCGTTGCACGGAGCGAGACCATCGCTCTTCGTGGTCTGTCACCCAACTGCGGCAGTGAGACTCAGTGCTCTCCGCTTCCTCCGTTTGCTCAGGTTTTGACTTTCTCTTGGTCTTCTCCGCGTCTTCCTCCGCGTGCTCTGCGCCTCCGCGTCAAAGAGTCGGTTCCCTTGTTTCCGTCTTCTCCAGCAGATAATGCGACACAATCCACTCCTTCCCGCCCCGATACCCCCAACACTCCGCACACGCCATGAAAAACACCCGCCATCGCACCAGCCACCGTAGCGCCTCCCCCGGGCCGTAGACCTCCTCGAAAATCCGCAGCACCTCGCCGCGATGGCCGTCCAGATTCCGCAGCCACGCCTCGGCCGTCTTCTGGTAGTGCCGCCCGTCTACCTGCCAGTGCTCGGTCACTCGCATGTCGCGCTGGAAATAAAACAGCAGGTTGTCGCTCGGCATGATGCCGCCGGTGAAGAAATGCTGCGCCATCCAGTCGCCCGAATCGCGAACTTCAAAAGGGTACGCGAAGCGGTGGTGCGAAAAAATGTGCACGAACAATAAGCCTTCGGGACACAGCCATCCGGCGATGCGGCGCAGCAGTTCTTCGTAGTTGCGCATGTGCTCGAACATCTCGATCGACACCACGCGGTCGAAGCGCTCGCCGATGTCGAACTCGTTCATGTCGCAGGTGACGATGCGCAGGTTGCCGATTCCGCGCCGCCGCGCCTCGCCTTCGATGAACTCGCGTTGCGAATGCGAGTTAGAGACGCCGGTAATTCTGGCCCGCGGAAATCGCGGCGCCAGGTAGAGCGAGAGCGATCCCCACCCGCATCCCAATTCCAGGATGGCCTGCCCGTCCGCGATGCGCGCCCGCTCCACCACCAGGTCGAGCATGCGCTGCTCCGCGGCCTCCAGTGTGGTCAAGCCGTCCGCCCAGTAGCACGCGCTGTACTTGCGGTGCGGCCCCAGCACCAGCTCGAAAAAAGCGGCCGGCACTTCGTAGTGCTGCTGGTTGGCCGCGTCCATGTGGATCGCGATGGGGCTCTCGCGCAATTGGCGCACGAAATTCATCAGGCGGCGCTGTTGCCTTTCCGGCTCTCCCTCGTCCTCGTCGCGCAGCCGCTTCGCCAGCAACCGCCGCACACCGATCCGGATCATCCAGTCGGGCGCCAGCCCGCGGTCCAGAATCGGTTCGTACCACAAGTCGTGGCGCACGCACTCATGCGTGCCGCGCCGAGACTCGTCTCGGCGCTTGGCGGAGCGTTTAGTCCGCCCCGAGTTAAGCCACAGTCCAAAACTCACTGGATTCTGCGAGCCTCGCTAAGACCTTGCGGCTCCTTCGGGAACCAAGGCACGAACGCGCTCGTCGTCTGCTGATAGCGCCGGTATTCCTCGCCGCGGCTGCGCAGCGCCTGCTCCTCCGTGGCCGGAATCCCCGTGACCCGCAGCAGGAAAAACAGAATCAGCGCGGGCGAAACCAGCCCCAGGAATCCGTACGGCGAGCCCAGCGCAAACAGCGCAAACGCCATCCAGATCAGCCACTCGAAGAAATAATTCGGATGGCGCGAATACCGCCACAAGCCCACGCGGCAAGTATGGCCCTTGTTTTCCGGACGCCGCTTGAAGGCCGCCAACTGCGCATCCGCCGCGATCTCCCCGATCAGGGCCACGGCCCACAAACCGGCGCCCGCCCACTCGATCGGTGTGCGGCCGGGTGCCGCATTCCGCGCCGCCGCCGCGAACGGCAGGGACATCACGACTACCAACAGGGCCTGCGCCTCGAAAAACGCCAGGAATTTCAGCGGCAGGTTGGTCTTCCATCGCCGCCGCAGTTCCTGGTAGCGCCCTTCCTCGGGATGGCCGATCACGCGAGTGAGCAGCAGATAGAGCGCCAGGCGCAAGCCCCACACGCCCGCCATCACGCCCAGCATCGCCGCGCGCAGCCCCCATCCTCCTCCCAGGATCGCGTAGAGCACCCCCAGCATCCCCAGCCCCAAGCCCCATCCGAAATCGACAATCGCCGCGTTGTGCATCGCCAGGTGGATCAGCCACAGCACGAACATCATCGTGCCCACCGCCGCCGCGCCCCACAGCATCAGGCCGATCACGAGGTTCTTCTCTCCAGGATGGCGTAGGCCGGCTCCTCCGGCTTCAACCGCGAGAGCGCCAGGAAGACATAGAACGAAGTGGCGATGTTGCCCAGCCCGTAAATCAGGACCAGCCACAGGATCCGCATGCCCCACGACCGCTCCCGGTAAGCCACCCATAGCCAGAAAAGCGTGAAGCCCGAGTAGGCGTCGTACAGCGTCGCCACCGCCCAAGGGTTCCCCGCAAAGGAGTTCAAGGAGGCCCATAAGCCGATGGCGAGGCCGGCCCGGATGGTCACCGCGATCATTAAGAGGCAAATGCCCGCCGAAAGAATCTTCAGCAACACCTTCAACACCCTACACCCCGTGGCGCAGGCACTCGTGCCTGCCGCGTCCCCACTCTTGGGGACGCTTCTTTCGCGCCGCTAAAACCGTTCATCGTCGCGAATCGTATTATATATAACTAACATCCTGAGGAGGGTGAGTATGCAGACCACAACCTACAGGTTTGGGGCCGTGTCTTTGTTCGTCATGCTGCACGCCGCGGTGATCGGCGCGCTCTGGATCCCGCTCACCTGGAAGCTCTCCCTGCTTCTGGTGGCCACCTACGCCATCCGCGTGTTCGGCGTCACCGCCGGATATCACCGCTACTTCAGCCACCGCAGCTACAAAATGGGACGCGCCGCCCAGTTCGCCATGGCCTTCCTCGCCCAGACTTCCGGACAAAAAGGCGTCTTGTGGTGGGCCGCCCACCACCGCCGGCATCACCGCGAATCGGACCAGCAGGGCGACGTTCACTCCCCGTGGCAGCAGGGCTTCTGGTGGTCTCACATCGGTTGGGTGCTCTCCAACCGCTTCGACGATTACGACCCTCGCGACGTGCCCGAATTCTCCCGCTACCCCGAACTCGTCTGGCTGAATCGCTACCACCTGCTTCCCACCGTGCTGTTCGGCGCGGCCATCGCCGCCGCCTTCGGCTGGCGCGCCTTCTTCTGGGGCTACGTGGTCTCCACCGTCGTCGCGTACCACTGCACCTTCAGCATCAATTCCCTGGCGCACCTGTTCGGCAGCCGCCGCTTCGACACCCCCGACCACAGCCGCAACAATTTCCTGCTCGCCATCGTCACCTTCGGCGAGGGCTGGCACAACAATCACCACTACTCTCCGGGCAGTTGCCGGCAGGGACTCCGCTGGTGGGAGATCGACCTCACGTATTGGATCCTCACCGCGTTGAGTTGGGTGGGCATCGTCTCGCAACTGCGTCCCTTCCGACCGATCCCCGCCCAAAACCGCGCCGCATGAGTTCGGCAGTATGAGCACAATCGCGGTAATCGGTTCGGGCATTTCGGGACTGTCCGCGGCTTACTTCTTGAGCCGCAAGCACGAGGTATTCCTCTTCGAGCGCGAGCCGCGTCTCGGCGGGCACACCCACACCATCACCGTGGATTCCAGCCAGGGTCCGCTCCCGGTGGACACCGGCTTCATCGTGCACAATGAGCGCAACTATCCCCACCTTTGCCGCCTGATGCGCGAGCTCGGCATCGATACGCAGCCCAGCGACATGTCGTTTGCCGTCACGTCGCCGGGCGCCATGTTCGAGTACTCCAGCCGCGGTCTCCGTGGATTCTTCGCCCAGCGCCCCAACCTCCTGCGGCCCGCGCACTACGCCCTCTTCCGCGAAATCCTGCGCTTCAACCGCCAGGCCCCGAAGCTGCTCCACGACCCCGCCGGCGCCGATCTCACGCTCGCGCAATTCCTCGAAGCCGGGCGCTACCACTCGCGCTTCATCGAGCGCTATCTCTACCCCATGGCCTCGGCCGTCTGGTCCATGCCGCAAGCAGATCTCGGCGGCTTCCCCGCGCTCACCATGATCCGCTTCTTCCACAATCACGGAATGCTGGGCATCCACACCCATCCGAACTGGAGGACCATCCGCGGCGGCAGCCACCGTTACCTCGACCCCATCACCGCACCGTTCCGCCAGCGCATTTTCAAGGGCGTGGAAATCTCCGCGGTCACCCGCTGCCCGGAGGGCGCGCGCATCGAGTTTCAAGCTCGCCCCGCCATGCTGTTCGACCACGTGGTGTTCGCCTGCCACGGCAACCAGATCCTGCCGTTGCTCTCGAACCCCAACCCCGCCGAGCGCGACATCCTGCGGCACTTCACCACCACCCGCAACGAGGTCTGCCTCCACACCGATAGCCGTCTCCTGCCCCGCCGCCTGGATGCGCGCGCTTCCTGGAACTACCGGATCGGCGACAATGGCAAGGTCACCATGACCTACCACATGAACCGCCTGCAATCGCTCACGACCCCCGAAGATTACTGCGTGAGCCTCAATGCCGACGGTTCGATTGCGCCGGACCGCGTGCTGCGCCGCATGGTGTATGCCCACCCGTTCTTCGACCGGGCGGCCGTGCGGGCGCAGGAGCGCTGGGCCGAAATCAGCGGCCGCGATCGCTTGCACTATTGTGGTGCATACTGGCTCTACGGTTTCCACGAAGACGGCGTCCGCTCGGCGCTGCGCGTCGCCCAAAGCCTGGGGGTGGATTGGTGATGTTCGAGCCCGCCATCTACACCGGCACCTTGCGCCACCGCCGTTTCCGCCCCGTGCCGCACGAATTCACCTACTCCCTCTTCATGGCCCTGCTCGACATCGACCGCATTCCGGAAACCATGGCGCGCTCCCGCTGGTCCAGCTACAACCGCTTCAACTGGGCCAGTTTCGACCAGCGCGATCACGCGGGCGACTCCGCCTTGCCGTTGCGCGACCGCCTCGCCGCCGATGCCCGCGAACACGGCGTGCCGCTGCCCGAGGGCCCCGTTTTCCTGCTCACGCACCTGCGCTATCTCGGCTACTGCTTCAATCCGATTTCGCTGTTCTTCTTCTACGATCGCGCGGGCGACGTGCCCGTGGTGCTGGCCGAGGTTCACAACACCTTCGGAGAAGTCCGCAACTACTGGCTGTGGTCCGGCAACCGCACGCCCAGCGAGAATTCCCTGCGCTTCCGCTGCCCCAAAACGCTGCACGTTTCGCCCTTCATGGACATGAACCTCGACTACGACTTCGTGCTCACGCATCCCGCCGAGCGCCTGGTCGTGCACATGAATGTCGCGCACATGAACACGCTGGAGGGCGAGGATCGCCTCCTCGACGCCACCCTCACGCTCCAGCGCGAGCCCTGGACGGCGCCCAACCTGCGGCACGCCCTCGTCCGCCAGCCGTGGATGACCGCCAAGGTCGTCGCGGCCATTCACTTTGAAGCGCTGCGGCTTTTTCTCAAGAGGGTGCCCGTGTTCACGCACCCCGATAAGGTGGTACACCGGTCATGACCTCATCGTTCGCGCGAAAGCTCCTGCTCAAAACCCTCGCCGGCCTGCGCCACGGCAGCCTTAAACTGATCGATGGCGCCGAGACATACCAATTCGGCGACCCGCAGTCCGATCTGCGCGCCTCGATCGCGGTCCACGACGAGCGCTTCTTCTCCCGCGTGCTCTACGGCGGCGAGGATGGCGCCGGCGACGCCTACATGGCCGGCCTGTGGTCGTCTCCCGACCTGGTCTCCGTCATCCGCCTCGCCATTCGCAACCTCTCCCATCTGCAAAAAGGCAACTCGGCGATGAGTTGGCTGAGCCGCCTCGTTCACCGCCTGCGCCACCTCCGCCGCGCCAACTCGCTCGAGGGCAGTCGCCGCAATATCCATGAGCACTACGACCTCAGCAACGAATTCTTCCGCCTCTTTCTGGACGAAAACATGGTCTATTCCTCGGCTGTTTTCGACACGCCCGGAACCACGCTCGCCGACGCCCAGATCGAAAAAATCGACCGCCTCTGCCGCAAGCTCTCGCTCGAGCGCGGCGACCAGGTGCTCGAGATCGGAACCGGCTGGGGCGCCTTTGCCCTCCATGCCGCCGGCCGGTACGGCTGCCGCGTCACCACCACCACCATCAGCCGCCGGCAGTTCGAATACTCGCGCGAGCTGTTCGCGAAATCCGGTGAACCTGGAAGCCGCATCACCCTGCTCCTGGAAGACTACCGTCACCTGAAAGGCCGCTTCGACCACATCGTCAGCATCGAGATGTTCGAAGCCGTCGGCCTCGAGCACTACGACGATTTCTTCGGGGCCTGCGACCGCCTCTTAACCGCGGACGGCTCCATGGCCATGCAGACCATCACCATGAACGAGCGCCAGTTCGCGGCTTATCACAAGAGCAGCGACTGGATCCAGCGCCGCATCTTCCCCGGTTCCGAATTGGCTTCGATTTGCGAAATTCTCGGCTCCCTGGCGCGCTCGACCGGCATGTCCCTGGTTGGCCTCGAGGATATCGGCATGCACTACGCGCAAACTTTGGCCGAATGGCGCCGCCGCTTCCTGGCCCGCACCGGCGCCGTCCGCCAACTGGGCTTCGACGAGCCGTTCCTGCGCATGTGGGACTACTACCTGGCCTACTGCGAGGGAGGCTTCCGCGAGCGCTACGTCAGCGACGTCCAGTTGGTCTTAAGTAGGACAGGCCGGGTGCCCCCTGGGCGCGCCTGTCCCGCTCCGCGACGTGTTACAACTGCAACTTGACCATCTACGAGATCCGCCGCGAAACCTTCATCCCCAGCCCGCTGCCCGCAGTCTTTGAATTCTTCTCCGACGCGCGGAACCTGGGGGCCATAACACCCTCCTGGCTGCAGTTCCGGATTCTGACCCCTGAGCCCATCTCCCTGCATGCCGGCGCCGAACTGCGCTACTCCTTGCGAGTGCGGGGCATTCCGGTGCGCTGGACAACGACCATCGAAACCTGGAACCCGCCGCACGAATTCTCGGACATCCAATCCCGCGGCCCCTACAAACTCTGGCGCCACACCCACCGCTTCCGCGAAGCCCAGGGCGGCACCGAAATGGAGGACATCGTGTATTACGCCCTGCCGTTTGGTCCGCTCGGCCGGCTGGTGCATTGGGTGTGTGTTCGCCGCGACGTGGAATCCATCTTCGAGTACCGCGCCGCCCGCATCAAAGAGCTGTTTACTTGAAAATACTTTTGGGGATCATCGCGTGGACGCCCTTGGTGCCGTCCACCGCCTGCGTGACATCGAAATCTATGCCCACGCTGGCGAGCGCGTAGGCATCTTCGCGCGAGAGATGCTTTTCAGTCACCAGGAAATCGATAGTCTCCCGGACGGCCAGAATCAAGGCCTGGGTCAGGTCGGGGTCGAGCCCCATGGCGATCCAGTGCGTGGGCGTCTCCCCGCGCGGCCACTTCAGATGCATATCCTTGCGCACGATGAATTGGAACGTACCGACCAGCGACGTCTCCATGGCGGTGATGTCCACTTCGCCGTTTCCCTGGCCGGCATGCCCGTCGCCCACTTCGAACAGCGCGCCCGGCGCGTGCACCGGAATAAACAACTTGGTCCCCGCGACCAGTTCCTTGTTGTCGAGGTTGCCCGCGTGTTCTCCGGGAGGCGCGCTGTTCAGCCTCCCCTTGGATTCGTCCGGAGCCACTCCCATGCTGCCGAAGAACGGGTGCAGCGGAATCTCGATATTGTCCGAGAACTTCGCCACATTCCGCTGCATATCGAGCGGGATGATTTTCGTGCGCCCGGTCTTGAAATCCTCAGGCGGCAGCACCCCTCTGTTCGGGCTGAAACCGTTGGACGCGTACGGCGTGGAAAGCTGGATTTTCTGGATCCGCACCTCCAGCACGTCGCCCGGCTCCGCGCCTTCGATGAAAATCGGCCCCGTCAGGACATGCCCACCCGGACCGCGGTCCTCGCGCTTCACCTGCTCGTAAATCGCTTTCAGCTCCGGCTGAATGTCCTCTGGCTTTACGCCATTGTTGGCGAGCGACGTCGGACTGCTGGTCGTCATGGTCTGGATCTCCACCGAATCGCCCGATTTGATACGCAGCACCGGCTTCGCCTGGTACCAGTAGTAGCCCCAAGCCACCGTGCTGGGCGATGCTTTGAGCTGGTAATCGGCGGCCTGCGCGGCGGTGAAAGCAGTCAGGAATACGCAAAGGAACTTCATAGACGTTATCACGCGATTCTATCGCATACCGCTCCTCGGTTTGTCCCCGCGAAGTCCGTTTCACCCGGACCGGCCCCTCAGGCCGAAGCCACCCCCGGCTGCACGTTTCTCCGCCCCCTCCGCGCTTCACGCTTCCCCGGCGCTGGCGTTTACCCGCCTCTCCGGTCGTGAGAAAAAATCCGCCTGACCCATACCTCCGCATCCTCCGTTGTCTCAGGGTTTGACTCTCTCTTGTTTTTCTCCGCGCTTTCTCCGCGACTCCGCGACTCCGCGTCGAGACTCTTGGTTTTCTCCGCCCAGCCTCACCCCCCCCTTGACCTCCACTGTACTATCCGTCATAATACACCTGTGATCCCCTTCCGGGTTGTCTTTCGGCCGGGCGCCTCGCTCTACGAGCAGGTGGTCTATGC
>OMOG01000093.1 GCA_900290305.1 Candidatus Sulfopaludibacter sp. SbA4
CCGTTCTCCACCAGCCGCCGGGCCAGCAAGCAACGCCGGCCGTAATCGTCGGTGGCGGCGTCGCCGACGCCGTACAGATCCTGCACGTGCTGCGGCTCCTTCGAGATGTCGAAGACCGCCGGCGCCTCGGTCTGCATCTTGAAGGCGAGGTCGTAGGTGTTCATGCGGGCCGAGAATTCCTCGTCATCGTGGTCCATGCGCGCCTGGTCCAGCTCGCGAATCAGCCCCAGAGTTTTCTTGCGCTGATCGAGCGAGACACCCGCCGGCAGGTCGAGGTTCAGCACCGGTTTCTTGCCCGCCCGGAACACGTTCGGCTGGTACGCCGCGGGCAGGAAGGCATTGGCGTACATCGGCTGGCCCGCTTCGATGGTGCCGCCGGGGTCGGGCATCACAACGTAGCCCGGCAGCGATTGGCTTGCCGATCCCAGGCCGTAAAGCAACCACGAGCCCATGCTCGGAAACCCCGGAATGATGCGGCCCGTGAAGAGTTGGTATTGCGCGGCGGAATGGACAAAAGCGTCGGCCTGGCAGGAGCGGATCACCGCCAGATCGTCCGCACACGTGGCCGTGTGCGGCAGCAGGTCGGACACCCACAGCCCGCTTTGGCCGTGCTGGCTGAACGTCCGCTTGGTGCCCAGAAGCTTGGGCTGGCCGGTGATGAATTGGCGTTTCGCCTCACCGAATTCCGCGGGCCGCGGCTGGCCGTTCAACTGGTTGAGCAGCGGCTTCGGGTCGAAGGTTTCCAGGTGGCTGGGACCGCCGGCCATGTACAGAAAGATCACCGACTTCGCTTTGGAGTTGCGGGTGTCGGCGCGCGCCTGCTCCTGCTGCAGGATGGCCGCGAAGGCCAGGCTGCCGAATCCGCAGAACGCGTCGGTGAGGAACTCGCGGCGGTTGCGGGTCAACTTCGAGTACGCGTTCATGCTCTCACTCCACATACAAGAAATCGTTCACCAGGAAAATTGCCAAGGCAAATTCGCTCAAGGGCCCGTCCTTCAAATACCGCAGCGCGGCCCTTCGCTCGGCGGGAACGGCGTCGCGCCCGAGCGCAAGCTGGAAGATGCGGCCGATCTGCCGGTCGTGATTGGCGCCAGCCTCCCGCGCCACCCGTTCGGCAAGCGCCTTCGCCATGGCGTTCGAGAAGTCGCCGTTCAGCAATTCCAGGGCCTGCGGAGCATGCGTACTCTCCTCGCGCCGCGGACAGCTCAGCAGGCGGTCGGGCGAGTCGAAGACCTCCATGAAGGGCAGGAGCAAGTTGCGTTTCTGGAAGAGATAAATGCTGCGCCGGTCGAATTGCCGCGGGTCGGAGCTGACCGCCCACTGCGCCGGGTTGTAGATCAGCTTGACCAGCGCCGGCTCGATGGGCACGATCACGCTCGGCCCGCCCTGCTGCGCGTTCAACCGTCCGCTCACCGCCAGCATGGCATCGCGCATTTCTTCGGAGCTGAGCCGGCGGCGCGGAAAGCGCCACAGCAACCTGTCGTCCGGATCCTTCTCCGACGCTTGCGGAGGCGCCGCGCCAAGGTAGCCCTGCCGATAGGTGCTGCTCAGCAGAATCAGGCGGTGCAAAGGCTTCATGCGCCAGCCGCCCTCCACAAACTGGTTGGACAGCCAGTCGAGCAGTTCCGGATGGCTGGGGCGGCTTCCCATGCGCCCGAAATCGTTGGGCGTCGCCACAAGGCCCGCGCCGAAATGATGCTCCCAGATGCGGTTCACCATCACCCGCGCCGTCAGCGGATTCTGCGGGTCGGCGATCCACTTGGCCAGCGCCAGCCGCGGCGCCGCAATCCGGTCGCCCCATTCCGGAGCGCCGTCCGGCAGCAGCACTCCGATCGGCCGCATCCCGACCGCTTCCCCCGGGTTGCCCGAGTCGCCGCGCGCCAGAACGTGAACGGGCATGTACTCCGCTGGATTATCCTCGACGGTCTCGAGTGCCGCGAGCGGCGGCGGAAGCTGCGCCTGCTTTTGCGCGATCTCCATTTCGAGCGCGTCGCTTATAGGCTTCGCCAGCAGCACTTTCATCTGCGCTTGGATGTCCGCGGTCTTCTTCTTCCACTCCGCCTGCTGCTCGGGCGTGTATCGCGGAATGTCCTTGTGCTGCGTGGTCGCGAAGAATGCCTGGGTGCGGTAGTAATCCTTCTGCCGGATGGGATCGAACTTGTGGTCGTGGCAGCGCGCGCACCCCAGCGTGATGCCGAGCAGCCCCGAGCCGATCACGTTGGTCATCTCGACCAGAATTTCGTTGCGGTTGTAGGCGGCGTCCTGGTTGCCGGCGTTTTTGCGCAGCGGTCCCAGGCGGTGGAAACCGGCGGCCACCAGCATCTCTTCGCGAGCGGGGTCGATCTCGTCGCCGGCCAGTTGCTCCCGCAGAAACTGGTCGTACGGCTTGTCTTCGCGGATCGAGCGGATGACGTAATCGCGATAGCGCCACGCCTCGGCGCGGTGCGTGTCGTACTCGAACCCGTCGCTTTCCGCGAACCGCACCACGTCCAGCCAATGCTGTGCCCAGCGTTCACCGTACTGGGGCGAATCCAGCAGACGGTCTACCAGTCGCGGCCACGCGTCCGTGGAATGGTCGGCGACAAAGCGCTCGACCTCTTCCGGAGACGGGGGCAGGCCGGTGAGGTCGAAATACACCCTGCGAATCAGCGTGCGGCGGCTGGCCGCTGGAGCAGGCTGCAATCCCGTTTTGCGGAGTTGCGCGAGGACGAACGCGTCCACCGGATTCCGCACCCACTGCCGGTCTGCCGGCGACGAAAAAGACGGGACCGCGGGGTGCGCGCGCGGCTGAAACGCCCAGTGGCGGCGCTCCGCTGGCGTGTACGTCTCATCGGCCGCAGCGGTAGCCGCACAGAGGCCCGCCGCCAGAATCGCCACTCTCCACATCGCTGTCCAAGATTATACACGCGGCGCCTGCTATCCTGCCTCCATGTTGTCCCGCCGCGGATTCCTGCTGACTCTCGCCGCTGCCGTGCCGGCCCGGGCCGCCGAGCCGATCATCGATATCCACCAGCACACCAACTACAGCGGCCGTAGCGATGCCGAACTGATTGCGCACCAGCGTGAGATGGGCATCAGCAGGACCGTCCTTCTGCCCGCCGGATCCAGATATGCCCTCGCCGCTGGCGCGGGCGGCAACGACACCGTGGTCGCCATCGCGCGCCAGTACCCGGAGGAGTATCGGTTCTTCGCTAACGAGCTGCCCGATATTCCGGAGGCGCGACAAGTGCTGGAGAAATATCTCAAGCTGGGCGCCATCGGCATCGGCGAACAGAAGTTTCCGGTGCACATCGATTCCCCTTCCATCGACGTCGTGGCCGGGATCGCGCAGGAATTCCAGGTCCCGGTGCTCCTGCACTTCGAGCACAACAATTACAATCTCGGATTCGTCGATCTCCCCAAAGTAGTGGCACGCCACTCGAAAACGATCTTCATCGGGCACGCGCAGACCTGGTGGGGGAACATCGACAAGAATCACAACCAGGCGGAAATGTATCCGAAGACCCCGGTCACGCCGGGAGGCATCACCGACCGGCTGCTGTCGGACTTTGCGAACGTCTACGGCGACATGTCCGCCGGGTCGGGCCTGAATTCGATGCTGCGCGACGACGATCACGCCCGCGATTTTCTGCGGCGCCATCAGGACAAGCTGCTCTTCGGCAGCGACTGCAGCGACCGGAAGGCGAATGGGCCGGACTGCCTCGGCTCGAAAATCATCGCCGCGATCCGGCGGCTGGCTCCCGACAAGAAGGCCGAGCGCAAGATCCTTTGCGACAACGCTTCGCATCTGCTCAAGATCCGCGTGTAGTGGGACAGACCTCCCGGCCTGTCTACTTCAATGCGACCGTGCTGCTGGGAGTCTCCCCGGAAGTGTTCCCCGCGATGCGGTTGTCTCCGAAGGAGACGATCAGGCCGCCGCCGCTAGGCAACAGGCCCGTATCGTTGTCATGGATATTGTCGCCGGCAATACGAACCAGGCTGCCCGCAAAGGCCGAGAACACGCCGAACTTCGAGTAGCTGATCGAGGAGTCCTCCACGTTGACCTCGCCTCCGGGGGCCGCGAGCACTCCGCTATTCGTCACGACGATGCCGGCAAACGTCGCGTGTGAGATCACGGAATGGGTGAGGTTGGCTCTGCCGGTCTGCACGGTAAGGCCGGCGGTAACATTTTCAATAGTGGCGTAGTCCACTACAGCCTTGAGATTCGTGGCCGTTTGGTTGCCGCCAATGAAGGGCCCGTGCAAGAAGATCCCCGAGTTGCTGCAGTTCCGAATCGTCACATCCTTCACAAAGAGCTGCGGCGGTAAGTCCCCCGAGGTGGTTCCCGCTTCTATCCCGACTTCAACACCATTGACCGATACACCCTCTACAAACAGATACTGGCCACCCGTCCACCAGATCCCGTCGGACAAGTCAGATGCCGCAGGAAGGCTGCTGAGCGACAGGTTCCGCAGGATTACTTTCGAACCCGCGGGTGCGTTCACGTGGATCGCCGCCTGGACTTGCCCAATGCCGGCCTGAAGCTGGATGTAGCCCATATTTGCTCCGTCGATTGTGATGGGTTTAGTGATCACCAGCAGCCCGAAATCCCCCGGGTCCAGGGCGTCCACTTCGCCGCCTGCAATAGTTGAGTCGTGGGCGTGCTGGAACGTCTTGCACGGATCGGTGCTGGAGCAGGTGTTCAGGTCCGAGCCCAGATGGGACACCCAGGATCGGTTGTTGAGCGCCAACGCGGGCCGCGTCATGAATAAGGCCGCAACCGCGCAGGTCACGGCGAGTTTGATTCGAGTATCGAGCATGTTTCCCTCCAGGAGGTAAATGCGAAACTCGCCGCACATTTTGAAAAAATTACCAGATTTGCATTTCGCCGGCCGATTTGTTACGCCTTGAATTTGCCTTCCCGACTCAACCGCAGGCAGTTTCTCGCAGGAGCGTGCGCCTCTCTGGTGGCCCGCGCCGCGCCCCAGGCCACGCTGCCCAACTTCCTCTTCGTCCTCATTGACGACATGGGATGGCGCGACCTGGGCTGCTACGGAAGCTCGTTCTACGAGACGCCCAACATCGATCGCTTCGCCGCCCAGTCCGTGCGTTTCACCAATGCCTACGCCGCCTGCCCGGTCTGCTCGCCGACGCGCGCCAGCATTCTGACGGGCAAGTATCCGGCCCGCCTGGATCTCACCGACTGGATCCCCGGCCGCGCACAGTGGCCTTCGGCTCGCCTCATCACTCCGGCCTTCCAGAACCAGCTTCCGCTCGCCGAGGTCACGCTGGCGCAGGCCCTCAAACCGCTAGGGTACGCATCCGCCAGCATCGGCAAGTGGCACCTCGGCGGGCCGCCTTACTATCCCGACCGGCACGGCTTCGATCTCAACGTCGGCGGCACCGAGAGGGGCCAGCCGCAATCCTACTTCGGCCCTTTCGACCTGCCCAACCTGCAGGGCGGCACAAAGGACGAGTACCTGACCGATCGGTTAACGGTTGAGGCCGCCAGGTTCATCGAAGCCAACCGCAGCCGGCCGTTCTTTCTGTATCTGCCCGAGTTCGCCGTTCATCTTCCCGAACAGGCCAAGCCCGCAACCGTGGAGCGATTCCGCGCGAAAGCCGACCCCGGCAATCCGCAGCACGATCCGGTATACGCCGCGATGATCTCCAGCCTGGACGAAAACGTGGGCCGTGTCCTGAAGAAACTCGATGACCTGAGCCTTGCCGAACGCACCGTGGTCGTCTTCATGTCCGATAATGGCGGCCTGGTTTACGAAGGGAAGAGCAAAGCGCCGGTGACTTCCAATGCCCCGCTGCGCGCCGGCAAGGGACACCTCTACGAGGGTGGCATTCGCGAGCCGATGATGATCCGCTGGCCGGGCGTCACCAGGCCCGGCGTGTGCGACGTCCCGGTGAGCAGCATCGATTTCTTCCCCACGCTGCTCGAGATCGCCGGCACGAAGCCCGATCCGCGGTGGCCGATAGATGGCGTCAGCCTGGCGCCACTGCTCCGGCGCTCGGGCGGGTTGCATCGCGAAGCGCTTTACTGGCACTACCCACACTACAGCAACCAGGGCGGCGTGCCCGCGGCGGCCGTGCGTTCCGGCGATTACAAGCTGATCGAGTTCTACGAGGACGGGCGCCTGGAACTCTACAATCTGGCCCGCGATATTGGCGAACGCACCAACCTGGAGAAAAGCGATCCCGGGCGCGCCGCCCGCATGCACAAAATGCTGGACCGCTGGCGCCAATCGGTCAACGCGCGCATGCCGCTGCCCAATCCGAAGTACGATCCGGCGACCGCGGATCAAGGGCTGAGCGGCGCCAATCCACCGCCGGCCCGTCAGGGCGCACGATAGATCTCGTGCCATCCACCCGACGGGATCAGCACTCCCACCACCGGCCAACGATCGCCCCTACAGGGGTCAGGACGGCTTTGCCGATGTTCGGAAAGAAATTCAGAGTGCCTCGCTCGCTGTGATCGATAGCCGCACCAGCGGCCAGACCGCCGCCCGCCCCGGTCGCAAGCCCGATCAGCGTATTCCCTCCGCGGCGCCCCTTGGCGCTTCACCTGGACCGTTTTGATTTCCGCTCGCACCAGCGTCTCCTGGCTTGCGGCCGTGTGGATGGCAAGCGAATCGGGCGTCGCGCTTTGCAGGTCTCCGAGGACGGTCTTCCCGCTAGAGAGCGCTACGCGGATCTCCGTGCGGGTGCGAGTTGGGTAAGGCTGGCCCACCTTTCAGTGGACGCTGGCGGTTGGAGCTGAGGCGATGCCAGCGAGCCCCGCGAACAACCACATTACTATCCAGAGTTCCGTCGTTGGCTTGGTCATGGAATCCGGCCTTTCCCCCACGCACCGTTGGTCAATTATACCCGTTGCATGACGTCGCAGTGCGATAGAGTAAGTTCCATGACCGGACGCCCCCAAGAAACGGAAGCCGCACCTTACTATTTCACTTACATCAACCAAGTCACTGGCGACGATGCCGCCGGGATCGTCGAGAGCCAACTGGAAGAGTCGCTCGCCTTCTTCGCGGGAATTTCCGAGGAGAAATCGCAGTACCGCTACTCGCCGGAGAAGTGGAGCATTCGGCAGGTGTTAAATCACATCACCGATACCGAGCGGGCCTTTGCCTTTCGAGCGCTCTGGTTCGCCCGCGGCTTCCAGGCTCCCCTGCCGGGCATCGATCAGAACATCGCGGCCTCGGGCGCTGGGGCCGACAGCGTCGCCTGGGCCGGCCATATCGAGGAGTTCAGGCGCGTGCGCCTTTCCACAATTTCGCTCTTCCGCAACATGCCGCCTGAGTCATGGACCCGGAGCGGCATCGCCAGCGACAATCCCTTTACCGTCCGCGCCCTGGCCTATATCATCGCCGGACACGTGACGCATCACGTCGCGATCCTGCGCGAGCGATATTTGCGGAAGGGCTGAGAACAGGTCGGACACTCTGTTGCACGGAGCGAGGCGGATGTTTTTCGAGAGTGTCAGCCCAACGGCTACCGGTGGTCCGATGCAGGCGATCGGGTCGCCCAATCGTACTGAGTCATCGCTTGGTCGACGACGTCCGGGATGTCCACCGCCAGCACAAATCCATCGGCCACCAATTGGCGTGCGGCCATGATCGTCTTCCCCAAAAACTGGTCGCGGCTGGAGTAACGTTCTTCGATCGAGTTTCTGGAATCGCCGGTGGCGGCCTTCTCCGAAAGGGTTCGCGCAAAAGGATAAATCGATCCCGCTTCGCCGTCAAACTGATCGGGCGATCCGATCTCGCGCGAGCGGTAGTTCCAACCCGCAAACGTCGCGATCGGAACCTGGATGGCAGGCACGCGGATTCCGGCGCGCGCGTTGCCATCCTGGTCGACCGCCGGCACCAGGCCAACGAAGGCCTTGCCGATATGCGGCGGCTCGAATCCCACGATCCCGCGTTTCCAGTCGGGGCCGAAATCCAGCCGGTACGTGATCAGCATCGGCGGCGGCAAGCGGAGGCCGGGAATCTTCGGCCATCCCGCCGACGCCACGGGAGTCAGCGTGCCATCGGAGATTCGCGGATAGCGGCTGGACGGAGGCGCGGATCCTTCCACGACCCAAGCGTCCATTGCCCGCAGCAGCGCACGCATGATCGGGACCCGCGTCAGCGGATTGAGGGGCGCCGCTGTTCCATTGACCTTGACCGGCGGAAACGGCCCCGCATAGTGCGGCACGGACGCTACCGCGTAGATGCGTGTGTTGGGGGGCAGCTCAATGTCGCGCTGGCCCGCTGGGTCGGTGTGGATGAGCGATCCGGCGCGATTGAAATATTCGGAATTGCTGAGCACGTGAAAAATCTTGGGAGAGACATGGCGCGCCTCGGCCCGGGCCAGCAATGCGTCGGTCTGTCCGGTCTCGGGATCGGTCTCGGGCCCGTCCGTAAAAGGGAACATATCGACGGGGTACAGGATATTGAAGAACTCTTCGGCATCGCGCGATGCCTGCGCGAATCGGTGATTGAACGATCCGCGCCCCGCGCCGCCCACCTCGTCGATCACCCCGTCGAAAACCTGGCGGCCTTGCTCGTCCTCGTTGAATCCTTCGTAAAGAAAGTGCCGCAGCAGGCGCCCGCTTTGCGATACGCCCCAACCATACGCAAACTGTACGCCGTGCACCGGATTCGCCTCGGTGCTCGTATGCTTCAGGAAGCTGATCAGGTCGCGCGTGCCCGCCAGTCCTACGCCCACCACCCTCGGGTCGCGCCCGCGATAGACCACGTCGTAGATGCGGCCCGGCTCGAAGCTGCCATCCAGGGCCACGGTGTTGTCGTCGACGAAATGCCACCTCGCGCGAGCAATGCGCTGCGGCGCGTCGGGCACCCGGTCGCGCACGGTCATGAAAGACTCGGGGTCGGCCCGATTCGCGACCGGGTAAGCCTTGTGGTTGCGGTCGGCCAAGGGCGCCGTCGCCGATTTTTCATTGAGGATGAAGTTGCCGCGGACGAGCCCCGTGATGGTGGTGCCGTGATCTGTCGCGATGGGCATGTCCATCCGCATCTGGCCGTCGGGAACATCCCACTGCCACCCCATCC
>OMOG01000424.1:0-287 GCA_900290305.1 Candidatus Sulfopaludibacter sp. SbA4
AGCACGAAATTGGATTCAACGTAGACATTCATTGCACCTCGCCGGATTCGATGTGAGCGCCTTTCAGCGCTTCGAGCAAGCCCGACTCCGACAGCCACCTGAGCGAGGGATCTTCTTCTGCCCCCAAACGCGCGCTCCAGGACAGGTCGCTCAACCAGGAGAAGAGAATCCACTCCAACGCCTCGCCGCTGGTTGTTTTCGGGTCTTCTTTGAATGTCTCGAAATACGGCTTCAATCCAGCGGCCGGATCCATGGTGAAGTGCGGCGGTTCTTCCTGCGGACTGGGG
>OMOG01000424.1:297-18020 GCA_900290305.1 Candidatus Sulfopaludibacter sp. SbA4
CGGCTTCAATCCAGCGGCCGGATCCATGGTGAAGTGCGGCGGGTCTTCCTGCGGACTGGGGTCGTCCTGGCGCCAGAAGTACAGGCGCTCCGGTGTCGCAATCAGAAAGAAAGGCGCGTTGGGCATGGTTTCATGCTCGAGCAGGTTTCTCCGATAACGAGCGGCCCAAACGTCCGAAGTCCCATGCTGGCCTGTCACCTCAACCAGCAGCATCGGCTGCCCTCGCTTATTAAATGCCACTAAATCGACATCATTTTTGGAAAACGTCAAGTGTGCTGCGACCTCCGCCTGACTACAGTGTGGCACATCTTCGTTGTGCTCTAACATGCCGGGTTCGCCGCCCCACCGCTAACCCCCAGTTGTTTTCACCCTCCAATCCGCGGTATATCTAACGTACGACCTTTAGGAGGGGCTTCCATGTCCGAAGAGACGAAACATCTGCAAACGGAAGGCATCAGCCGCAGGAGTGTATTCGGCGCTGCCGCGCTCGCGTCGTTAGTCGCCAGCCAGGCGGCGGATGCCTCGCCCGCGGAAGAGCCCAAAGCCTTCGCACCGCTGCCGAGTTTCAAGTTCGATATCGAAAACCAAACAGGCTGGGTCGGTGAAGCCGGCTCCGCCAAGGAAGCGACGGCCGCCGAATTTCCGATCTCGCAGAGCATCGCGGGCGTCTCCATGCGCCTCAAGCCCGGCGCCATTCGCGAGCTGCACTGGCACTCGCTGGCCGCCGAGTGGGCCTACATGCTGGAGGGCCGCTGCCGCGCCACCGTCATTTCCCCCAACGGTCAATCCGAGATCACCGACTTCGGCCCCGGCGACACCTGGTATTTTCCGCGCGGGCACGGCCACCTGCTGCAAGGTCTCGGGCCCGGCGAATGCCACTTCCTGTTGGGCTTCGACAACGGCCACTTCTCGGAGTACGGCACCTTCAGCATCACCGACTGGATCGCCACCACGCCGCCCGCGGTGCTGAGCCGCGTCCTGGGCGTGCCCGCGTCGGCGCTGGCGCAGTTTCCCAAGAAGGAGGTCTACATCGGTCCCGGCAAAGTTCCGACCGAACCGATCGAGAATTTCCGCGATGGCCAACTGCAGCCCACGCAATCCTCGCACAAATATCGGCTCGACATGCAGCCGCCCAAGGTCTTCCCCGGCGGCCGCGAGTTCATCGTCTCCTCCAAGGAGTTCCCCATCCAGACCACGCTCACCGCGGTGCGCATGGACCTGCAGCCGGGGGCGTTGCGCGAGCTTCACTGGCATCCCCATGCGGACGAGTGGCAATACTACGTGCGCGGCCGGGCTCGCGTGGGCATTTTCGGTTCCCACGGCCGCGTCCGCACCGAGGAGTTCGGCCCCGGCCATGTCGGCTTCGTCAACCAGGGCTACGGACACTACATCGAGCAGATCGGCGACGAGCCCACCGAGGTTCTGATCCTGTTCAACAGCGGCGAGTTCCAGGAAATCTCTCTGGCCAACTGGCTGGGCGGCAATCCGGTCTCGATTTTGCAGGACAACTTCGGCATACCGAAGAGCCTGGCGGACCAGCTTCCCAAGCGTGAGACCGGCATCCTGGCGCGCAAGGCCTGAGCGGCAGTAACCCCGGACCCGGCAATCGGCGTCTTAGGTTTGATATAGTCTAACCACAAACCTATGCGACGAAGAACAACCCTCACGGTATCTTTCTTTCTATTCGCCTCCTTGCTGGCGATCGCCCAGCAGCAGGAGCGGGTGGATTTGAATGTCATTCACAAAATCAAGACCGCGGAACTGGGCGAAGGAGGCGGATTCGGCGGCGGCGGTCGCGGTGGCGGAGCTGCGGGCTCCAAGGTGATGGACACCATGTACCAGCTCACCGACCACTACGGCCCGCGGCTGACCAATTCCCCGCAATTCCGGCGGGCGGGCGACTGGGCTGTCGGACAGCTCAAGGAATGGGGCATGAGCAACGTCCACCTGGAAAAGTGGGCCACGGGGACGGGCGGCGGACGCGGCGGCCCGATCCCGAGTTGGGAAATCACCGGCTACAGCGGCGCCATGGTCGAGCCTACATACATGCCGATCATCGGAGTTCCGGTGGCATGGACTGGCAGCACCAACGGTTCGGTGACCGGTGAGGCCGTGCTGGCGCAGATTCAGACGCAAGCCGACATGGACAAATTCCACGGAAAGCTGAAGGGAAAGATCGTCCTCAACTCCGCGAACGCCGCGGGGACCGTGGGGCCGCTCGATCTTCCGTTCCCCACGGCCCCGTTAGCCCGGCGGTACACCGATACGGAGCTTACCGACCTGGTTCCGGAACTCCTTCCCACCGGCGGCGGGCGCGGCGGACGAGGTGGCGGGCGCGGCGGACGAGGCGGAGCCAACGCCAACATGACTCCCGAAGAACTCCAGGCGTTTCAGACCAAGCTGCGCTCGTTCGTGAAAGATGAGGGCGTCCTGTTGACCCTGCAAGCCACGGCCAGGGGCGAGAGCGGCACGTTGTTCGGCGGCGGCGCGCAAAACCGCATGGACACTACCAACCTGCCGCAAGTGTCGATCACCGCGGAACACTACAACCGCATCGCGCGGCTCCTCGAACATAACGTCCCGGTGAAGCTGACGTTCGATATCAAGACCCAGTTCGATACTTCCAACACAGACTCTTTCAACGTGGTCGCCGAGATCCCGGGCACCACTAAGCCGAACGAGCTGGTGATGGTGGGCGGGCACTTCGATTCCTGGCATTAGATGGTGGGCGGGCACTTCGATTCCTGGCATTACGGCACCGGCGCCACCGATAACGGCGCGGGCAGTGCTGTCGCCATGGAAGTGATGCGCATCCTGAAATCCCTGAATCTCAAGATGGATCGCACGGTGCGCATGGCCCTGTGGGGCGGCGAGGAAGAAGGACTGCTCGGCTCGGCGGCTTACGTGAAGGAACATTTCGCCGATCCGGCGGTCATGAAGCCCACCACCGAGCACAACAACTTCTCCTCCTACTTCAATATCGATAACGGCACCGGCCGGATTCGCGGAATCTATCTGCAAGGCAATGAAATGGCGCGGCCCATTTTCGAAGCCTGGTTTGCCGCTCTGAAAGACCTGACGCCGGGCGTCATTACCATTCGCAACACGGGCGGCACCGACCACCAGTCGTATGACCGTGTGGGGCTGCCGGGCTTCCAGTTCATCCAGGATCCCATGGACTACGATACCCGCACCCACCACTCCAACATGGACGTGTACGACCGCATCCAGCCGGCCGACATGGAGCAGATGGCGATCATCGAAGCGGCGTTTGTCTACAACGCGGCCACCCGTCCCGACAAATTCCCGCGCAAGGATCTGCCCCCCGCCACGCCCGCGGGCCGTGGCGGCGCAGGCCGCGGCGGCAACTGAGGAAGCAAGGGCCAGCCGTCTAAAGGTCTGTTCCGGTTGTTCAAGCCGGGCACACAGGTTGCCCTTGATGTGCAAGGCGAACAGGTCGTCATGAAACGGCTGGCCCCTGAGCTTAGGGATTGGCACACAACGCGCTGGAATGTTCCGGGGAGCCGGCAACACCAACCAGCCGCGGCTCTTCCGGTTTCCAACGTGGCCGGCAACACCGATCCCAGCCATTGAGACCAGGCTTTCTTGAGTTGGTATCATCGGGGGAGAGGCAAGGCAGTGCGTCCCGGACCATCACAAGAACGGATTGATTCAGACGCGCTAGCCGAGCGAATGCTTGCGCGGGACGAACATGCGTTCCGGGAATTTGCTGAAATCTTCGGTCCCCGCTTGAGACGTTTGTTCCTGGCCGCAGGCGTGCCTAACTACGAGGCCGAGGATCTCGCGGTATCGTGCATCACCGATATCGCACTTAACGTGCCATCGTACCAGCCGGGGAACGGCGGCTTCGCCAAGTGGGTGTGGACAATCGCAAAGCATAAGCTTGCGGATTATCTCTCGAACGCTCGACGCAGCCCGCCTCTCGCAGAGGGCACGGCGTCCGATGACAATAAGGACTCCCGTGATATGCCTGACGAGGCTGCTACTGCGGCCGTCCGGAAGGCGCTCGATCAACTCGCCCAACCGGATCAAGAGATTGTTATGCTGAGAGGGTCCGATTGGGCGACATTCGAGGAGATCGAAAAGATTTTGGCTCTCAGCCCCGGTGCAGCGCGGGTACGGTACCAGCGAGCACTCAGGCGGCTAAAAGCAATCCTCGAAACAGGATCGTCTGCCGATCTGAGAACGAAGGGGTGAACACGTCATGAATCGCAGATGTCGTGACAATCCACCTGGGTCACGATTGTGGATAACAGAAGCCCTGAGCCGAATCCAACCGCCCGGACGCTCCAAGGGCAGTTTGCCCGCGCCAAGTCCGGAATTCCAGCATCGATGTCGCGAAGCCGCCTCGGACGCGTTGCACGCTTGGGTGGCCTCTGACGTAGATCTCCCAATTCGAGGTGTTTTCTCGCCGCAACGCCGGGCTGGAGTTTTGTTCTCTGAACAGATCGAATTCCGAACCGGCGACTTGCCCCGCTGGAAGCCTCGGATTGAGATTCACCAGAGCGCGAGGAATAGTTCCGATGAATGACGGTTGGTATGAAGTCGTGCATGCACCTCCACTCACGCAGGGCGACCTCATCTTCGAATGTCCAGTTGTAGGTTGGAAAGCAACCGCCACAGTTATCGGGGACGCAGGCGGCGAGCTGCTTCGGGCCGCCACTGAAGTCATCAGAGCCGACGTTGTCGTAATGACACAAGCGTGTGACTTGATGCACCGGAAGGTGACCAACGTGATAGTCTGTCCCCATGTCTCATTGACGGAATATCACGCGCTGTGGGTGCAAGAAATGCAGGAGCGGAACCAGCGGCCAACCGCCAAGGCTTGGGACGGCCATTGCAGAGACATCCGTGATGGGTTTCTGTGGAATCTTTCAATTATGAACGAGTACCAAGGCGAGCCGCTTAAGATGACCCACAGAATCGTCGATTTTCACGATGTCTACACAATTCCGCTCGCTTTTCTTGAAGTCGTCTCAACTCAGCGGAGACAATCCTGGCTCCGCTTCAGGCCACCATATCGAGAGAATCTGTCTCAAGCATTTGCAAGATTCTTTATGCGGGTGGGCCTGCCGGTGCCTGTCTCGGAGCTGCCGGCGATGTAGCTGAGATAATGGCCTGTAACGCGGCGGCCGTCCGGTAAACGTCCCTGACCCTAACCAACCCCCGGGTAGCGCGTCTACCCTCCAGGGCCGGCTTTCTGTGTAGAATATCTACCATAACCATGACCAACGAACCCCCAGATCGCGTGGAACTGCTGCAGGGCACTCTGGACATGCTGATTCTGCGGACGCTTCTGTTCGGGCCGGCCCATGGCCACCAGATCGCCAAGCACATCCAGCGCACTACCGATAACGTGCTGCAAGTCGAGCACGGCTCTCTGTATCCCGCGCTGCACCGCCTGGAGCGCAAGGGTTGGGTCCTGTCCAAATGGGAGGCCGCGGGTAAGGACCAAAAGCGCGAGTTCAAATACTACCGCCTCACCCCCGCCGGGAAGAAGCAGTTGGCCGCGGAGGAATCCAATTGGAAGCAACTGGCGCGAGCCATTGCCCAGGTCATGTGGCCGGCGGTCGAGCTGAGAAAAGAAGAAAGCTGAACGCTACCACAGCTCGTTGACCGGGTAGAACTGGACCGGACCAGTGGTGGGCACGTATTCGAATCCGCGCCCCAGAGGATCGTCGTGGCGGACCGTGGTCCAGTCGATCCCCATGGCGGAATAAACCGTCGCCTCGATGTCCTCCGGATAGACGTAGCGTTGCTGCGACCAGCCGTAGTCGGCCGTGTCGGAGCCGGTGGCGTTGGTTTGCCCAATGACAGCGCCGCCCTTGGTCCCGCCGCCGGCGAAGAACGCGAACTGTTGCGGCCAGTGGTCGCGGCCCGCGGCGGCCGAGAGCGGACCTACCGTGCGGCCGAATTCGCCAACCATCACCACCAGCGTGCTGGAGAGCATGCCGTTGGCGTCCAGATCGCTCAATAACGCCGACACCGCGTTGTCCAGAATCTTGCCCTTGGCGGGAAGTGTTCCAGCCGAGTAGATGTTCTGGTGCATGTCCCAGCCGTCGTTGGAGGTGATCTGGATGAAGCGCGTGCCCTGGTTGGCCTTGAGGATCTGGGTGGCTACCAGGCAGGCGTTGCCCAGGCTGGTCGTGCCATAGCGCGCGCTGTCCGCGGTAGTGAAACCGAAAGCCTGGTTCACCACGGGGTTGTACATCATCCCTTGGGCGCTGGTGTAGAAGTCGTTGTAATCGTCCAGCGGGGTGCCGTAGGGCGAATTTACGCGCAGGCTGTCATCCAGGGAATGCATCAACTTCCACCGGTTGTTGAAGGTCGTCTGGCCGTCGGGGTTGGTGGTATTGGCAATCCCGCCGGTGCTGGGGATCACCTTGAACGGCGCGTATTCGGCGGAGAAGTAGCCGTTGCCCACCCCGGCGCCCGAATTGAGCGCCACGAAGGGCGGGAATACCTGCCCCGGCCTACGCTGCCCGTCCTTCTCGATGGCCACCACGCTGCCGATATTGGGAGCGATGTTGCCCAGGGCCGCGGCCGGATTGCGCCCGATCTGCGTCCAGGTCTGCGCCAGCGAGTGCACCAGGGCGTGCGACTGCATCGACCGGATGATGGAGAATTTCGAATTGGAAAACGCCTGCCCGAGCTTGGGCAGCAACCCCGTGGGCCACAGGGCGCCATTGACCGTCTGGGGCGCGAAACTGGTGGGAGTAACGCCGTTCACCATCTTCAAATCGAACGTGTCGGTGTGGCTGGGGGCGCCCGCCAGCAGGATGAAAATGGCGTTCGTTGCGGTGTTTTTGGTGGTCGCGCCGCTCGAGGTCACATCCGCGGCCCGGGCGTAGCGTTGGGCCAGGTACGAACCCGTTACGCCCGCGCCCAGGATCTCGAAGAAGCGGCGCCGCGTCCAGTGCGGCCGGTTGAAGAACGTCTTGTAGTCCCATCCGTGCTTCTTCAGGGCCCCGTACTTTTTCAGAGCTTCGTTGGTCTTCTCTTGTTCGTTGCTCATGACGGCCTCAGTAATTGAACATGAAGTCCACTTTGTTGTACAGCGACCACACCAGGTCCTGGATGGGGACCGTGCGGTTGGCGCCGCTGGAAGGAATGGTGGCCAGCGCTGTGGCCATCTCGTCGCTCGTGGGGTAGCGGGATAGGATGTTCAGGAAGAGCGTATTGATCAGGTCGGTGTTGGTCTTGCCGAGGTTCTGCGCGATGAGCTGGCTGAGCGTCGATCCGGCGCCGTGCGCCCGGTTGACCACGTACGGGTTGTTCATCAGGTTCAGCGCCTGCAGGATGGAGCCGTCCTGCTTGCGCGGCTGATCGTCGCGATTGCCGCGCAGGAAGCTGTCCAGGAACTGGCTGATGGCTCCGCCCCCGTCGGGCAGGTTCACCACGTCGGGCAACTGCATGGCGTAACTCACCTTGCTGAATCCCTGGTCGCTGAACCCGGTCACGTTGTAAGTCGGGAAGGTGCCGCTCGACTGGGCTACGGCATCGTGCACCTCCTCCGCCCACAGCCGCCGCACGAACTTGCGCGCGAAATAGGGCTCCCAGGCCGCGTTCCAGGCGCCGTCGTAGCGGCTGGAAAGCTGGTACGTCTGGGAGTTGGCGATCTCGCGCATCAAGCCTTTCAAATCGTATCCGCCGGCCACGAAATGCTGCGCCAGCGCGTTCAGCAGGGCGGCATTGGTCGGCTGCAAGGTCCACGGCGAGGGCGGCGGATTCTTGGGATCGAGGCGCAACGGGTCGAAAGTATCCGGCGGATCGACCATGCCGCGGCCGAAAAACTGTGCCCAGAGATAATTGGCC
Organism: Candidatus Sulfopaludibacter sp. SbA4; assembly: GCA_900290305.1. Taxonomy (GTDB): domain Bacteria; phylum Acidobacteriota; class Terriglobia; order Bryobacterales; family Bryobacteraceae; genus OMOG01. The sequence goes on from OMOG01000424.1 coordinate 8,134, forward strand.
GTCGCGCGCGCGAATTGGAAATCGCCGGTGACCTCGCGGGCCAGCGCTGAGCGGTAGTTCTCTCCGGGCTTGGGAGTGTCGCCCGTGAAGATGTACTGCGGCGCCACGTAGTAGCAGGGCTGCCCGGACTTGCATCCCGACGGCGCCACCCGCGGAGGGCGGTTGCCGCTGGTGGTGTTCAGCGTGTAGTCCACGGTGAAACCCTTGGTGTCGTCCAGCACCGACCAGTAATAGACATTGGTGGCGGTCGTGGTGCGGCTGAGCTGGGTGTGCGACAGGTACGAAGACAGCTCCCAGGCCTGGTAGCGCGTGGTGCTCTTCCCCCACAGGCTGAGCGCGTCCAAATGGCCGGCGCCGTTGTGGCACAGCAGGCAATTGACGTGCGCGATCCCCAGGAAGGTGTCGAACACGAACGAGGTCGCCTGGTCCATGATGTCCTGGTTGGGACCGCCCGTGATATAGCCGTTGAGCGTAAAGTTGATGGGCCCGTTGGTGTAGTTGTTGTCCGAGGCGGTGGAGATCAGCGCCGTGGCCATCTGGTTGTAGGGCGTGTCCGCGGACAGCGAGTCGTGGATCCATTGATAAAAGGCGTTGCGGCCCTGGGGGAACCGGTTCAGGCTGGTGGTGTTCTTGGTGGCCGTATTCTGGTAAAGGTCGCCGAAGTACATGGTCCACTTGTCGACCCACTCGGGCTTGGCCAGCAGCTCATCGATGAGCCTGGCGCGCTTGTCGGGCGTGGTATCGGCTACGAAGCTCAGAACGCGGTCAGGCGTGGGGATGCGGCCGGTCAGGTCGAGCGTGACCCGGCGGATGAACTCCCAGTCGGTGGTGAGCGGCGCCGGCGTGATGTTGTTGGCCGCGAAATCCGCCTGGATGTAGGAATCGATGGAGCCGGGCGAATTGGTCTGCCCGAAGCGGGTCCGGCCGGGCGCCGTGGCGATCATCGACGTGACCCGTGCGGTGAGGGCCGCGAGGGGGTGGGTGTTCGCGCCCGCGCCGGATGCGCGCAACGAAGCATTGGCATAGCGTTCGCGCTGGCTGCCGAAATAGTCGCACTCCGGGTGAGAGACCGTGAGTTGATTGGAGTCGGGAACGAGATCGCGGCTCGTCTGGCCCAGGAGCAGACCGGAGCAGGCCAAAACGGCAAATCCTCCAAACCCACACAGGCTGGAAAGCCTGTGCCACAGAATCGAATACCGAGGCTGTTTCATCCTTCCCCTCCGTCGGCAACAGCGCCTTTTCTGACAGTCTAACCCGCCTCACGGCCGGGAGTTCCATTATTTTTCCGTAACCTGGCGGGCAAAGGGGCTGGCAGGGCGTAAGCGTCCGCCAAAGGTAAAAAACCGCACCCCGGAGGATCGAAAACTGGCGACTGGGTGTATACTGGCAGGAACCTCAGGTGTCACGCACCTGTAATCTTGCCTTTAGAGGAATACGAATGTTGAATTCTGCGTTGGCGAAAAGGGGAACCCAGGGGTCTCTCAAGATTCGCTTCCGGGCGCCGATAGGCGTCTTGGCGGCAGTATTGGTGATTTTCTCGCTTGCGCCGGCCGCTTCGGCGCAAACCACAACCGCCGGAAAAGTAGTCGGCACAGTGACCGACCAAACCGGCGCCGTGGTGCCCAGGGCCGACGTTCAGCTTCAGAACGTCGAAACCGGCACCGCCCTCAGCGCCACATCGGATCAGGCCGGCGGATTTGTCTTTCCGGTGGTGAATGCGGGCAATTATCGGATCACCGTCAAGATGACCGGGTTTCGCACCGCCCTGATTGACGGAATCAGTGTGGATGTCGAGAAGACCAACACCGTGCCGGTAAGTCTTGAGGTTGGCGGCGATAAGGAAGTCGTCGAGGTGACGGCCACCGCCGCGGCGCAGTTGCAGACCACGGACGCGCAGATCGGCAACGTGCTCTCGACCGAGAACATCCTGCGGCTGCCGACACTGCAACGCAACGCGATCGAGCTGATGAACCTGCAGCCGGGCGTGGTGGCGGGAGGCAGCGGCATAACGATGCGCGTGAGCGGCGCGATCGACGATCAGAACACCGTTACGCTGGATGGGATTGACATCACCCAGAACCTCGTCGCCACCAACACGTCGATTCCGACGCCGGCCGACAGCGTGGAAGAATTTCGTGCGAATGTCGCCAATCCGAGTGCAACGCTGATGCGCGCCTCCGGCGGCCAGATCACGCTGATCGGGCGGCGCGGCTCTAACGAATTCCACGGCGCGCTGTATGAATACCTGCAGAACAACGACCTAAACGCCAATACCTGGGACAACAATCGCGCCGGCCTGGCCAAAGCGATTATCCATGACAACCGGGCGGGGGGACGCCTGGGCGGCGCCATCAAGAAGAACAAAACCTTCTTTTTCGGCAACTACGAGGCGCGCCGGTTCAGAAGCGTGGCCCAAGTGACGCGCACGGTGCCGACCGCGCTTTTGCGGCAGGGCATCATCCAGTTCCAGGGCCCGGCGGGCCTCGAACAGTTCAACGTGAAGACCGCGGCGATTTGCAACGCGTCGGCGGGCTCGGTTGGAACCACCGCGTGCGATCCGCGCGGCCTGGGCGTCAGCCCGTCGGTAGCGGCGCAGTTCGCGGATATGCCTCTGCCGAATCTGGCCGGAGGCGACGGCTTGAACACGGGGAGTTATTTCGCCAACCTTCCCACCCCGACCTCGACCGACTATGGAGTGTTGCGTTTGGACCACATGGTCACCGAGAAGCTGACGTTGAACGCCACCTTCACCTATTTCCGCACCGACCAGGTGACCTCGGGCGATATCTCGATCCTGAACGGCAGTCCGTCCTCGGCGATCACCAATCCGGGACGCGCCATGGTGCCGAGCCTCCAGGCCACCTGGCAGATCTCGCCCACATTGGTGAACATTGCGCGCATTGGTTGGGTACGCGATACCAGCCAATCCAACGCGACTTCGCCCACCAAGGCCGCTGGAATCTTGAACATTCCCGGCTCGCAGACCTCGGACGGCCCGGTGGCTCTGACCATCGGCAGCGGCGTGAGCAGCTTCATCGATTCGCCCATCGACATGGACACGCAGCGCGCCCGGTTCCAGGCCCAATGGCAGCAGAACGGACAGCTTATCGACGATCTGACCAAGATGTGGGGCAAGCACCAGATCCAGTTCGGCGCCCAATTGAACAAGATCGGTTTCACCCACGCCCGCGCCGACAAGGTAGTGGGATCGATCACGTCGCTGGTGGCGCAAATCGATGGCGACCAGACCTATCTGACGATTCCCGGGGTGAACCAACCGGCGGTGTGCGGCGGGAGCATTACTTCGAGTTGCGTTCCCTCCAGCCAGTTGACCAACTGGGACCGGTACTACGCCTCGCTTCTCGGCCTGGTAGACAATATCGGGATCCTGGCGGTTCGCAATGCGAACTTGCAGCCGCAGCCCCTGGGCACGTTCTTGCGCGATGTGACCAACCAATGGGCCACCTACTTCTACGTGCAGGATTCCTTCCGCATCAAGCCGTCCCTGACGCTCTACTACGGCCTGTCCTACGGCTGGCAGACCGCGCCCACCGAACAAAACAACCTGCAAACCATCATGATCAACGCCGCCGACGGATCGCTGGTCTCGGGCCAGTCGTTCATTCAACAGAAGGAGCAGGCGGCGCTCGCGGGGCAGATTTACAATCCGACTTTTGGCTTCCAGACCGTGGGTGCCGCCCATCGGCCGGTGTATGACACCGACTACGGCGATCTGGCTCCGCGGCTCTCGCTGGCGTGGAATCCCTCGGCCACAAACGGCTTTTGGGGCAAGCTTCTGGGCGATCACAAAACTGTAATCCGCGGCGGGTTCGCCATGGTCTACGACCGGTCCAACACCGTACAGAGCGTCGAGATCCCCATGCTCGGCATCGGATTCGACCAGAACATCTTCGTCGCCACGCCGGCGTGCAACGCGACGGGCGCGGGTGGCGCGGGCTGCAACGCCGCGGGGGGCGTCGCCTCCAACCCCGGACTGGCGAGTTTCCGCGTGGGCACCGACGGCACGCTGCCGTTGCCGACTCCCAGCGCGGCTACCTCGCCGATCATTCCAGGCGTCGCCCAGGAGACGCTCTCGTTCCAGGTCGACCCCAAAACGAAAGTCGGGCGCAGCTACAATTTCGACTTCAGCATCCAGCGCGAATTGCCCGGCAGCGTGATCCTGGAGGCTGCTTACATCAGCCGCGAGTCGCGCCGCCTGCCGCAAGCGGTAAACCTGAACTCGGCGCCATACATGTTTGTCGACTCGGCTTCGAACCAATCCTTTGCGCAGGCTTACGACCTGGTCGCGAACGCGCTTCGCGCCGGGCAGGCTGCGCCGGTCGAGCCGTTCTTCGAGAACCAGTTCCCCGGCCTGGCCAAACTGAAGGGCGCGGCCAGCGCGACCGCGTACATCGTCAGCGCCAACAAATCGTCCATCACGGGGGGCAACCTCGGCAGCCTGTTCCTCAACCTGGACACCTATCGCCGCCAGTTGGGCCTTCAGGCCTACGACAGCGACCAGGCGCAGGTGGAGTTTATGCGAACCTACGTCGGCTACGGAAACTACAACGCCGGTACCGTCACGCTTACCAAGCGCTTGTCGCATGGCTTCACGATCAGCGGCAATTACACTTACGCCAAGGCCCTCGACGACGGTCTGTCCAATCAGAACAACGCGGGATTCTACTCGAACAGCTTCAATCCCAGCGTGCAGTACGGTCCGTCGAGTTACGACCGCCGGAGCGTCTTCAACGCGTATTACCAGTACGACATTCCCGCGGGGAAAGGGCACCTGGTTCATGGCGGGCCGGCGATTGACTGGCTCCTGGGCGGCTGGTACACTTCGGGGATCTTCTCGGGATGGACCGGCGTGCCGATCAAGGTTACCGAGGGCAGCCAGGTGTGGGGCGGCGGCACTTCGGCCATCGGAGCGACGGATTACATGGTTCCCACCGGCCCCCTTCCTTCGACCGGGTTGAATCGCAACGTCTCGAATACCACCACCTGCTCCAACAATCTCTTCAACACCACCGTCGGCGCAAACGTGGGAGGCGCATCCGGAACCAATATGGACATCTTCAGCAATCCGGGAGCGGCTCTCTGCGACTTCAACTACATCCAGCTCTCCTCCAACGGACGCACCGGAAGCGCCAACCCCATGTACGGGCTTCCGTTCTGGAATTTCGATATGCGGTTCGGCAAGACCACCGCGATCAAAGAGCGGTTCAAGCTGGGATTCTCGGCGGATTTCTTCAACGTCTTCAACCACGAGAACTTCAGCAATCCGTCGCTCAGCGTCACCAGTCCGGCGACCTTCGGCGTCATCACCGGCACCTACACGCCACCCAATCGCACCAACAGCGCGCGGTGGATTGAAATGGGCCTGCGCCTGGATTTCTAGACGAGCGAGGTGGGGCAGGCCATCGCCTTTTGTGGCCTGCCTTTACCCGGTTGCGAACAAGCGCAGACGACAAAAAACGATCGTCTGCGCCACGAACTGGCGTTACCGCTGGTTCGCTTTCAGGATCTTCTTCCGCAGCCGGATCGAGGCCGGGGTCACCTCCACGTACTCGTCCTCGCTGATGAATTCGATGGCCTGCTCGAGGTTCAGAATCCGCGGCGGCACCAGGCGGATGGCTTCGTCGGCGGTGGAGGCGCGCATGTTGGTCAGCTTCTTCTCCTTGACGATGTTGACATCCATGTCCCGCTCGCGGGCGTTTTCGCCGACGATCATGCCCTCGTAAACTTCGGTGCCGGGCATTATTAAGATTTCGCCGCGCTCCTGCAGGTTGAAGATCGCGTGACCGGTGGCCCGGCCGGGACGGTCGGCTACCAGCGAGCCGGTGGGGCGCATGGGAATGTCGCCCTGCCACTCGATGTAGCCGTGGAACAGCGAGTTCATGAGGGCCGTGCCGCGAGTATCGGTCAGAATCTCGCTGCGCAGGCCGATCAATCCCCGCGAGGGCACATGGAACTCCAGGCGGACGCGCCCCGATCCGTGATTCACCATCTTGGTCATCTTGCCTTTGCGCGCGCCCAGTTTTTCGATCACCACCCCGATAAAGGTTTCCGGGCAGTCGATAACCAGCAGTTCCACGGGCTCCTGCAGCTTGTGATCGATGGTGCGGGTGAGGATCTCGGGCTTGCCCACCGCCAGCTCGTAGCCTTCGCGGCGCATCATTTCGATGAGGATGGCCAACTGCAGCTCCCCGCGGCCCATCACTTTAAAAGTGTCGTGCCCCAGCTCCTCCACCCGGATGGACACGTTGGTGAGGAGTTCCTTGTCGAGCCGCTCGCGCAGGTTGCGCGACGTCACCCACTGTCCCTCGCGGCCCGAGAAGGGCGAGGTGTTGATGGTGAACGCCATCGCAATCGTCGGCTCGTCGATGTGGATCATGGGCAGCGGCTTGGGCGTCTCCGCGCTGGTGACGGTTTCGCCGATGGTGATGCCCTCCACGCCGGCGATGGCCAGGATGTCGCCGGGCCGGCCCACGGTTTCGTCCACGCGCTTCAATCCTTCGAACGAGTACAGCTTGGTGATCTTGGTGTTGTGCATCGACCCGTCGCGCTTGGCGATGGCCACGGTATCGCCGTATTTCAGGGTGCCGTTGAAGACCCGGCCGATGCCCAGGCGCCCCAGATAGTCGCTGTAATCCAGGTTGGCGATAATCATCTGGAGCACCCCATCGGGATCGCCCAATGGCGCGGGGATGTGCTCGACGATAGCATCGAACAGCGGGCGCAGATTGGTGCAGGGATCTTCCAGCGAGCGCTTGGCCACGCCGCTCTTGGCGATGGTGTAGAGGATCGGGAAATCGAGCTGATCCTCGGTGGCATCCAGGTCGATGAAGAGGTCGTAGATTTCGTCGAGCACCTCGGGCACGCGCGCATCGGGACGGTCGATCTTGTTGATCACCACGATGGGCGGAAGGTGCGCTTCGAGCGCCTTCGAAAGCACGTAGCGGGTCTGCGGCAGGGGGCCCTCGCTGGCATCCACCAGCAGCATGACGCCGTCGACGATCTTGAGGGCGCGCTCCACTTCGCCGCCGAAATCGCTGTGGCCGGGGGTATCCACGATGTTGATCTTGACCCCGTGGTAACGGATGCCGGTGATCTTGGCGAGGATGGTGATGCCGCGCTCGCGTTCCAGCTCGTTGGAATCCATGACGCGCTCGACGTGCTCCTCGTGCGAGCCGAAGATGCCGCTCTGGTTGAGCATGCCGTCGACGAGCGTGGTCTTGCCATGGTCCACGTGGGCGATGATGGCAATGTTGCGAATGCTGGTGTTGCTGGTTTTCATGTGTTCGGGTTCAAGCGGGGATTATGCCGCGGGGAAACGCGCCGGACGGAGTCCGGCCGCAAGACCATGATAGCAGGGTGAGGCGGAGCGCGCGCTGGTAGTGCGCTAAAAGTGCGCTGATGTCCTGGTGGCGGCCTCGGGAGGACGGGCCACCAGCGGATCACGCCTTGTTTCCTCCAATTATCTTTCCGCTCCTGGCGGTTTCATAGGTCTTGAATTCTTCCGTAGGGACTTTTCTGCTGTCGAGCATTAACGAATGGCTTCTCAAAAAAGTGGGAGAACCTATGGGCCGCATAACTGCCTACACTTCGCTTGGTACAACTTCGTGAGACGGCACCAGACCATCCGCATGACGCCCACGATGGCCGCCGGCATCACGGACAACATTTGGACCATGCGGGAACTCCTGGAGGCCGCATGATCGAATGGCAACCCGCTCTTGAACTTCCACCACCACGATTTACCCAGCCAAGAGGCTGGGTGTGCTATCGGAACTGCTGATAGGGGTTGAAATGAATGCCGTTTGGCATGTCCACCGGTTTATGGTAGGCTTGTACCCCAAACGGGCTACTTGACGAGCCAAGAATCAAATGATACCATCGGGACAGCTAGATTCGAAATCGGCTATTCGTGCAGCCAAGGATTCCCTTGAGAAGTATGGTCGGTTTTGGCTCGGCAATGAGAAGATTGAGTCGGAGTTTTACGATCTGGATTTGCTAACTCGCGAGGAGCGGTATATGGCAATCGATGTCGCGCTCCAAGAAGTTTCACCCGCCTGCCGACTCGGTCCCCAGCCCCCTAAGGTTATCGCCAAAGGAGTGTTCCAAGGAAATTATCTATATGCGTTTCGATGGCATTCTCAAGAGTTTAAGAGGGAGATGTATTTTAAGTTCGCTCTGTCCTCAGATGCCGGTGGAACGCATTTGGCCGTGTACTCTTTTCACGAATCAACCGATAAGGAGGCACCAGTTTAGATGACATCATGTTTTGAATGTCAGGGCGGTCTGCTTGTACCGGCGAAAGTGTCTTTGACCGGCACCCGCTACGGGGAACACTTCACGGTTAAGTTGCAGGGCTTCAGATGCGAAGCCTGCGGTTTTGAAACCGTGGACAGTGAGCAGAGCAGCGAGTTGACCAAACTCATCTCCGATGCCTACCGCACATCGCATGGACTTCTGACAGGCAAAGAGATCCGTGCTCGTCGCGCACGGCTCGGGATGAACCAGCAGGAATTCTCCCTATACCTGGGTACTGGGAGCGCTAGCGTTAAGCGCTGGGAGCTGGGGCAGGTCCAGGATAAAGCCATGGATGAATTGGTCCGGCTTAAGACCGATCCTGAGGCGGCCCGCGCAAACCTAAAGACTCTGGAGCGGCAAATACCGGAACAGTTTGTTGTGTCTGAAGGAAGAGAGGTGACTCTTGTGTTCACTTCGGCCGAACATGGCCAATACGTGCATCCGCACGCCATAATCGTTGAAAAACTTGCGGTCTATCAAGACGATCTGACCATTCCCGACTCTTGTGTTGCGGCCTAGGCTTAAAGGATGCAGGTTTCCCAAACAACAGAACAGATTGAAGCCCCGAGCAGCGTTCAGGCGAATTGTGAAATACAGGCCGTCGCTCTGCAATCTTGTACAGTCGTGCGGGCAAAGACCGGCACGGATTTTAAGGAGCCGTTTTCGGTTAGACCGGCCCTAAGCAACATCGCATCCTCTCATCACGACAGTTTGCTGGCTGTTGAAGTTTCGTTCGAATATGCCGCGTGGGATTCCGGGGAACCGTCGCAGCGGCTCTTTGCCGTTAACTGCACATTCGAAGTAGTCTACCATCTTAAAGACGGATACACCCCTGGCAGCGATGAGCTAAATTCTTTCAGTCGAGGAACGGCGGTCTTCAATTGCTGGCCTTTTGCTAGAGAATTTCTGCGTGATGTTACGGCCAGAATCGGACACCAAACGCCGGTTTTACCTCTCCTCCGAATCGTTCCTAAGAAACCAGAAACGGGCGTCACCTCAGCCATAGAGGCGAGTCCAATAAAAGATCAAATCGAACCGCCGACGAAATAGGCGCACCTCCTTCCTAAATTTGCAGTCTGCGATCGACGCACAAATAGCGCACTACCCGCGCGCTACGCCAACCGATCGTCTGTCCCGCGCCTAATTGCTTACCGCAATCGTCACGTCGGACCGGCTCGTGATGCCGTTCATCTGAATCTGCAGCGACACGGCATCTCCCGTCTTCGTACCCGGCGCAATGATGATATTGATCTGGTAAACGCCCACGAATCCGAATACCTTCCCGTTGGCGTCCCGGCCTACCAATCCCGAGAAGACCACCTGGGCCGGCGTTCCGCCCACCAGCACGGTCGGTGTCGTGAGCGTCTGCGACGTAATCACGCCCGGCACGTCTCCATCTCCCACCGTGGTATCGACCGGCCCCAACCCCGTGGCCAGAATTACCAGCGTTTGCGGATCTCCGATCTTGGCCGGATGCGCGGTGGCGGGAAGTCCCGTCGCGGTTCCAGGAGCGGCAATCGCACCGTCACTGTTGCCGTAGGCGACCGCCTGCCCCACTCCGCCGGGGAAGG
>OMOG01000424.1:18026-24165 GCA_900290305.1 Candidatus Sulfopaludibacter sp. SbA4
GTAGGCGACCGCCTGCCCCACTCCGCCGGGGAAGGTGAAGATCCCGGGTGCGGCGCCGCCCACCAAAACGTTGAGCGGAGCGCTGGCCACGCCGTTGTTCGTCACCACTACCGGGACTTGCACCGTACCATTTGTGACCGGGGGAAGGAGTCCCAGCATCTCCCACGGAACCTGCGCATTGATCTGGCCGCTGCTGGTGAACGCCAGCGGCGCAGCCACGTTGTTGAACGTGACCGTAACGCTGGATAAGGACGTGGAGATCGGAACCGACTGCGCGGTTGCCGTAGCCGTGCTCAGGTTGGTGCCGAAGATGGAGATCAGTGAGCCGGGCGCTACCGGTTGTCCGGTCTTGTCGAAGCTGGCGCCGTTCAGCACGCCGCCGGGCGCAATCGCCGGCGCTTGAGCGAACGCCGCAGCGCCCGCGAGCAATAATATTGCGGCCAGTGAAGCCGCGCGAAGAGAGCTGTTCATAATACGATTCTATGGGAGCCGGGCCTCTCTAAACAGCCGTGCCGGGATATTTTTACCAGTGAAAAGGTGCGGCGCAACCCGAGTTATGCCTACTGGCTGACCGCGATCGACGCGATATTCGAGTTGACCGTTCCCACCTGCAATTGCAGCGGTACGGCGTTGCCGGTGGGCGTCCCCGCCGGGATCACCACGTTGATCTGGTTAAGCCCCACGAATTGCGGTGAAAGCCCGCTGAACGTCAACTGCGCCGCCACCCCGCCGATCATCACGGCCGGCGCGGTGAGCGTATTCCGCGTCATGTCGGACGAATTCGCACCATCGGCCACCGGCGCGCTCACGGCGCCCAACCCGGTAGCCAGGATCGTGAGTCCGTTGGGGTCGCCGATCTTGGCCGGGTGGGTCGCGATCCCCGGAATCGCGCCCGCCGGAGCCGCCAGGCTTCCATCCGAGTTGATCGCGATCGCCTGCCCGCCGATGCTGTAGATCGCCGGAGCGCTGGCGGCCACCGGAACGCCCACCGGAGTCGAAGTGACGCCGTCGTCCCGCGTCACCACCACCTGCGCCGTGCTCGGCGCCACTTCCCACGGCACCTGCACGTTGATCTGGCCGCCGCTCACGGACTGGACCGGCGCCGGCGAATTGTTGAACGTGACGCTCACCCCGCTCAGCGTCGTCGAGAGCGGGACCGTCCCCGCCGCCGCCATGCTGGATGCCAGGTTGCTCCCGAAGATCGAGACCAGCGACCCGGGCGCCACTCCCTGACCCGACGCGCCGGCGGCATTCGTGACGCCGCTTGCATTCACCACGGGCGGAGGAGTCTGCGGCCAGGCGGCGATCGCACCAGCCAGCAGCAGTAGCACAGGCATTCCTGCCTGTGTCGACTTTATGGCAGCAGTCCTCATGCTGACCATTGTAGGAGAGTCCGCCGGTGCCGAACAACACTCCCGCGAAGAATTTACCTGTGTTCAGCCTGGGCGCGGATGTCCGCCAGCGTGCGCGCCACCTCCGGATGCTTGCCGCCGTTCAGTTCCGCCGCCAGCGCCGCTTCGCGCTCCGCCTCGTCTATCCGCGACTCCATGCGCAGCAGTTGCGCCAGCGCCCAGTGCGGTTTGAACCAGTTGGGACTGGCCGCGATGGCCGCGCGCAGGCTGCTCTCCATCCGCGCCCGATCGTTCTGGGCGGCATATACTTCGGCCAGGCTGTACCACGCATCGAACGGGTCTTCGGCGCTTTCGGGGGCCCGCAGTCCCGCGGCGCCCGATTGCAGCACCGCCTGAAACCGCACCAGCGGAATCTTCGACTTCGTCGCCAGATTCAGCAGTGCGCGGGAATACCAGAGGTCGGCCGACGTGCCGGGAAGATGCCACCGCTGGTACCGGTCGAAATGCGCCGCGGCCGCCGCCAGGTCGCCCGATTCCACACCGCGGCGGCACAGCGCCAACTCGCGATCGGCCACCGTAAACCGCACCGCCAGGTAGATCAACCCCACCGCCACGGGTCCCGTAACTAAGTGGGGCAGGCGCTTCCGCCAAATGCCGCTTACTTTGGGATTCTGCACAAATTGTGGGGCGGACCCCCCGGTCCGCGCGTCCGCCGCGGACGCTTTCTCCAATGGAATCAAGTTGCGGCTCGATACAAACAGGCGGACGAGGGCGTCCGCCGCGGACCGGGGGGTCCGCCCCACGGCCAAAGCAAGGGGCATTGTCCGCCCGCCAACCTCTGAACCTGCCCCCAGCGCGATCATCACGTAAAAGATCACCGCAGTCGGCACCGTGAACACCGTAAACTGCTGCGCCACGATCCCCGCCGCCACCCCGCCCGCGATCCAAGCTGCCGCGCCGCTGTCCCGAATTCTCTTCAATCCGATCGCACACAGGCCGCACAAAATCGCCAGTCCCGGCAGCCCTTGCGCGACCAGGGCGTCCAGAAACATATTGTGCGGCGATTCGAACGAAAAATCGGGATACGCTTCCGCCACGGCCTTCGATTCGTAGCGTGGATACGTCGCCGTGAAGACTTCCGGCCCGTATCCCGCCACCGGTCGCGACACGCCCATCCGCAAGCTGTCGCGCCACAGCAGCGGCCGCGCCCCGCCCCACGGGTCTTCGATGAACCAGCGCGTGCGGCTGCGCAGCTTCCATCCAGGCGGCGAGAAATAGAAGGCGCCCGCCGCCACCAGCACCACCGCAGCCGCCGCCACCATCCGCCGCGTCACCCGAAAACCGCGCCGGTAGAGCCATACCGCGGCGCCCGCCACCATCCCCAGCACGGCGGCGCGCGTGCCGGTCAGCAACATCGCGATGGCCGCCAGCGCCGCCGCCGCCACCGCGAACCGGCGCCACCATGCGCTGGTCTCCAAGCCGTAAAGCGCCATGCTCAGAAAGCTCACCGCCAGCAGCCACGTCGCGAAATAGCTGACGTACCCCAGGGTGCCCGGCGGGCGCACGATGGTCCAGATTCCCTCTCCAATGTGATAGGCCGCCGCAGGCAGCAGCGGATCCCATCCGAAATACTGGGCGATGCCGTAGACCGCCGTGATGGCGCCGCTCACCCCCACTCCGCGCAGGATCGTCCGCACGCGGTCCGGCCGTCCCGCCGTATGCTGCGACACCAGCCACGCGAACAGCAGCACCGCTGCCTGCGGCGCCGCGCCGAACCTCCGCCAATTCGTGCCGAACGCGGAAAGCCCGGGCTCGGCCGACAAGGACGTGGAGACGCCCAGCGAGATCGCGTTCAGTAACAAGAGTAAAGAAAACAGCCGGTGCGCCGGCCGCACGGCCGTGGCAAATAACAGCGCCACTCCCGTGCCCGCCAGCAACACCGCCAGCTTGGGAGTAACATCGAAGTAAAAAAGGAATCCGGGCGTAACAATTAACGCCATCAGACCGATTACCGCGGCCTGTAGAAGGGCCATATCGGTTACACTAACTCAGGAAGCCCGATGCCGGACTCGTTCGACGCATTTCATTACATCGGTTACATGCGGTCGCGCGGGCGATGGATCGGCGCGAGTTGCGTCGTCGCCGTAGCCCTCGCGCTGGCGGTCTCCCTGGCCCAAACGCGATTGTACACCGCCACCGCGCGCATCGTAATCGAGCCTCCCGCCGGCTCGGACCTGCGTTCCGCCATGGCGGTCAGCCCCATCTACCTGGAATCGCTCAAAACCTACGAGCAGTTCGCCTCCAGCGACAGCCTCTTCCGCAAAGCCATCGACCAGTTCGACCTGCGCGCGTCCCTCGGCTCCCGCCCCATCGAATCGCTCAAGCGCCGGGTCCTGCAGGTCGGCATCGTCCGTAACACGCGAATTCTCGAAATCGAAGCCACCTTGCCCGATCCGCGCAAAGCCCAGACGCTGGCCCATTTCATGGCCCAATCCGCGGTGGAGCTCAACCGCTCCCTGGTGAGCGAGGGCGACCAGGACCTGATCCACGGCATCGAGCAGCAGCAACACGACGCCCGCGCCCACTTGCAGGAGATCGAGGACGCTTGGGCCAAGGTGCTGTCGAACGAGCCCGTCAACCAGTTGCAATCGGCCATAGAAAGCGCCGCGGAGTTGCGCGCCGCCACCGAGCAGCAGGTGCTCAACACCGAGTTGGAGATCGCCGATGCCGCCCAGCGCGAGAAGCAGGCGTCGGGCTCCGACGCCGCCGAGATCCGCAAGCAAGCCGGCGATGCCCGCGCGCGCCTCGACGAAATGCGCAAACAGCTCCAGGCGCTCGACAGCCAGGCCGCCGAGCGCGAAAAGCTCCTGGCGCAGCGCCTCGCCCGCCGCGACAAGCTGGAAGCCGACCGCAAGGGCGCCCAGGCGTCGATCACCGCCATCGAGAGCCGTTTGCGGGAAGCGCGCGGCGACGCCGGGTACCGCGGCGAGCGCCTGAAAATCATCGACCCCGGCATCGTCCCCGAGCGCCCCTCCTCGCCCAACCTCCCTCTGAATCTGGCGGCGGCCCTGTTGTTGGGCCTCGTGCTCCCGATTCTCTACTTCACCCTGGAAATGAGTTACCGCGAGCGCACCATCTACCGCGAATTCTCCAAGGCCCGCCATGAGTGATGCTGCTACATCCAACTCGTGGCGCAGGCACTCCTGCCTGCCGCGTCGGCACTCATGCCGACGCCTGTCTTCGACACTCTGTCATAACCGCGGACCGGTGTCGAGACGAGTCTCGACACGGCAGGCGGGGTACCCTCTGGGTCCGCCTGCGCCACGGTTGTAACTCATGTCCCCCACTGCCCCTAATCCCCGCCGCCTCCTCGTCCCCATCGTCTTCGGCGCCTGGGCCGCCGCCATCGCCGTCGCCCCCAGCCTCACCACCAAGGCACTCCTCGCCGCCCCCGCCATCCTCATCCCTCTCGCCCTCTGGACCCTCCACAAGCCCGCCCGCTGGATCGCCGCCTTCTTCGCTGCCGCCCTGCTGCTCCCGCCATTACCCATCCCCATCGGCGATTCCGGCCCGCACCCGTGCCTGCTGTTCGCCGCCCTGGGCCTCTTCGCCGGCATCCTGTGGCTGGCCCAATGGAGCGTTCCCGCCTCGTCCCTCAACCTCGCTTTCATCGCCCTGTTCGGCGTACTGTTCGCCAGCGTGGCGCCTGCCGCCCTGAATTCCGGCGCCCAAGCCGCGGCCGGCAGCCTGGCTCGCGTCGCGCTCTTCGGCATTTCCGTCTACGTCTTCTTCTACACCGCCTACGGACCCGCGGACGCCCCCGCACCACTCTCATTCCTCTACTGGATCGCCGCCGCCTCCGCCCTCTTCGCCTGCATCGATTTCTATTTCCAGTTCCCCGCCCCCGCCGGCTACGGACCGCAATTCGTGTGGCTCGATTCCGGCGTCTTCCGGCGCGCCCAGGGCATCTTCTACGAGGCCTCGACGCTGGGCAACTTCTGCGCGTTTTTCCTGGTGATGATCGCCGTCGCCTTCTCGCGGCCGCGCGCCCAAAGTCCTTTGCCCCGCAAAGCGCTCTTAGCCGGCGGCGCCGTCTTCTTCGCCGCCCTGGTGCTTTCCTACTCCCGCGCCTCCCTCCTCAACGTGCTCGTATCGCTCGCCGTCCTCGCCTGGTCGAATCGACGCCGCATGCGCCTCTCGCGCGTCGCTTCCATCCTGGCGTCCGTGGCCGCCGCCGCGTGGATCACCTGGAAAGTCTTTCCCGCCTTCGCCGAAATCTACTGGATGCGCCTTTCCGCTTCCACCGAGTTCTTCTTCACCGCCAGCGAACGAATCCTCTCCGGCCGCGTGGCGAGTTGGCGCACCCTGGTCGACTGGATCTCCGTCCACCCCTGGCAGACCTTGATCGGCATCGGCTACAAGACCCTCCCGTACACCGACTATCTGGGCGGCCCCGTGGTTGCCGACAACATGTACCTCAGCCTCCTGGTGGAAACCGGTATCGCCGGGCTGGCCGCGCTCCTCTGGCTCAATATCGCGATCCTCCGCGCCTCCGCCCGCGCCTCCCGCTCCGCCGCCCCACGCACCTCCTTCTTCGGCACATGGATGCTCTGCTTCTGGGCCGGCCAAGTGGTCCAGATGTTCTCGGGCGACCTGCTCACGTACTGGCGCGTCTTGCCCCTGTACTTCTGGATCCTGGCCCTCGCGGTCCGCGCATGAACCTTCTGCTCCTCGACCAGTTCAGCGATCCCGGCGGCGCGCAGCAGTGCCTGCTCGACCTGCTGCCC
>OMOG01000375.1 GCA_900290305.1 Candidatus Sulfopaludibacter sp. SbA4
GGTCGAGGGATCGGCCCAGATGACGGTCTGCTGATTGCTGACGTCGACTACCATGGCGTACCCATTCTGGGTGGCGTACTTGGTCACTACGTCCATCATCTTCTGCCAGAGGTCGCCCATGAGCTTTTGCTCTTCCTGCTGCACTTCGGCCTCAAAATCCTCGCCGTCGCGGGTGATGCCCTTCTGGCCGGCGGTGATATCGTTCTGCATCTTGAGCTTCGCCTCGTCGCTCAGGGTGGCGCTGCCCTTGCGCAGTGTCTCCTGAAGCGCCGCGAGATCGGACTGCTTCTTGTCCAGCTCGGACTTCTTGGGCGAAAACTTGGCCTGCAGCTCCTGCTGAGCTTTCTGACCGTCCTTGGTGCTCAGGATGGCGCCCTGCATGTTGATGATCGCGATCTTCGTCGGCGGGGTTTGGGCCTGCGCCAGCGCGGCGATTCCCAGGACGAGAGCGGTGGATACGGCAAAATTCTTCTTCAAGCTGAAAACTCCTAAGTGTGAAAATACTACCATATAGCGACTAGCGGCGGCGCGCGGCTGTTTAAAACGTCCTGCCGATCGTGAAGCGGAACATCGTCCGCTTCTCGAAGAAGGGTAAGGCCTGCCCATAGGTCGCGAGGGCGTTGTTGAAGGTCGCGGCGTTGGGGAAAGAGGAGCGGTCCGCCACGATGGGCGGCTGCAAATACTCGCGAACGGTCGATGGATTATAAGCGAAGTACAGGCGGAACGGCGCGTTGACCACGGGCAGCATCACCTGCAACTCGAGACCCGTGGAGGCCCGCGGTTTTTGCGTGCCGGGGGCGATCTTCACCAGCCCATCGAAGCCGGCCTGAGGGAACTGCGTGTTCAGGTTGGTCACCTGGCTGGAGACCATGGTGAGCTGATTCGACCGCAGAATCTTGTCCACGCCGGCATCGAAAAACGGCGCCAGCGTAACCGGCCCTACAATCGGAATCCGGTATTCGAAGTTACCCAACAACTGGGTGTCGCCGCCCGGCGTGATGAGCTGGTAGCTGGGCACCGTCATGGTGACCGGCGTCGAAACAATGGCGCCGCCGCTGACCACCTTCTGCATGCGCGTGGACCCATCGGAATTCAGCACGTTGACCGACGCCATCGACGGGATGAAAGCAATCGGAGTGATGCCCCAGATTTCGAAGCCGCGGATATCCTGCTCGCCGCCCATAAACCGGCGGGAAAACGGCGGAACATACTTGCCGTCGTATCCGGTGATCATGGAGGTCATCATGTGAAACGCGAAGACGTGGGTCCGGTGCAGGGGATTCACGTGGAAGTACTTGGCGTCGATGGTGGGCGAAATGGTGTTCACATTGCCGCCCAGGAAGCTGCCCGCAAAGGCGGCCGAGACGAAGAGGCTTTTGCCGCCCGTCGGATTGATCGGATGGTTCACCGTGTTGTAGGTATACGAACCCGTGATTGTGCTGGTACGGATGCCGTCCAGCGAGTTGGGTCCCGCCACACCGCTGAAGTTGATGTACTGGAAATAGTTTTGCGCTGCCGTGGTGAGCGTCTTCACGTTGGAAATATCGAAGCCGTAGGTGATGCCGACGCGCGCGAAGCTGCGGCGCAAAGGATAACTCGCCGAGACGTTGAAGCCGTGGCTGTTCTGCGTGTAGTTCAGCAGGTTCTGAGACCCAAGCTGGTTGTACAGCGGAATCAGATTCTGGCCGGCCAGAATGGAGGCTTCCCGCCCCTGGTTGAAATCGAAGAAGCGATAGTAAACCACGAATCCGAGTTGCAGCGGCCGATCCAGAAAATACGGCTCGGTGAATCCCAGGCTCACGTCTTTCATGCGGGTTCCGAGCTGCGATTGGAGCGAGAGCGTCTCGCCCAACCCGAGGAAGTTGTTGGTAGAGTAATTGAACCCCACGAAGCTGCCCGCGATTCCCGAAACACCGCCGTTCAATCCGATGGAGTTCTTGCCGCGCTCCCGGACCTTGAGCGTGATGTCGACGGTATTGGTGTTGGGATTGGTCTTGATGTCGGCGGCTTCGTCCTTCTTCAGCATTTCGAAATACCCGAGCTGGTTGAGGCGCAGAATGCTGTAGTCCCACAACTGGGTATTGAACATGTCGCCTTCGTCGAGCAGGACTTCGCGCCGGATGACCTTGTCGCGGGTGGTGGTGTTGCCCGAGAAATCGATGCGCCGGATGAAGTACTGCTTGCCTTCGTCCGCCGTGATGGTGAGATCGATCTGGTCGGTGTTCGGAGTGAAATCGAAGGAAGGCTCGGGGACGAAGTTGATGAAGCCGAACTGGCCGTACAGCTTGCGCATGTTCTCGAGACCCTTGCGCAGTCTCTCGGTGGAGAAGACCGAGCCCTGCCGCATGCCGAACAGCGGCAACAGCACCGCTTCGGGCTCGCGAAACACTTTGACCCCCACGAAGTTGGCCTTGTTGAGGTGGTACAGCCGGCCCTCTTCCACCGGAATGGTGATGTTGGCGCCGATGCCCTGGCTGCGCGTGAGGAACAGCGGCAGCCGCCATCCGTGGCCGCCGGTGGGAATGATTCTGACGGTGTCCTCGAGCGTCTTGGCCTGGAAGTAGCCGAAGTCCTGATAGCCCTGCACGATGCGCTGCTTGTCCTCTTCGAGCTTCGCCTGGTCGAAGGTCTTGGCGAAGAGATTCTCGAGAACGATCGAGTGGGGGACGCCGTACGGATGCAGGTTCTTCATCTGCCAGGTGACCCAGCGGGCAGTCATGGCCTTATTGCCGGTGATCTGGATCTCCCCTACCTTGACCTTGGGGCCTTCGTTGACGTTGAAGGTGACCTTCAAGGAGGAGGGCGGGATCTGCTCGATCTGCGGGTCGACGGTGGCGTACTGGCGGCCGCGCTCCGCGAGGAAATCCTTGATCTCGACGGCGGCGCGCTGCACCTTGTCGGGTTCGTACTGCGACTCCACCGAGAGGGGCACCTTGCGCTCCTTGAAGCGATCCAGGATCTCGGACACGGTTATGGAGTGGATGCCCTCATAATTGATGGAGCGGATGACGCGGCGTTCGACTACCACGAAGCGTATGACCACACCGGCACGGCCAGGCTCGGTTTCGAGGGTGACGTCGTCGAAGCGCTTGGTGTTCCACAGCAGCATGTAGTCGCGGCGCAGAGATTCCTCGTTGTAGATATCCCCCGGCTTGGTGTAGATCATGGCCTTGAGGGTATCCTGCGGCACGCGCCGGGCGCCGCGAACTTCGATCGATTCGATGGCCTGCCCGGTAGCTTGCTCCGGGGTTAAGGTTGCCGGCTTGGGTCCTTCCAACTGCGGCTTGGGCGGCTGCGCGGGCGTTTGCAGCGCGGGTTTCGCCTGGTCGACCGTGGGCGCCTCGAAGGGGTTTCGGGCGGGCTGCGGAGGAGTCTGAGGCTTGGGCGGCTGGGCGGGCGGCGGTTGCTGCTCGGAGCCTGCCGGAGGCGCGGGTGGTGGCTGCTGCTGTTGTGAATCTTGCGCAGCCAGCGGATACGGACTCCCTGCGCAGAGACAGGCCGATACGACGACCAGGCTAAAACGCCTGAAAAAACTCATGCAAGCATACCTTTCCACTCTGCGCGGTGACGAATTCTTGGATGCACGGGAAACACCACTCGGTACCGATGACCTTCGAAGATGCTAAGTCATAATTTTAGCGGATCTTGAGGGCCGACAACAACGAGTGGCCACAACTACAGGTGTGAACATGTGGCACAGCGATCAGGCCGGGCTGAAGGGGCAGAACCTGGGCGCCGGCATTTTCCCGGTCACATCGGAAATCGCGAAATATTTCCTTTGTTTTCAACAATTCCGTACGTCGCCCTGGCGGTAGCCGAATGTCGAGGGAGTAGCGTCGTGGTTGAGGAACTATGGCCACACGCAAACAAATCGAGGCGAACCGCCGCAACGCCCAACTTTCCACCGGCCCCCGCACCGCTGCGGGAAAGGCCGTTTCCCGCTTCAACGCCCTGAAAACCGGCATTGACGCCCGACTGCAAATCATCCCTGGTGAAGAACCGGAGGCGCTGGACGCGCTCAAGGCCGAATATCGCGAGCGCTTCAAACCCGCCAACACCGAGCAGAGCTTGCTGGTGGATGTGCTGGTCAGGTACGACTGGCAGCTTCGCCGGCTGCGCGTTTCCGAAGCCCAACTTTGGAAACTGGGAATCCGGAATGACTGGACACCCGGACAGGAAATCCCCTTCGGCAAGGCTTTCTACCGCGTGCCGCTCACTTTCCGGCGTCTGCAACGGACCGTCGAATCTGCGTCGCGGGAGTATCTGCGGCATTTGGAGGAACTCAAGCGGATGCAATCCGAGAGCGCCGCGGCGTGAAACCGGGAAGACCACTCCCGAACCCGGACGAGCCGGAACCCAGGGAAACCGTGTCCTTGACGCGGAGGCGCGGAGCACGCGGAGGAAGACGCGGAGAAAACCAAGAGAAAATCAAAACCTGAGATCACGGAGAAAGCGGAGAAACCCTGAGAAAACCGCGATCAGGGCCGGGCGGGCCCAGGGGGCAACCCCGTCAGCAAGCGGTGGTGACGGCTTACGCTTTTGAGCTCAAGACTTCCAGGGCTTTCTTGACCACCGGGTCGTCTTCCATCTTCTTCTTCTGCTGCTGTTGCAGTTGCTCCGGTGTCAGCGGAATGGGCTCTCCGTTGTCGTCGTAGTCCACCTGGACCTCGGCCTCGGCCGCCTGGGTTCCGGGCGTGACCCCGGTGTCCTGGATCGCCTTGCCGTTGGGCGAGTAGTACTTGGCGACGGAGAGAATGATGGCACTGCCGTCGTCCATGGTGATGGCCTTGCGTTGCGCGGCGTCGCCGTAGGTGCGCTCGCCGACCACCTGCGCGCGATTGTTATCCATCAGGGCGGCGGCCACGATCTCGGCTGCGTCCGCGGTGCCGCGGTTGGTGAGGACCGCCGTCGGCAGGCTGGTAATGGCTTTGCCCGGATCGGCGTCGAAGTTCTGGCGCGGCACTCGCTGGCCTTGCATGTAGGCGATGTGGCCCTTGGTCAGAAACAGATTGGCCATGGCGATGCCATCTTCAGGCGAGCCCGTGAAGCAGTTGCGCACATCGATAACGAGCTTCTGCGCGCCATCCTTCTGGAGCTTGGTGATGGCGGCAGCCACCTCTTTCACCAGCGCCGGCGACAGGGCGTCGATGTTCACGTAGCCCACTTGCCCGGCCAGCATTTTGCTCTCAACGGACGGCAGACTGACATTGGCGCGCGTCAGCTTCACCGTCTGCGGCTCCGGTTGGCGCACCCGCACCACGCTCAACTCTACGCTGCTTCCCGGGTCGCCCTGCATCAGCATGGTGGCGTAGGCCAGGGGCATATCCCGGGTGGCGACTCCCTTGATGCTCTCAATCATGTCGCCCGTCGTGAAACCGGCCTTGGCGGCGGGAGAATTCGGCACCGCGCCGACCACTCCCACATAGCCGAACTTCTTCGAGAGCATCAATCCGATGTCGGCCCGCTTGAGGTCCTTGTTCTTGAGGTATTCCTTGTACTGATCCGCGTTGAGGTAGCTGGCGAACGGATCGATGGCTTCCAGCAAGCCGTTCAAAGCGCCCAGCGTCACGCTCTTCATGTCGGGCTCTTCGACGTATTCGCTCTTGATGTGCGCTACCACGTCGCTGAAGACGCCGATGTGCTTGAGGGTGTCGTCCGCATTGGACGCGCCCTGGCCGAGCACACCCCCGACCACCAGCAGAAGCGTGAGACACGTCGACGCGCTCACGATGAAATATTTGATACGGCTGCTCATAGGTGTTGAAAACTCCGGAGGCCCTTGGAAGTCATTATACCAGCTCTCGCCGGGCGAACTCGTGCTACCCGATTGGACGCGCAGGGGTGGGGTTCGGTTCTAAAGATTTGTTTTTGGCCCTACCAGCCCATGCGCTCCCGGAGACCGGTGATGTGCGCGGCGTGATGCCGCCCGTGCCATGCGTAAAGCGCCAGGTTGGTATCCAACCGTACCGTCCCGATTTCCGAATGTCGAAACCGGCGCTCGAAATCCGACTCGGCGAGATTTCGCAGGAGCGCCACCCAGCGGGTGTGCAGGCCGTCCAGAAGCGCCAGCGAGATCTCGACCGGCCCGGTGCGGGCGTCGGGCAGTTCGGCCCACTTCTTTTCGTCATAGCCCTTGACCGCGGGCTCTTCTTCGGTGAGCGCCAGGTGAAACCGGATGTAGCTGTTCATGTGGCTGTCGGGTACGTGATGCACGACCTGGCGAACGGTCCATCCGCCGGGCCGGTAAGGCGTGTCGAGCTGCTGGTCGCTGAGGCCCCGAACCGCCTCCCGCAGGCGCGCCGGGGCGGCCTCGATCTCGGCGATCAGTAGCGGCCTCGCGTCGGGCGGGACGGGTTTGCTGAAATCGAATCTTCCGATGGGATAGCTGAGGTCCATGGACTGATCTTAATGTAGGGGCCAGGGACCGGGGTAGGTAGCTCGCTCAGCTCGCGTCTAGCGGGGGGAGGAATCTTCGACGGCCATTCCAGAGTCCCGTGCGGTGATGCATATTGGTCAGTTTGATAGCTCCGGTGAAGAGGTGCTCGGCCGAGCTATGCTATGATGAATTTGCAACTGGTGGTGTCCCCTTATTTTGGGACCAATTGCTCGTACGAGCAGCCGGTTGCCTTTTTTTATGTACGTCCTCTACTTGGACGAATCCGGTGATGAGAACAATGCCGCCAATCGCCATTTTGTTCTTGCCGGCGTCGCGGCCTTCGAGAGGCAGATCCACTTTCTGAGCGAGGCGACCGACGCGGTTCAGAGCCGCCATCTGCCTGGCCTCGAACCTGTGCCCTTCCACGCCTCACCGATGAGGAAGGGTAAGGATTTTTGGCGGAAGATTCCTGAGGAAAAACGGCTTCAGATGGTAGCCGAGGTCGGAAGTGTTCTGGGCGAACTCCGATAATCGGGGAGTCGTCTTGTTCGGAGTTGCGATTGAGAAGTCCTCGCAGTGCTATGGTGAGCCGGCGGTTCAAATCGCCGTGGAGGAAGTCTGTGGGAGATTCAACCTCTTCCTTGCTCGACGTCACAAAGAGAACGATACACAGCGTGGCCTGATCGTCTTTGCGGAGGGCAGGTTTGACCAACGCGCCCGAACGTGGGTACGAACGTTTCGCAGGTCTGGGACACGAATCGGCTCGATCCGGAATTTCGCAGAAGATCTTCCGTATTCTGCGAGTGCAAACGACTCGAGGATGCTCCAATTGGCCGACTATGTTGCTCACGCAATCTTCTTGAAATTTGAGCAGAACGATGACTCGCTCCTGCGACCGATTCAGGACAAGTTTGATCATGTCGGCACCAGGAATCATGGTCTGGTACTGAAGAGATCCTGATGGGCCGGCCCTCTCTTGTTTGTGCAGAATGCAGCGATCAAGGCTTCGCCGCGGAAGATAGGGGCCAGTGGGCCGGGAGAAGGTGGCTCGCTTGCGCCGCATTTTTCAGTCTGGGAGCCACCCGAACGTGCGCGAAGATGGAAGGATGAAATCGTTCACCCTGGCCGCGCTGCTAGCCTAGTCTGCCGGCTGCCCGCCGCCGAGCTCAAGCCGGCGACCATGGAGGCGTTCGAACGCTACATACGCCAGACCGAGCAGCGACTGGATGAACGAAAGTCCTTCCTGTGGGCCGACGAATCCCCGGACCGCGCCCGCCTGGTGCGGCAGGGCCAAGTCGTGGTCGAGCCGGCCGGCGCCAAGCCCGTTGTTTCCGTGCCCGACGGCCTGGTGCATGACTGGGTGGGAGCGGTCTTTATTCCCGGCGCGACGATCGAGAAAACCATCGCGGTGATGGCGGACTACAACCATAAGGCCGAGTATCATCCCGAGATCCTGGCGTCCCGGATTCTCTCGCGCAACGGAAACGATTTCCAGGTCTACATGCGGCTCCTCAAGAAAAAGGTGATCACCGTGGTGCTCGACACCGAGCACGAAATTCACTACGTCCCGGTCGACCAGACGCGCTGGCGCAGCCGCTCCCGAACTACCAAGGTCGTCGAAGTGGAGCACCCCGGCAAATCCAACGAAAACGCCCTGCCCCCGGGCACTGGCCAGGGCTTCCTGTGGCAGTTATACACGTACTGGCGTTTTGAAGAACGCGATGGCGGCACGTGGGTGGAATGCCGGGCCGTCTCACTCACCCGCGATGTGCCGACCGGCTTGGGCTGGCTGATCAACCCGATCATTCAGGACCTCCCGAAAGAGAGCCTGGAGAACACCCTGCGGGAAACGAAAGCGGCCGTCGGCGGCATCAAGCCGCCGAGGCAAATTCAGAACTGAGTTCTGATCGATTAACGTAGAATCAATCAGTTACGGACTGAAAATCAGAACTGAGTTCTGATTTTGGGCGGAGGCTAGAACGTGATTCCCACCAGGAACTCGGCCTGATTTTGATTGCTCGAGATCACACCGGCCAGATTGAAATGCGGCGATGCCCACCGGGTGTAGCGGATCTCGGGAGAGATGTGAATCACCAGCGCGTGTACATCGACTCCGGCGCCGATCACGAATCCCATGGTGGTGTTGTTGGAGAGCGACGACGGCTTGGATGTACTGGTGGTCGACGAGGAAATGATCGGTGCAAAGGTCTGGGTGATGGTATCGGTCAGGCCGCTCAGGGTGTCCCAAGCCACGCCCGATTCCACATAGGGCCGCACGAGGGGGGTGTGGAAGCGGTATTTCAGCACGATGGGAAATTCCCAGGAACTGGAAGTGGCTCGGTCGGTGGTCGTGGTGCTGGAAGAGATCGCGCCCGCTATGGCAACTTGGGAGAGATGATCGGTGTAATTCAGGTGACGAT
>OMOG01000769.1:0-14158 GCA_900290305.1 Candidatus Sulfopaludibacter sp. SbA4
CAGCACCTCCGCCCAAAGCCGGTCGTCGGCGACGCGTGCAGCCACGATGAGTAAAGGCGGATCGGCCATTGTTCCCAGACTGCGCATGACGTCCCTCCAGCCGCCATCGGGCAGCTCCGCGTCACACAGCACTACCGAAGCCCGCCCGAGCACGCCGGCCGCTTCCCTTAAGGTCGTAAAGCTGATTACATCCCGTTCGAGGTGGCCAAGAATATCGTGGAGGGCTCCGCAATCCTCCTGGACGGCAGCGATCACCACGATAAATGGAGAGAGTATTTTCATCGGCGCGCAAGTTTCCAGGACGGCTACGTTCTGCCTGGGACGGCCTCGCGGCCTCCCAGGGCGCTCTCCACGGTTGCCAGTAAGGTGCTTGCGGCGAATGGCTTATCCAGCAAATCGACAGCGCCCGCTTCGATCGCCCGGCGCCGAAGCGTGCCATCGCCGTGCGCGGTAATAAAGACGATCGGGACACGGAAACCATCGGCGTTTAATCGACGCTGCAACTCCAGCCCGTCGATCCCCGGCATCCGCACATCCAGGATCAGGCACTCCGTTTCCCCGAGAGCGCCCGAGTTTAACAGATTCTCCGCCGAAACAAAGGTCTGGACCTGATAGCCAACCGATCTTAGCAGAGTCTTCGTGGCCTCGCGGACCGATTCGTCATCATCGACAATTGAGATCAGGTTTACCTGCCGAACGGTAACGCCCCCGTTCGAGCCTGCGGCCGGCTGCTCTTCGGGCACCTTGCCGTGTATGGTCAGGTCGGCGAACGTCCGCAGCACCTGCGCATATTCGGCGAGCGCTCGGGATTCCGCCTGCCGGGCGCGCATCAGAGCATCGGTAGCAACGCTTTGCTCTGCCAGCATCGTCCTGTACTGCGCGGTGGCAGCTTTATATCGGCTGGAAGCCTCCTCCAGTTTCAACCGCCAGGATTCTTCCAATTGCTCTCGCATAGCTCTAGACGGAGAACCAATCCTCGTCCGGTGACCCGGCCGGACAACCCCGCTCGTTCCAAAGCTGGTACGCGAGCGCTGCAATTTCGTCGGAAGCTGTGGCCGCAACCGTATCTTGTACGGTGCTCTCCGTCTTGGTGAGCGTTGACTTTCGCATGGATTCGATCTCCTCTTTCGTTTGCCCAGCGGCGCGCGGGTGGGCGCAACCCGCGCGCCGCACTCGTTTATTTCAGACGGATGCCCCGAATACCGGCTTCCCGCGATCCCTGATGTCCTCCGCGAACATCAACACGGTCTCACCGTGGAATGTCACCTCGATCAGACCCTGTATTCCATTCAAGGCTATGGGCACATCAATGACCGAGCCGCTGGGAACCATGATGACGTTCCTCGGGCTCTTTTCAACGGCCGCCACGGTGTCAGTTGTGATCAAATACCACTGCGCCATGTTTTATGATTCAGCTTAGCCTCGCCGGGAACGGATAGCTATCCTACTTGCAGGCATCGTCACTATACTTTGGTATAGGTCCGTTATGCGGCCTATCGGGCGGGCTGTTCGTCAAGCCGGCGGCTGTTTCGTCAAGCGCAGCCCCTTAGCGGCCGACTGGAATTCCAAGTCTTCCCGCAACTCTGATGAGGTCGGCGAGCGAGTCGGCTCGCATCTTTTGCATCACCTGGCCACGATGCAGTTTTACCGTCGCTTCGCTGATGCCCAACTCGCTGGCGATCTGCTTATTGAGGAGGCCTCGAACAACCAGCGCCATGATTTCCTGCTCGCGGGAACTGAGCGATTCGTAACGGCTGCGCAACTCCGCCGTTTCGGCCCGCTGTGTTCGGGCCGAACGGTCCCGATCGATGGCCTGCTGGACGGCATCCAACAGATCCTGGTCGCGGAAAGGTTTCGTGAGAAATTCCACCGCGCCGGCCTTCATGGCCCGCACGGACATCTGAATGTCGCCGTGTGCGGTGATGAAGATAATCGGGATCTCAATGTCGGCCTCGGCGAGTTTTCGCTGCAGGTCGAGTCCGCTCAAGCCGGGAAGCCGCACGTCGAGTATGAGGCAGCCGGGCGCGTCGGAACGCCGGCTGGATAAGAACTCCTGGGCTGTGCCAAACGTCTCGACCCTCAGCCCTACGGACCGCAACAGATTCTTTAATGCTTCCCGAACCGAGATATCGTCGTCCACGATGAAAACAGCCGGAGGTTCCTGGCTCATGACACGCTGAAAGTATACCGCGCTGAATTGTCCCGAACCGTACAATTATAACTTTACGATCTCATGCGCCTGGCGGATGAGCCCGTAGCAGGGACAGGAAAAGGATTCGAGCAGTTTTCGATCGAGTACCGTAATCCGGCGGTAAACATATTGGACCGCGCCGACGCGCCGAAACATCGCCAGTGCGAGGTTTATTTTCGCTCGCCGCGTCCCCAACATCTCAGCCAGGAGATTCTGTGTCAGGGCGAACTGGTCGGTGCCAGCGCGATCGTGGGCCACCAACAACCAGCGGGCGCAACGCTCCTCCGTCGTATGCAACCGATTACAAGTGCAAGCTTGCAGGATCTCCCGAACGAATGCGTACAGGTAGCGGTGCATCACCAGCGACAGTTGCTGTTCGTGCTGCAGGAGCTCCTCGAAACGCTTCGCGCCGATCACGATCGCCTGGCCCGGAACCTGGACCAAATCCCGCCCAAAGGCGCGCGGTACGCCCATGGCTACACTGACACCAACAGCTCCTTCATTGCCCACAGTTGCCATGACGGTTTCGCCGCTTTCATTTGCGCGGGTAAGAATGGCTACCACGCCATGGACGGGGAAATACAACGCTTCAACCGGCCCGTCTTCCCGGTAGAGCCTGCGGCCGCGCGGAAGATCCCTGACCGTGGTGCCGGCGAGAATCCGATGGAGCGCCTCATCGGGTAAAGCGTTCAGGATCTGGTTGCATCTGGCTCTTTCAAGGACTGCATCCACTGAGCGATTCACATAATGTAAGCTGAGCACCATAGGGACCATTGGCCGGGAACGTACAGTGGGGCAGGCGCTTTCGCCTGCCAACCTGTTTAACTCTCATGAGCCTTCGGCCGGCAGGCTGAATTGTACGGTCAGCCCCGGACCGTCGTTTGGCGTAGCCCAAATTCGTCCGCCGTGAGCCTCTATGATCGATCGGCTGATCGACAACCCCATTCCCATGCCCCTGGGCTTGGTCGTAAAGAAAGCATCGAACATCCTATCCAGATCCTGCGGCTTCACCCCAATTCCGCTATCTCGCACCGTCACAAGAACGCCGGGGCTCCCTCCGGGCCCGGGGGATCTCTGCGAGGTCAACACCACTTCGCGCGATCCCTCCCCGGCCGGGGCCGTGGCATCGCGGCTGTTCATGATCAAGTTCAAAACCACTTGCTGCAATTGGATTCGATTGCCCCGCACGAGAGGGAGTTCGCGGGAGAGTTCGACTCGCAGCGCAACCTTGCTGCGTTCGAGCTCGGCGTCCGCGAAAGCCAGCGCCTCTTGAACGGCTTCGTTGATATCGAAGGCCGTCATCTCGTGGTCATCCTTCTTCAGAAATTCACGAATGCGCCGAATCACTTCGCCGGCGCGATTTCCATCCCTGACGATCAATGCCAGGGATTCCTGCGCCTCGTGGAGGTTCGGCGTTTTGCCGCGAAGCCAGCGCAGGCCGGCCTCGGCATTGGTGACTACGCCGGCGAGCGGTTGGTTGACCTCGTGCGCGATGGATACCGCCAACTCGCCAACAGTCAACGCCCGAACAACGCGAGCCAGTTCCGCCTCCAGCTCGCGTAACTTTCTCTCGGAGGCTAACGCCTGCTCGTTCTTCAGCAAGTCGATGCGCTGCTGTTCCTTCCGCTCGGTAATGTCCTCGATCGCGAGAAGGATCGTGTGACCGTATGGAGCCGGCTGCTGGATCTCACGCCCGCTGAGCAGCAGGATCTTGCGTCCGATTCCTTCAAATTCACGATCGACTTCGAGGTCCCGGAACTCCCGGCGATCCGGCAGAATCCTTTCCAGTGCCGCCCGCAGTTCGGGAATATTCCACTGTCCGTTGCCGAGATCGTACAGTAAACGATTCTCCGCATCCTCTCTTGAGATCTGAAAAGTCTCATAGAAAGCGTCGTTTGCGCTCCTGACCTTGAGGGTTCCGTTCAGGATCACGAGAGGCTGGCGGGTGGTGTGCATCACCGCTTCGGCATAATCGCGGCCGTGCTTAACGGCATCGATGTCGAATAGCGCCAATAGGGCGCCAGCTATCCTGTTTTCCGCTCGATAAGGCAACGCCTGGAGTGAATACCAGCGGCCTTCCGGGCTCTGAATTTCTCGCGCGCCGGGTTTTGCACCCTGGACCACGCTCCGCAGCATCCCCGCCAGATCGAGGATGTCAATGTTGGGCTTCAGATCGGAGATCGATCGGCCGATGTCGGAATTGATGAGATTCAGCATGGGTTCGATGGCCTGCGTGAAACGCCGGATCTTCAGGTCCTCTCCGACCATGACCAAAGGGACATTAATGCCCGTCAGCACATTTGACAGATCGTTGTACACCTCGATCAATGCAACGTTACGGGTTCTCAGCTCCTCGTTAACCGTATTCAATTCTTCGTTGGCCGACTGAAGCTCCTCCTTGGAGGTTTCCAGCTCTTCGTTGCTCGCCTGGGCCTCTTCGCTGGTGGACTTGAGTTCCTCGGTGGATGCTTCCTGCTCCTCGATAATCGCTTGCAGGTACTCCCTGGTTGCAGCAAGCTCCTGTTTGAGGCGGCTATTCTCCCGAGCGGTGCGTGACTCGCTAGTCTGTTGCGGTTTGGCAAGAGTCTTTTGCGGTTTGGCAATAGTCTTCGCCGGTTTGGCACTGCCGCCCTCTTGCTCTTCCGTGCGGATGGCGCCGGGCGGAGCCGTTGGCGGGACTCCGCGATACGGAGCGACTCCGCCATACGGAGCAGTGTCCTCGAACAGAACCATGAAATGAGGCACGCCGGCGCGAACCGGCCCACCGACTGGGATGATCTTGAGATTGACCTCTTTGAACCCGCCATTCTGTCTTACACGGACCGGCTGGCTGATGACGGCCCTCTTCTGCCTGGCTTTCAAGAATGCCGCCCGCAAGCCTACAACCAGCCCCTCGCGCGCCATCCGCAGCAGATTGTAAGTCGGCTCTCCAGACGCGAGCTGGAGGTAAGGCCCGGTATCGCCACGAACGTGAACCACATTCAGCGCATCGTCAACGATGACACCGGCGGGAGCGTATTGGGCCAGCAGCATCCGTTCGGCTGCTTTTTGCACGTCGAGCGGTACCCTGGCATTCTCGCCCTGCGCCTCACCGCCAGGCGCTTTCGCTGCCAAGGGCTCATTGGCAGAGAACGGGAGATTCAGCGGATGCAAGCCCGGTTGTTTCAAATAGAGTTTTATTTTCTTGTCCAAATGCGAAAATGCGTTCGGAAGCGCGCCCACGCCCTCCGCCGGCCCCAGCATGAGAAAACCATCGGTCTTGAGAGCGTAATGGAATATCGACAGCGCTTTTCTTTGCAACACATGCTCAAAGTAGATGAGCACGTTGCAACAGCTAATCAAGTCGAGACTGCGAAAGGGCGGATCTTTGACGACGTTCTGTTTGGCGAAGATGCACGCCTCGCGGATGGATTTGTGAATCTGGTAACCGCCGTCTGTTTTTGTGAAGAACCGTTTTAGCCGTGCGGGCGATACGTCCGCCAGCGCCGGCATTCCATATTTCCCCGCGCGCGCTTTGTCAAGAGCCGCCTCGCTGACATCCGTGGCGAATATCTGAATGGGCGCGTTGGCCCCCGACCGCTCCAAAAACTCTGCCAGGCAAATCGCGATGGAGTAAGCTTCTTCACCTGTCGCACAACCGGGAACCCAGATCCGGATCGGCTCCTGGGCAGATCGGGTTTCGAAAATCTGCGGGAACACTTTAGTGGCCAGGGCTTCGAACGCCTCCGGCGCGCGGAAAAATGAGGTGACGCAGATCAGCAGATCGTCCGCCAGAGCACGGACCTCGGCGGGGTCCTCCTGGAGATAGGAGACGTAGTCTCTCAATTTCTCGGAGCCGTGAAGAACCATGCGGCGGTGTATCCGCCGGCGGACCGTGGGGGGCTTGTAATGAGTAAAATCGGTGCCAGTGGCAGTTCGCAACAAGTGGAATATCCGGTTGAGGTCGAGCTCCATCTCTTCCGCTCGATCGTCGGCCTCTTCAGGCTTACGCGCTACATAAGGATGTTTTGCGAGCCGGACCACTCGTTTCGCGATCTCGTCCGGCGGCAGGATGAAATCCACGACGCCAGCGGCAATCGCGCTGCGCGGCATGCCGTCGAATTTTGCCGATGACGGTTCCTGCGCGAAAGTGATGCCGCCCTCGGCCTTAATCGCCTTAAGTCCGAGAGTGCCATCCGACGCCGTACCGGATAGAACGATTCCGATGGCGTTGCTGCGCTTGTCGCCGGCCAAAGATCGTAAGAACCGATCTATGGGCAGGTTCCGGCCGGACTCTCGCGGCTCGGCCCGCAGACGGCCATCCCCTATGCTCAAGGACACGCCTGGCGAGATGACGTAGACGCGATTCGCTTTGACGGTGGTGTCGGCAGTGACCTCCAGGACCGGCATCGGGGATGCCTTGGCGAGAAGCTCTGTCAGTTCGCTATGTTGCTTAGGGTCAAGGTGCTGAATCAGCACAAATCCCATGCCGGAATCGGGAGGCAGGTTTTTGAGGAACGCCGTGAACGCCTCCAGGCCGCCGGCCGATGCTCCGACACCAACGATCGGGAATGACTGTCTCTGTGACGCCGGTTTGGCTGGCGCCGAGGAATGTTTCAATCGCCTGGGACTCTTTTGTGGCATGCTGAATTCCCTTCCGCTGGGTCACCCCGGTTGGCAGGCGGACCCAGAGGGTACCCCGCCTGCCCCACGTTCTGCGCTCATGTTGGGCTACTCCCGGCAGCCGGCCGCTGGTTCTCGCTCGCGGCTGGCAAAGAGAATTGCACTGTCAGCCCCGGGCCGTCGTTTGCCTCAGCCCAGATTCGCCCGCCGTGAGCCTCCATGATGGATCGGCTGATGGACAATCCCATCCCCATCCCCTTGGGTTTGGTCGTAAAGAAAGCGTCGAACATCCTCTGCATGTCCTGGGGTTTGATCCCGGCGCCGCAGTCTCGCACCGCGACTAAAACACCGGGCTGACCTCCGGGCCCGGCGGATTTCTGCGAGGTCACCAGGAGCTCGCGCGATCCGTCTTTTCCTCCTTGACCGGCAAGAGGGGCGGAGGCTATGGCTTCGAGGCCATTCATCATCAGGTTCAAGATTACCTGCTGCAACTGGATTCGGTCGCCCTGCACGAGTGGGAGTTCGGGAGAGAGGTCAACGCGCAACGCAACCTCCCTTTTTGTCAACTCGGCACGCGCAAGGGCGACGGCCTCTTGAATCGCTTCGTTAATATCGAGCGACGCCGTCTCGTGGTGGTCTTTCTTCAAGAATTCGCGAATGCGGCGGATCACGTCGCTCGCCCGATTTCCATCCCTGACGATCAGCGCCAGGGATGCCTGCGCCTCGTGGACGTTCGGACTTTCGCCGCCGAGCCAGCGGAGACCGGCCTCGGCATTCGTCACCACACCGGCGAGCGGTTGATTGACCTCGTGCGCGATGGATACCGCCAACTCGCCCACCGTCAATGCCCTGGCGATGCGCGCAAGTTCGGCCTCCGTTTCCCGCAACGCTCTTTCGGAGGCTAGCGTGCGCTCTTTGGCCAGCAATTCAAGACGCTCGTGTTCCATCCGTTGGCGCTCGGTGATGTCCACGACGGCGCTCAGGACCCATCGGCCGTAGCTGGTGTCGATCGGATTCAGGGCGATCTCGACCGGGAACTCGCTCCCGTCTTTCCGGCGTGCACGGAGGTCTCGGCCTTCTCCCATCGGCCGGGCTTGCGGATTGGCGTAAAAGCTTTTGCGATACTGCGCGTGCTCGCCGCTCAGTTGCCGAGGCGCCAGAAATTCGACTGGCTGGCCAATCATTTCTTCACGGCTATAGCCAAATAGTCTCTCCATCTCGGAGTTGGCCAGAATGATCTTTCCCTCCTGATCCGTTACTACCATGCCGTTTGGCGCTGCCTCCACCGCCAGATGGAATCTCTCCTCAGCTTGCCGGTGCGCGGTGATGTCGCGGACGATCTTGGATCCGCCCACGATCCGCCCCAATGCATCCTGGATCGGCGACCAGGTTATGGACACGCAGATCAGCTTGCCGCTCTTGGTGCGCCGCGTGGCTTCGTATTGCTCGATCCGTTCTCCCTTTTTTATGCGATCCATAATAGACAGCGACTCATCGACAACGCCAGAAGGAATGATGGCAGAAATCGGGTGGCCGATCATCTCTTCGGCGGAATAGCCGAAGATACGCTCAGCGCCTTTGTTCCAACTCGTCACAACTCCATTCAAGTCTTTACTGTAGATTCCGTCGGCTGACGATTCCACGATGGATGCCAGAAGGCGGCCTGTGGCTTCGGCGCGCCGGCGCTCGGTGATATCCCTGAACACCAGGACCGTGCCCTGGATCGGCCCGCCCTCGCTGCGAATCGGGGCGCCACTGTCATCGATCGGGGTTTCCGTTCCGTCCTGTCCAATGAGGATCGTGTGGTTGGCCACTCCGACGACGGCGCCCTCGCGCAAGACCTTCGTCACCGGACTCTCCACTTTCTCTCGCGTGAACTCGTTGACGATCCGGAAGACGTCATCCAGATGCTTGCCAACCACTTCAGTTTCCGGCGCTCGCAGCAAGGATAGGGCAACCTTGTTGGCGAAAACGATGTGGCCCTCCAGATCGGTGGAGATAACCGCATCTCCAATGCTTGCGATGGTCGTCTTCAGAGCATCGCGAGCCGTGTGGGCATCGGCAAGAGCCGCCTCTCGACCGAGAATCGCCCGGTTTATCGCGATATAGCCCGCGACCAGCAGGAAGACGAGCAACAGAGAACCGATAGTCGTAACCAGGAGAGCCCCTCGGTTAGCCGTCAGGGCTTGGGTCTGAACTTCGCTCCGTTCGGACTCTACCTGGCGCTGGATAGCGGAGCAAATGCCGCGTATCTCATCCATAATCCGTTTGCCCCGGTCGCTGAGGACGACTTCCATCGCCGGTGTGACGCCTTGTATCCTTCGGACGTCGATGGTCTGGCGAAGTTCCGTGAGTTTCTGGTCCACCAGGCCGGAGAGGCGCGCGATGTTCCCATCCGGCTCGCCCTCCACCGGCGTCAGAAGTCTGTGGAGGCTCGCAAGCTCGGGCGGGACCATTTGAATCGCCCGGTTGTACGGCTCGAGATAGAGATCTTTGCCCGTGAGGAGGAATCCACGCTGGCCAGTTTCGGCATCCAGCAGAGCTGACAGGAGGCTCTCAACAGACCTCTGAACGGCGAGCGTACGAAAGCCCACCGCGCGAGCCGCGCTGTATTGCCGCCACTCTCGATAAGCCAGACCGGCCATCGCGAGGAGGATCGCCAGGGCTCCGCCGAGCATGACCGTATTCAGCCTTCGGGCGGTGGAGCGCGATGCCTTTCTGTACATGCTGAATGATAGTGTACATCGCCGCAATATACATGCTAGTTCCCGATTGGACCCCGGGATCGCCTGGCGCGCTTGAGCAGAAAATTAATGCGGCTTTCGACGTCCTGATTGCGGTCGTGGTCGAAATGCAGCTCGGGGACGTGGCGGAGACTCAAGCGGGTGGCCAGCTCGTGGCGCAGGTAATGCCGGGCGTGCTCCAGGGCTGCCAACGATTGCTTCTGCTCCTTCTCGTTTCCCCGGATCACCACGCGGATATTGGCGTGGCGTCCATCAGGACTGACATGCACCTCGGTCACCTCGACGGCCAGCAGGCGCGGGTCGGCGGTTTCGAAGCCGATGATTTCGGACAGCTCTTCGCGGACCGCTTCGGAGACTCGTAATGTGCGACGTTCGTCCATGGGTCAGATTACTTAGGACCACACAGGCACGAATGCCTGTGCCACCTAACACAGCCACTCCACCGACGTGTCCGCCAGCTCGCCGCCTAACATTTGGGCGGCCTCTTCTTCTACCGAACGCAGTACCTTCTCGGCGTGCGTGTGGTCGGAGGATACCGTCACTGCAGCCACGGCGGCGCGCTGCCAGAGATCCTGGTAATCGATTTCCGCCACCGCCACGTTGAACTTGGAGCGCAGGCGGTCCTTCAGGCTCTGCACTACGTGACGCTTGTCTTTGAGCGAGTGCGAATTCTGGAGACGCAACTCCAATGTCAGAACGCCAATCGCCGCCATCGGATCAGACGAATACTTCGCTGGCGACACGCTCGGTGGCGAACGCCTCGATTATGTCGCCCTGCTTGACATCGCCAAAGTTATCCAGCGTGATGCCGCACTCCATGCCGCTCTTGACTTCGCTCACGTCGTCCTTGAAACGCCGCAACGAACCGATCTTTCCGGTGTACACCACCACGTTGTCGCGCAGCAGCCGAACTTCCGACCGGCTGAGAATCACGCCGTCCAGCACCTGGCAGCCGGCCACGTTGCCCACCTTGGTGATGCGGAAGGTCTCGCGCACTTCGGCCTTCCCCTTGTAGACTTCCTTGAACACGGGAGCCAGCAGGCCGCTCATGGCAGCCTTGATCTCGTCGGTGAGGTTGTAAATGATGGTATGGAGCCGGATGTCCACCTTTTCCTGCTCCGCCAGCGCCGCCGCGTTACGCTCCGGACGGACGCTGAAGCCGATGATGATGGCGTTGGACGCCGACGCCAGCAGGACGTCGGACTCGTTGATGGCGCCCACACCCGAGTGAATCACCCGGATCTTGACCTTGTCGTTGGAAAGCTTCTGCAGCGTTTCGGTAAGCACTTCGGCCGACCCGCCCACATCCGTCTTGATGATGATGGGCAGTTCCTTGACCTCGCCGGCCTTCATCTGCTGGTGGAGCTGTTCGAGCGTAATGCGGCTGGACTTGGCCAAGGCCGCTTCGCGCTGCTTCTGGTCGCGGAAATTGACAATCTGCTTGGCCTTGGCGGTGTCGGTCACCACCTGGAAATCGTCGCCGGCTTCGGGCAGCGACTCGAGACCGAGCACCTCCACCGGCATGGAGGGCCCCGCTTTGCGCACCTGCGCGCCGCGGTCGTTCTGCATGGCGCGCACTTTGCCGAAAACCGCGCCGCAGATGAAGAAATCGCCCACGCTCAAGGTGCCGTTGCGAACCAGCACGGTGGCCACCGGGCCGCGTCCGCGATCGAGCTGGGCCTCGATCACCGTGCCCATCGCGGGACGGCCGGGATTGGCCTTGAGATCCTGCATGTCGGCGACGAGGAGGATCATTTCGAGCAGCAGGTCGAGGTTCTGATGGGTTCTGGCCGAGACCTGCACCATGACCACGTCGCCGCCCCAGTCTTCGGGCAGCAGGCCGCGGTCGGAGAGCTGCTGCTTGATGCGCTCCGGCTGCGCCTCGGGCTTGTCGATCTTGTTGATGGCCACGATGATGGGCACTTTGGCGGCGCGGGCGTGGTCGATGGCTTCGAGGGTCTGCGGCATCACGCCGTCGTCCGCCGCCACCACCAGCACCACGATATCGGTGACTTTGGCGCCGCGCGCGCGCATGCGGGTGAAGGCTTCATGGCCGGGGGTATCGATGAAGACGATCTTGCGCCCCTTCATCTCCACGTGGTACGCGCCGATGTGCTGGGTGATGCCGCCCGCTTCGCGGGCAGCCACGTTGGCTTCGCGAATGGCGTCGAGCAGCGAGGTCTTGCCGTGGTCCACGTGGCCCATGATGGTGACCACGGGCGCGCGCTTCTCCAGGTCTTTGGTCTCTTCGGCCTCTTCCACCGCTTGCATGGCCTCTACTTCGTAGGTGACGGTGGCGGTGGATGCGCCAAATTCGCGCGACAGGTCGGAGGCCAGCTTGGAATCGAGCGTCTGGTTAATGGCCACGTAGATGCCCTTGTCCATCAGCTTTTTCATCAACAGCGCTGCCTTCACGTCGAGCTTCTCGGAAAGCTCCTTCACGGTGATGCCTTCGGAGATGGTGATCTCGCGGTTGATGGGCGGCGGGCCGGTCTCCACATGGCGCCGCGTGGGCCGCAGCATCTTCTCCTGCTCGACCCGTTCACGGGGCTGCGGGCGGGTGGGGCGCTTATCGCCCGGACGTCCACGGGCCGGCTCGACGGGAGGAGGCGCCAGCCCCGGTTCCATGCGCCCGCGCGATGTAGGATGTTGGGGCCGCGGCCCGCCGGGACGGACAATGGCGGGAGTTCCGGGACGGACACCCGGGCCCGCGCCCGTCCGGGCCACCATGGGCTGGCCGGGACGAACCGGGCCGCGATAGATCGGCTGGCCGGGAACCGGCGATGCGGCCGCGGGCTTCGGTATTCCAGGCCGCGGAGCAACCGGCTGCGATGGCATGGCCGGCCGGGGGGCGGAGAGCTTGGCGACCAGGTCGGGACGCGGCGGCACCACCGGCCGTGCCGCGGGCTGGCCCGCTAACGGGCGCCCTTGCTGCTGAGTGGAGGCGGTTGGAGTGCCGGGAGCAGCGCTGGTCCGAGGGCCCTCCCTGGGGACTTCCGGGCCCTTCCGCGCCACCAGGTTGGGACGCTGAGCCTGGGGTTGGCTGCCGGCCGGACCGGGCCGTACAGCTTCGGCGGGGGCCGATGGAAAAGGCGCGCGCGGGCCCGAGAGCACCTGGCCTGGCCGAGGGGCGGAGGTTCCCGCGCCCGGCAGCGGTTTGGGAGCCGAAGGAACCGGACGGCCGGGAGCGATGACCATTGCAGGCGGCGCTTGAGGCGGTGCTGGGGTGGGCGCCTGAGCAGGGGCTTGGGCAGATGCCGGGGCCGGAGGCTGAGGCTCCGGAGCGCGGTTGACTACTTCCGTGCGCGGCGCGGGCTGCCCGAGGATCGGCGGATGAACGGGACGTCCGGCCAATGGCGGACGAATGGGCGCAGCGGGCGTGGGCGCGACGGCCGCAGGTCCTGCCGCAGAGGGCTCTGCCGCGGGTGCCTTCTCGATGGCGGGCGGCTCGACCGCTTCGGCGCGCGGCGGCCGCTCGGGGTGCGGCTGCGGACGCGTCACCGCGTAGCCGGCCAGGCCATCTTCGTCGTCCGGCCTCGCGCCTTCTTCCGGCGCTTCCGCCACGGCTATTTCTTGGCCGCCCTCGGCTTCGGGTTCGAGGTCCGGAACCTCAAATCCGTAGAGGCGGCGCAGCTTGATGGCTACGTCTTCATCGATTGAGCTGGAGTGCGTCTTTTTTTCCTGCACGCCCAGTTCGGGGAGCCGGTCCAGAATTTCGTGAGCTTTGACTTCCAGCTCCCTCGCCAGCTCGTTGATCCGAATCTTCTTCATAGAAAAAGCAATTTCCGTCAACTGTGGAGCGGTCATCTATTGGCCATGCTCCGGGCTTCGTTCGTCGTGCTCCATGCCTTCCGGTCCTGTTCCTTCCGGCTGATTTTGAGTGGTTTCAATCCCCGCGACGTGTGCGGGGCTCGAAGCCGCGTCTTCTATGGTAGCAAACTGTTCCGGGCCGCTATCTTCCGGGGCGGCTTCCACTTCCTCCTCCGCCGGCTCGTGCTCCCCGGCAGGGTTGACAGACGACACAAACCGATCGTCTGTCCCACTGGCTTCCACTTCCTCCTCGGCCGGGGGCTCCTCGGCATTCGGGGCGGCGGGCGAATCTTCGAACTGGCTGTAGTAGGCGTTCACCGCATCTTGAATCTGCCCCACCATCTGGGGCTCGATGCCCTGGATCTCTTCGAGCTGCTCGGGCGTCATGCCGCCCAGCTTTTCGATGGTGCCCACGCCGGTTTCGAGCAACTTCTCCACCAGCGCTTCGGCCAGACCGTATTCGATGAGCACGGAGACCGGCGCGCCGGGCGCCACCAGCGCGGCCATGGCCGACTCCACTTCCTGGCGCTTCTCCTCCTCGCTCTTGATATCGATTTTCCAGGTCAGCAGCTTGGCCGCGAGGCGCACGTTCTGCCCCTTCTTGCCGATGGCCAGCGAGAGCTGCGAATCGTCCACGATCACTTCCATGTGCTTCTCGAGCGGATCGAGAATGGAGATGCGGCTCACTTTCGCGGGACTCAAGGCGTGAGTGGCGAAGACCACCGGATCGTCGGAGTACTCGATGATATCGATCTTCTCGCCGCGCAGCTCGCGGATGATGGACTGCACGCGCATCCCCTTCATGCCGACG
>OMOG01000769.1:14168-14723 GCA_900290305.1 Candidatus Sulfopaludibacter sp. SbA4
CTTCTCGCCGCGCAGCTCGCGGATGATGGACTGCACGCGCATCCCCTTCATGCCGACGCAGGCCCCCACGCTGTCCACATCGCGGTCGCGGCTCTGCACCGCGATCTTGGTGCGCTCTCCGGCTTCCCGGGCGCAGCCCTTGATGGCCACGGTGCCGTCGTAGATCTCGGGGACCTCCTGCTCGAACAGGCGCATCACCAGCTCGGGCGCGGCGCGCGACACCAGTACGCCCGGACCTTTGCTGGACTTATCCACCAGCTTGATCACGCAGCGCACGCGGTCGCTCACGCTGTAGCTTTCGAGGCGCGATTGCTCCTTCTTGGGGAGCTTGGCCTCGGTTTTTCCCAGATCCAGAATGTAGTCCGGCCCTTCTACGCGCTTGATGGTGCAGTTGACCAACTCGCCGGTGCGGCCCGAGTATTCGTTGAATACGGTTTCCCGCTCGGCCTCGCGGACCTTTTGAAAGATGACCTGTTTGGCGGTCTGGGCGGAGATGCGTCCGAGGGCGTCGGTGTTCTTGGTGATGCGAATTTCGGAACCGACTTCGGCCTCGGG
>OMOG01000160.1:0-183 GCA_900290305.1 Candidatus Sulfopaludibacter sp. SbA4
GGGTGTCAACGGGCCTCGGGCCGCGACCGGCGCGGGCGCCGGGTGTCAACGGGTCTCGAGCCGTGACCGGCGCGGGCGCCGAGCGTCAACGGGCCTCGGGCCGCGACCGGCGCGGGCGCCGGGTGTCAACGGGCCTCGGGCCGCGACCGGCGCGGGCGCCGGGTGTCAACGGGTCTCGAGCCG
>OMOG01000160.1:193-29700 GCA_900290305.1 Candidatus Sulfopaludibacter sp. SbA4
GCCGCGACCGGCGCGGGCGGCGGGTGTTAACGCGCCTCCAGCCAGGGCCGCAGCAGGTCTTCGGGGTTGCCGTTGAGATCCAGCGGCTCGCTGCGCTGCTCCTGGTTGTTCTCGAGATACACCGCGACGATGCCGGTGGCGTTCGGCCGCAGCTCCAGGCGCCGCTCGCGCGCTTCCAGGCGCAGCGTGGACCCGATCCACGCGATGTGCACCTTGGTGCGCAGGGCGTGACCGATGCGCGTCGCCTGCCGCAGCAACTCCGCGGTGTACGGTCCCTTTTTCAGGGCTTCGGCGTGCGGCGCGGCGGCTTGGGCCTGCGACCGCTCATTCTGGCGCGCCCGCTGCTGCCGGGCTGCGTCCTCCTTGCCCTCCTCGTGCGATTCCAGGCTCTTGAGATTGTTTTCCAGGTTATCGAGGAAACTCATGCGCTTCTAGTCACGATAACATGGTCCAGATGGCCGACCCCACCCGCGAACGTCTCACCTCCCTGAGGAATGGATTGCTGCACCTGCATAAATCGCTGCTCGATTCCGAGCGTGCAGCCTACGAGCGCGATATCGCGCGCATCACCTCCGCCGGACAGTATCTTGAGCTGGTCCTCCACGACCCGTGGTTCGCCTGGCTGCACGACCTCTCCCAGTTCATCGTGCTGGTGGACGAGACCCTCGACCTGGACGAGCCGGCGACTGACGCCGACGCGGTCCGCCTGATCGCCCAGGCGCGCGACCTGGTCTCACCGCAGGAAGACGGGACGGGCTTTCGGCGCCACTACTTCGATGCCATGCAGCGCGACCCCGCGGTGGTGCTGGCGCATCGCGACATGATGAAGGTGTTTGGAGGGCTATGAGTCCGGGGCAGACCATCGCGCATTACCGCATCACCGCCAAGCTGGGCGAGGGCGGGATGGGCGCGGTGTATCGGGCCACGGACACGAAACTGAATCGCGAGGTGGCTATAAAAGTCCTGCCCGACGCGCTGGCCAACGACCCCGACTACGTCGCCCGCTTCCAACGCGAAGCGCAGGTGCTGGCCTCGCTGAATCACCCCAACATCGCCATCATCCACGGCATCGAGCAGAACGCCATCGTGATGGAACTGGTCGAGGGCCAGGACCTCAAGGGCCCGGTGCCGGTCGCGACCGCCATTGACTTTGCAAGGCAAATTACTTTGGCTCTCGAAGCGGCGCATGAGAAGGGTGTGATCCACCGCGATCTGAAGCCGGCCAACATCAAAGTCACTGCAGACGGGGTGGTAAAGATCCTGGATTTCGGCCTGGCGAAGGTGGCGGAGAGTTCGCAGGCTGAAGGCTCCGCCACCATCTCGATGGGCATGACGCGGGCGGGGATGATCCTCGGCACTGCGGCGTACATGGCGCCCGAGCAGGCTCGCGGCAAGCCCGTCGACAAACGCGCCGACATCTGGGCTTTCGGCGTGGTGCTCTTCGAGATGCTCACGGGCACGGCATTGTTCGCCGCGGGCGAGACCGTCACCGACATCATTGCCGCCGTGGTCACGCGTGAGCCCGACTGGAGCGCGCTGCCGGCCGATACGCCCGCGCACATCCGCCGCCTGCTGGAGCGCTGCCTGCGCAAGGACCCCAAGCTGCGGCTGCGCGATATCGGCGAAGCGCGCATCGCTCTCGACGAGGGACACACCGGCAAGAATGCCGGTGCCACAGGACACACCGGCAAGAATGCCGGTGCCACCGCCATCGCCGGCATCATGACCCTGGTCGCGATTGTGGGTGGTTGGCTCGCCTGGCATTACTCCCGTCCCACCGAGCGGCCGCTCATGCGCATCAGCATGGACCTCGGGCCCGACGCAGTCGCCGCCTTACGCCTCACCGCCGCCATCTCGCCCGACGGCACCCGCCTCGTCTACCTCACGCGCACTCCCGATGGCAAGCAGCAGTTGGCCACGCGGCTCTTCGATCAACCCGCGGCTGTGCCGCTCGCGGGCACCGACGGCGCCTCCGACCCGTTTTTCTCGGCGGATGGCCAATGGATCGGTTACGTGGCCGGCGGCCGCATCATGAGGATTCCGGCGCAGGGAGGCGCGCCGCTGCCCGCAGTTTCTGCCCGGCGGTGAGGCGGTGCTCTACACCGGCACGTTGGGCAGCACTACTTCGGACGATTCGGAAATCCTGGTGCTGAATCTGAAGACCGGCCAGAGCAAGTTGGTGTATCGCGGGGGTTATAACGCTCGTTATCTTCCGTCCGGCCACCTGGTGTATGTCCGGCAGGGGAGCCTCTTCGGGCTGCGCTTCGATCCGTCCCGTCTCGAGAGCCGCGGCTTGCCGGTGCGCCTGGTGGACGATGTCGCCGCCAATCTCACATCTGGCGGAGCGGATTTCGCGGTGTCCCGCACGGGAACGCTGGTGTACCACGCCGGCAAAACGAACCTGGGCATCTTTCCCATGGTGTGGATCGATAGCTCGGGCAAAACCACACCGCTCATCTCGAAGCCCGATAGTTACTTGACCCCGCGGCTGTCGCCGGACGGCCGCTTTCTGGCCGTGGCCATCCCCACCGGTGGTGGCCCGGACCTCCACGTGTGGGACATCCAGCGGCAAACCCTGAGCCCCCTCACCTTCAACCGGCATGCCAACATGCATCCGGTGTGGACGCCGGACAGCCGTCATCTGGTGTTCGAATCGCAGTGGAACGGCAGCTACACTCTGTGGTGGGCACGCGCCGATGGCGCGAGCGA
This sequence comes from Candidatus Sulfopaludibacter sp. SbA4, assembly GCA_900290305.1. Taxonomy (GTDB): domain Bacteria; phylum Acidobacteriota; class Terriglobia; order Bryobacterales; family Bryobacteraceae; genus OMOG01. Next base: position 2,903 of record OMOG01000160.1, read on the forward strand.
GCCGCGCAAGCTGCTGGAAAGCAACACGGCCCTGGTCACCAGCTCCATGTCGCCGGACGGCCGACGCGTCGCGTATTACCAGGTTTCTGCGGATACGGGCAGCGACATCTGGACGCTCCCGCTCGACCTGAGCGATCCGGAAAACCCCAAGCCGGGAACTCCGGAACCGTTCCTGCGCACCCCTTCGACCGAAGGCAACCCGGCCTTCTCGCCGGATGGGCGTTGGATCGCCTATAGCTCCGACGAGTCGCGCCGCTTCGAGATTTACGTGCGGCCCTTTCCGCCCGGTCCCGGCAAATGGGAGATCTCCCGCGATGGCGGCAATTGGGCCAGATTCACGCGCGACGGCAAGCAGCTCTTCTACGAGGCAGCGGATGGCCATATCATGGTGGTCGATTATCAGGCCAAGGGCGTCTCGTTCCTGGCGGGCAATCCGCGCCGGTGGACCGAATCTCCGATTTACATCAATGGGACCTTTGCGCACTACGACGTGGCGCCTGACGGCAAGCGCATCGTGGCCTTCCAGGGTCCTGCCGGCGGCGAAGAAAAAGGCTCCGTCCATGTCACGCTGATGTTAAACTTCTTCGACGAGCTGAAGAGGCGGATGCCATGAGGGACGATCTCGAGAAAAAGACAGGCCGGGAGGCCTGTCCCACGAGCATCGCGCATTACCGCATCACCGCCAAGCTGGGCGAGGGCGGCATGGGCGCGGTGTATCGCGCGACCGACACGAAGCTGGGGCGCGAGGTGGCGCTGAAGGTGCTGCCTCCCGCGTTCGCCGAAGATGCCGCGCGCATGGCGCGGTTCGAGCGCGAGGCGCAAGTGCTGGCGTCGCTGAACCATCCCAACATCGCGGCGATTTACGGGATCGAGCAGGGCGCCATCGTGATGGAGCTGGTGGAGGGCGACGAAGTCAAGGGCCCGCTGCCGGTCGAGACGGCGCGCGACTATGCGCGGCAAATCGCGCTGGCGCTCGAAGCGGCGCACGAGAAGGGCGTGATCCATCGCGACCTCAAGCCCGCCAACATCAAGGTGACGGGCGAAGGCGTCGTGAAGATTCTGGATTTCGGCCTGGCGAAGGTGGCGGAGAGTTCGCCGCCTGGAGCGAGCCCCACGCTGTCGCCCACGCTTTCGATGGCCATGACGCAGGCGGGCATGATCCTCGGCACGGCAGCCTACATGCCGCCGGAGCAGGCCAAAGGTAAGCCGGTGGACCGGCGCGGGGACATCTGGGCCTTCGGCGTGGTGCTGTACGAGATGCTCACGGGGCGGCAGATGTACACCGGCGAAACGGTATCGGAGACGCTGGCCTCGGTGATCAAGGACACGCCGGACCTGACCGCGCTGCCGGAAGCGACGCCGCCCGAAATCCGCCGCCTGTTGCGCCGCTGTTTGGAAAAGGAGCCGCGGCGCAGGCTGCAAGCCATCGGGGAGGCGCGGTTTCTTCTCGAAGAGCCGGCGGAAGAAGTGGGGCAGTCAAGTTGGCAGGCGGAAGCGCCTGCCCCACCTCGCCGCACAGTGCTTCCGTGGATCATTGCGGGCGCGCTCGCGCTCACCACGCTGGTGGCGGCGGCGATCGCCTGGCGCGCGACGCGGCCGGAGGATCGTCCCATGCTGCGCTTCAGCGCCGATCTCGGTCCCGATGCCGTGGCCGGCGTTCGCACCACAGCGGCCATCTCGCCCGACGGGACGCGCATCGCCTACCCGGTGCGCACCTCGGGAGGGACCCAGCTTGCCACGCGGCTGATGGATCAATCCAAAGCCATCGTCCTTTCCGGCACCGAGGATGCCAGGGACGCGTTCTTCTCGCCCAACGGCCAATGGATCGGTTTCTTTGCCGGCGGCAAGCTGAAGAAGATTTCCGTGCAGGGCGGAGCCCCGCTCACTCTGTGTGAGGACACCGCGCCCAACGGGGACCGCGGCGGCTCCTGGGGGGAAGATGGCGCCATCGTTGCGACGCTCGACACGCGCCGCATTTTCCGCATTCCGGAAGCGGGCGGAAAGCCGCAGTTGTTGCCTTTGAAAGCAGACGAGAAAGACGCGACACAGTACCGTTGGCCGCAGATCCTGCCCGGCGGTGAAGCGGTCTTGGTCACGGGGGGAACCGTCGGCAACTTCGACGATGCGAACATTGCGGTGGTATCGCTCCGGACCGGAGACCCGAAGATTGTCGCACGCGGGGGCTATTTCGGACGCTACCTGCCGAGCGGCCACTTGATTTACATCCACCAGGGAACGCTGTTCGCGGTGCCCTTCGATGCCCGGCGGTTCGAAACTCATGGGACGCCCGCGCCCGTTCTCCAGGACATGGCCGGCAGCCCTGCGACCGGAAGCGGGCAGCTCGACTTCTCCCGGTCCGGCACCCTCGTGTACCTGAGCGGCGGCGGCGCGGGTGATGCGCGGGCCATCGCCTGGATGGATGCCGCGGGCAAGAAGACCCCGCTGTTCACACAAGCGGGCGTAGTTTTCACACCGCGCCTTTCCCGGGACGGGAAAAACCTCGCGCTCACGGTGACTGGAGACGTCTTTATTTACGACCCACAACGCGGCGCCATGACGCGTATCACTCTTGCCGGATCCGGCCGATATCCCGTCTGGACACCCGATGGAAAGCATATCGTCTACGGTAATTTGGCGGCGGGCGGCATCTGGTGGACGCGCGCGGACGGTTCGCGACAGCCGGAGCGTCTCCTGGAAACCCCGAGCGGAGCTGTTCCCGGCGCGTTCTCGCCCGACGGCCGCCGGCTCGCATTTTCTCAACCCGGTGAGGGCACCAATCTGGACATCTGGATCCTGCCGCTCGACACCGCCGACCCCGATCGCCCCAAGCCGGGCAAGCCGGAATTGTTTCTGCGAACGCCCGCCGTCGATAATGAACCGGCCTTCTCGCCCGATGGGCGATGGCTGGCCTACACTTCCGCCGAGTTGGGAGGTGCTCAGGTCTACGTGCGGCCCTATCCCGCGGGCGCAGCCAGTGGGAAGTGGCAGATCTCGACCGCTGGGGGCCATTTCCCGATCTGGTCGCGCACTGCCAAGGAGCTGTTCTACGAGGGCTACGATGGCCGCATCATGGTCGCCGATTACATCGCCAAAGGCGAGATCTTCAGCCCTGGAAAGCCCCGGCGATGGTCCGATACACCGATCCTGATCGCCGGGTCGAATCCCAATCTCGACCTCGCGCCGGACGGCAAGCGCTTCGTGGTGTTCCCGACAGCCGACACGGCTGGCGCCGACAAGGCATCCCTCCATGTCACATTTCTTGTAAACTTTTTCGGTGAGCTGAAGCGGAGGATGCCATGAGTCCCCCATCCACCATCGCGCATTACCGCATTACCGGCAAGTTGGGCGAAGGCGGCATGGGGGCCGTGTACCGCGCCACCGACACGAAGTTAAATCGCGATGTCGCCATCAAGATCCTGCCCGATTCGTTCGCGGAAGATCCCGACCGGCTGGCCCGTTTTACTCGCGAAGCCCAGGTGCTGGCGTCGCTGAATCATCCCAATATCGCAGCGATCTACGGCATCGAGCAGAACGCCATCGTGATGGAGTTGGTGGAGGGCCAGGATCTCCAGGGACCGTTGCCTGTCGAGACGGCGTTGAATTACGCCCGGCAGATCGCCGATGCGCTGGAAGCCGCGCACGAAAAAGGTATCGTCCATCGCGACCTTAAACCCGCCAACATCAAGATCTCTGGACCCGCAAGCGGGAGGCCGGACGGCGTGGTGAAGGTTCTGGACTTCGGTCTGGCCAAGATTGCCGACGAGGCAACCGCGGATAATTCAGCCACCCTGACCATGCGCGCGACGCAGGTGGGCGTCATCATGGGGACGCCCGCCTATATGTCGCCGGAGCAGGCGCGCGGGCAGACGGTCGACCGGCGCGCGGATATCTGGTCCTTCGGCGTGGTGCTGTTCGAGATGCTCACCGGCAAGCCCATGTTCGGCGGCGAGACCATGAGCGACACGCTGGCCGCGGTACTCAAGAACGACCCTGACCTGAAACGGCTGCCGCCGGAGACTCCGGCCGCGATCCGCCGCCTGCTGGCGCGCTGCCTGGAGCGCGACCGCAGGAAGCGCCTGCAGGCTATCGGGGAAGCGCGCATCGCCATCGAAGAATGCCAGAGCGCGCCGGCGGAAGTGGTCCCGCCCGCGGCGGCCTCGCGTCGCCCCTGGCCGTGGATCGCGGCCACCGCCGTGCTGGCCGTGCTGCTCGCCGTCCTCACCACCCGCCAGCCCCGCGAATCGCGCCCGGCCCCCGAGCAGATGAAGGCTTCCATCGTGCCTCCCGAAGGCGCCACCATCGAGCGCGTCGCGCTCTCGCCCGACGGCGCCATGCTGGCCTTCATCGGCACGGACTCTTCCGGCGGGGGCCAGCTCTGGGTACGCCGCCTGGATTCGCTCACCGCGCTGAAGCTCTCCACTGCCGGCCGCGCCTTCGATCCCTTCTGGTCGCCGGACAGCCGTTCCATCGCCTTCTTCGATGCAGGGAAGCTGCGGCGCGTCGCGGCGTCCGGAGGTCCCGTGCAGGCGATTTGCGACGCGCCTTTTATTACCGGCGGCACGTGGAACCACGATGGCACGATCCTGTTCGGTCCCGGTAGTATCCTCTTCCGGGTACCGTCCGATGGCGGCCAGCCAATTCCGGTCACGGCGCCCAACGAATCGCGAAAGGACCGGAGCGCCAAGTATCCGTGGTTCCTGCCGGACGGCAAACACTTCCTGTATACGATGTACGGCCTGCGTGCGGACCAGCGCGGAATCTACGTCGGATCGCTGGACGCGGCCCCGGAGCAGAATAGCAGAATTCGGTTGCTCGAAGATGTCTCCAACGCGGTCTTCGTGCCCGACCCACCGGAGCAAACGGCCTCAGGCTACCTGCTATTCGGACGCGGCAGCGCGTTGTTCGCGCAGAGATTCGACGCCGCGAAGCTGCGGCTTCAGGGCAGCGCGTTTCCCGTGGCGGACCACGTGGGCCGCAGCCTGATCGAAAATCACCTGGCCTTCTCGGCTTCCGCGGGTGGCGTGCTGGTCTACACTGCCGCCGATTCGGGCACCATCCTGACGTGGTTCGACCGCGCCGGCAAACGGCTGGGAACCATAGGAGAGGCCGCCTTTCAGCGGAGGGTTCGGATTTCGCCCGATCAGCAACTGGTGATGTTCGACCAGGTTCAAGCGCCGGCGTCTACGTACGACCTCTGGAAGATTCCGGCTGCGGGAGGGGCTGTATCGCGGTTCACGTTCAATGAGGGGCTCCAGCCGCTTTGGTCGCCCGATTCCGCGCGCGTCGCGTACGAAGGGGCTTACACCGACATACACGCCAAAGGTGTCGGCGACATGGCGAACGAGGAAGTGCTGCGTCCGGGGACGGGCGTCTCAGGCATCTACAACCTCGGTGACATCACGTGCGACTGGTCTCCCGACGGGCGTTTTCTGCTGTACACCGCACGGGCGACAGGCAAGGCGCGGCTCGAGGTGATTCCGCTGGCCGGAGATCACAAGCCGCAGCCGGCGGTCGAGAGCGGAGCGAACGAAGGCTGCGGGGCGTTTTCGCCCGACGGCAAGTGGGTGGCATATTCCTCCGACGCCTCAGGGAGGGCGGAGGTTTATGTGCAGCCTTTCCCGATGACGGGAAGCGGCATCCGCCGGTGGCAGGTTTCGTATACCGGGGGAACCTGGCCGCGGTGGCGGCGCGACGGCAAGGAACTTTTCTACCTGGACGATGCCAAGAACCTGGTCGCCGTCGAGGTGAAGACCGGGGCGGGATTCGAGGCCGGGACGCCGCGCGCCCTGTTTGCCACCGGCATCTTTAGTCTGACGCTTCAGTTTGACGTGACGGCCGACGGCCAGCGGTTTCTCATGCCCGCGCCCATTGCTGGTGGAGCTAACGTGCCGGCGACCCTGATCACGAACTGGCTGGAGGGAGTGAAGCCATAATCGGAGCATTGCGGTGGGCATTTTATCCGACAAGGCAGGCCACAGAAAACGATGGCCTGCCCCACAGAGCAGCAGGGCCGCAACCAAAAGGCCGACCAGGGGGTCGGCCAGCGGGCCAGGGGGCCCGCCCCACCAAATCGTCGCAAGCTGCGAAGACTTGAGAGTGTTGTAGTACAGTCTGCCGGCCTGAAAATCTTTCTGGGCAGGCCCACCGCAAATGAGCGGCGGACCCGATTCTCCGATTGCTAACGGGCCGTAACTGACGCATAATGCAACTAGCGGTGGGCAATCTCGCGTCCAATTGATCGCCCTGTTCTACATAACTCTCGTAACGTTGAGGCACTTGGTTATGACGCGATATAAACTCGTTCCGCTGTTTCCGCTGATTCTTGCCGTGATTTTTTCGGCTCCCGGACAGGCGCAGTTCACGCAGCAGGGCGCCAAGCTGGTGGGCACGGGCGCGGTGGGCGCCGCAGGCTCCCCTGTGTTCCAGGGCCAATCCGTCGCCTTATCTTCAGACGGGAACACGGCGATTGTGGGAGGGAACAACGACAACCCCCTCACGCCTGCCGGCTCCGGTTGGGCCGGCGCGGCCTGGATCTACACGCGCAGCGGCGGGACGTGGACCCAGCAAGGCCCGAAGCTCGTCGGCACCGGAGCCCAAGGCGGCGCGCAGCAGGGCCAGTCGGTGGCGATCTCGGGAGATGGGAATACCGCCATCGTGGGCGGGCCGTTCGACGGCTTCTCGGGAGCGGCGTGGATCTTCACGCGCAGCGGCGGGACGTGGACCCAGCAGGGCAACAAACTGGTAGGCACAGGAGCGCTGGTCAATGCGTTCCAGGGGTCCTCGGTGGCGCTCTCGTCGGATGGCTCGACGGCGCTGATCGGCGGGCCGGCGGATAGCGGCGGCATCGGCGCGGTCTGGGTCTTCACGCGCAACGGCAGCGGGGCCTGGACCCAGCAAGCCAAACTGGTGGGCGCGAACACGGCGGGCCTGTCGGGCCAAGGCATATCGGTGGCGCTCTCGTCCGACGGCAACACCGCGCTGGTGGGCGGCGATCAGGATGGCAACAGCGCCGGAGCGGCCTGGGTGTTCACGCGGAACGGCAGCGGCGCCTGGAGCCAGCAGGGCCCCAAGTTGACCGGCTTAGGCGCGACCGGGACGATTGTGTACCAGGGCCACTCGGTGGCGCTTTCGTCCGACGGCAGTACGGCCGCCCTGGGTGGCTATTTCGATGGCAGCGGCGCCGGCGCCACGTGGGTCTTTACGCGCAGCAACGGGATCTGGATCCAACAGGGCCTCAAGCTGGTGGGGTCGGGCGGATTCTCACCGGAGCAGGGCCGCTCGGTAGCGCTTTCCGGCGACGGGAACACGCTTCTAATCGGCGGACCGCTGGACATCAGCGGTTGGATCTGGGTATTCAGGCGCAGCAGCACGGGGATCTGGACCCAACAAGGCAACCGGGTGGGCGGCACCGGGGAAGTGGGCGGGGGACAGTTCGGCTGGTCGGTGGCGCTTTCCGGGGACGGGAGCACGGCGCTCGTCGGCGGCCCGTCGGACGGCTTGGGCTCGGGAACGGTGTTGGGAGCGGTGTGGCCATTTGCCCAGGTGCACTTCGGCTTTTCGGCCCCGGCGGCTGCCACGGGCGGGGTGCCGTTCAACTTCACGGTGTCCGCCCTCGATGCCAACAACGCGGCCGTCACGACTTACGGCGGGACGGTGCATTTCACCAGCAGCGACTCGAGCGCCGTGCTGCCCGCGGATGCGACGCTGGCATCGGGCGTGGGAAATCTCTCGGCCACGCTGAAAAGCAACGGGAGCCAGACCATCACCGCAACGGATACAGCGAACTCCGCGCTCAAGGGGACTTCGGGCGCAATTACGGTGACCAACGGTACAGCGACCCTGGCGCCCGCGGGAGTAAGTCCGGCGGGCGGGAGCGCGTCCAGCCAGACGATGACCTTTACCTTCAGCGATCCGAAGGGATACACAGACCTGGGGGTAGTGAACATCCTGATCAACAACTTCCTGGACGGCCGCCATGCGTGCTACCTGGCCTACAGCCAGCCGATGAATGTCCTGTACCTGGTGGCTGACGATGGAGGGACACTCTCGGCGGGGGCGGTTCTGACGGCGAGCGGCAGCACCAGCAACAGTCAGTGCACGGTCAGTTGGGGCAGCGCGCCGGTTACGGGCAGCGGGAACAATCTCACGCTGACCTTGACAATGGCGTTCAGCGCGGGCTTCGCCGGAAACAAGGTGGTCTACATGGCGGCGCGCGACCAGGCTACGGGCAACTCGGGGTGGCAGGCACTGGGAGTATGGCAGGTGCCGGGTGGAACACCATCGACGACGACCCTGGTGGTGGGAGTGATTCCCAATCGGGGCAGCGGCCTGGGACCGACGGCGTACACCTTCAGCTTCTCCGACACGAAGGGCTATGCGGACCTAGGTGTGGAGGACATTCTGATCAACACTTCCCTGGATGGCCGGCAGGCCTGTTACCTGGCCTACGCGCGCCCGATCAACACTCTGTACCTGATGAACGACAGCGGCAGCACGTTGCTGGCAGGTCAGTCCCTGGCGGCCGCCGGAAATATCGGCAACAGTCAGTGCACGGTAACTTGGGGGGCCAGTGCGGTTACGGGTAGCGGCAACAACCTGGCACTGACTTTGAACATCACGTTCAGCGCGAGTTTCGATGGAAGCCGGATCTTCTATCTGGCGGCCCGGGATGTCAACGAGGCCAACAGCACGGACTGGCAGACAATGGGGACGTGGACCGTGCAATAAACGCAGCGACGTTATTGTTTGCGCGAACACCGCTTGCTTACGCGCGCGGCTCCGAACAAAGGGCACCCCGGGGAGCGGATGCGCAATTACTTGTGACGCTCTGCTTAGCAGCCCCGGGGCGACCACTCAGGTTCGCACGAACGCGGCCCGCCGGCGCATCAGGAACCAGATCGGAACCGCGGCGAGGAGCGCGCCGGTCAGGGCGAATCCCCAGACTCCATCCAGGGGTATGGGCTGCTGCTGGCTCCAGCTCAGGAACCGGGGGAACGCGTCCTGCATGGCGCGCATGCGTCCGGGAAAGTCGGGCAACAGCACGGTGACCACCGAGTTCGCCGCTACGATGAGGAAATAGACGATCGACCCTACGCGCGCCGGCTCCTGCAATTGCAGCAGCCCGGTGCCCAGGTAGAGGTTCACCGCGGTGAACGCCGTGTACACTGCGAGCGCCACCCACCCGGTGATCACCGCGCCGAAGAGCAGGCCTGGCACGCGCAGAATCGCCGCGATGGCAGTGAACAGGGTGCTCACCAACAGGTACCATCCGATGATGCTGATGCTCAGAGGCCTGGCGGTTTCCGGAACACCGGCAGGAATGCCGGTGCCACGAATGCCGGTGCCACGAATGCCGGCGCCACTTTCGGCGAAGTACTGTTTGCCGCGGTTCGAGTTGAACAGCAGCAGCCACCAGGCGCCCACCACCGTCATCGCTCCGTAAAACGCGCCGATGCCCAACCGGATGTACAACACCATTTGCGGAGTGAGGCTGGCGTTGGGCGGCAACTTGATGAAGAGCGTTCCCAGCAGGGCGGACCCGCCCATCCCCACCAGCAGCACGGAAAAGACGATGATCGAGAGGCGGGCCCAGGCGCGGCGCCGGAAGATCCCCGCCGCGGTCACGAAGCCCCAAACGCCGAATGCAGTGAAGAAGACGGCCAGCACGGCCATGATGGGCTTGAGAGGCACGAGCGGCTCAGCGCCGGTTTCGGGAGGCGGGACGAAGAAGCCGGTCCACAACATCACACCGGCAAACAGCAGCGTGGCCACGCTGCCGAGTATGGTGAGCGCGGCGCTCACCCGGACGGCGATCCACTTGTTCATCGGTAGTCAGTGTAACTCAAAGCGGTCAGCGGTCAGCATTCAGCGGTCAGCTTGCTTTGAGGCCGTGGCCGGTGCGGAAGGCTCCGGATGTGCCGGCCAGGCCGAAACCTCAACCATCCGGCCCGCTCATCGCCGCCGCGGAAAGGCTGAATGCCGATCGCTGAAAGCTGAAAGCTCTTCAGGTGTCCGATAATGCGAGTCTATGGCCCTGGCATTCGCCGCTGCGGGAATCTGGCTCTACCTGCTGTTCGGCCGCGGCGGCTTCTGGCGCATGCGGGACTCGTCTTTCGAGGGCCGGCCGCGCCCGCCGGCGCCGCGCATCGTGGCCGTGGTACCGGCGCGCAACGAGGCGGCAGTGGTGGGCCGGTCGATCGCTTCGCTCGTGCGGCAGCGGTATCCCGGCGAATTTCACATCGTGCTGGTGGACGACGACAGCACGGATGGCACGGCCGATGCGGCACGCTCGGTGGCGCCGCCCGGCCTGCTCACGGTGATTCGCGGGGCCGCGCTGCCGAAGGGGTGGACGGGCAAACTCTGGGCCGTTTCGCAGGGCGTGAGCCACGCTGCGCGATTCGACCCCGATTACCTGCTGCTGACGGATGCCGACATCGTGCATCCGGCGGGGAATCTGGCGGAACTGGCGGCGCGCGCCGCGTCCGGCGGTTACGACCTGGTCTCCTACATGGCGACACTGCAGTGCCGGACGCCGGCCGAGCGCGCGATCGTCCCGGCCTTCGTGTTCTTCTTTTTCCTGCTGTACCCGCCGGCTTGGATTTCAAGCGCGCGCCACACGACCGCCGGAGCGGCGGGCGGTTGCATGCTGATTCGCCGCGCGGCGCTGGAGCGCATCGGCGGCATCCGGTCGATTGCGGGCGAGCTGATCGACGACTGCGCGCTGGCGCGGGCCGTGAAGGGCCGCGGCGGGCGAGTGTGGCTGGGGCTGAGCGCCGGCACCCGCAGCATCCGCGAATATGCCACGTTCGGCGAAATCGGGAGCATGATTTCGCGCAGCGCGTTTACCCAGTTGCATCACTCGGCGCTGCTGCTGCTCGGGACGGTGCTCGGCCTGGCGATTACGTACGCAGCGCCGCCGGTTCTGGCGATCGCGGGCGGCGGATGGGCGAGGGCGATCGGGATCTGTACCTGGATGACGATGTCGGCGGCCTACTTCCCGGCCCTGCGCTACTACCGGCGCTCGCCTCTTTGGGCGCCGCTGCTGCCGGCGGTCGCCGCGTTTTACCTGGGAGCGACGGTGCACTCGGCGGTGTCGTACTGGCGCGGATCGGGCGGGAAGTGGAAGGGGCGGGTGCAGGATGGATGACAGCATGATGGCAGGTTGCTCAACAACAACTACGTGCTGCTGGAAACGAGCGCTTGTTACAGCACCGGATCGGCGCAGCGGCCCTGCGGGCATTTCACCAGAAACTTTGCGACTCGAAGCGGGGCCGATTGCAAATCGGCCTGCAGGATAAAATCCTGCCCCACGAACCGGCTTATAATCGGAGTCTTGAAACCATCAGTCGCCAAGTCCATCCTTACCGATGTCCAGTTTTGGGTGCCGGTAGCCGTCCTCGTCCTGGGCTTCTGCGTGTTGGAGATGGTGCGATGACACGGCTCTCCTCCCGCGACCTGCATCGCCTCGGCGTGGCATGCGGGCTCGGCGCCGGCGCGTGGCTGGGGGCCGCTGAAGCGCCCACGAAGCTGGTGACGGTGGGCTTCTCGCCCTTTCTGATTTCGCTCGGCATGGTGGCGGGCGTGTTCGTGGCGCGCTGGACGGTGCCCATGATGCTCAAGGGCACGGGCTACATTCTCCTGGATCTCAAGGAGAAAGCGCACCTGGTCATCTGGGCCATCCTGGCTGGAATGTTGTGGGCCGTGGCCAACACGCTCACGGTCTTCGCCATCCGCAATGTGGGACTCTCCATCGCGTTTCCGCTGTGGAATACCAACAGCCTGGTGGGACTGTTCTGGGGCTGGCTGCTGTTCAATGAGCTGCGCGACTGCGGCGCGCGCCACTGGCTGAAGGTCCTGGGCGGCGCGGCGGCCATTGTGGTGGGAGCGTGCGTGCTGGCGTACGCCACCACTTCGCACCAGGCGCCGGACGCGCCCGAGCGCGCGGCCACATTGGGAATCCTGGCGGCGCTGGGCGCGGGCGCGCTTTGGGGCACGATGTACATTCCCTATCGCAAGGCGTACATCAGCGGCATGAACCCGCTTTCCTTCGTCACGGTGTTCACGTTCGGCGAGCTGGGGACCACGGCGGCCATGGCGCTGGTGTTCCGGGGCGGGCTGCAGAATGTGCTGGCGGAGCTGGGGCGCGCGCGGCCGGCGCTGTTCTGGCTGTTCCTGGGCGGGTTCTGCTGGGTTCTGGGCGACCTGTTCCAGCAGTACGCGGCCAAGTATATCGGGATCGGGCGCGGCATCCCTCTCTCCAATACCAACCAGCTTTGGGGCCTGGCCTGGGGCGCGCTGGTCTTCGGCGAGCTTAGCGGGCTGGGCGCCACGGCCCGGGTGCTGGTGGTGGCGGGATCGCTGATCATGATTCTGGGCGCCACGGCCATCAGCTTCGCCGAAGCGCCAGCATCGGAGCAGGCCTCATGGAAGAAGGCGATGGAGCGCGAGTGCAGCCGCTACCATCTGGAGCCCGATCGCGTGGCCGCCATCCTGCAAGGCGACGATCCGCTGTCGCGGGAGCAGTCGCCGCGCCATTGGTGGGAGTTTCTGATTGGTGTGGGGGCCGCGGGGATGTTCGTGTGGTTGGGATCGGGCGCCCGGCGGCAGCCGCTTTCGGTGAACCTTTTCTGGATGACGGTGCTGAGCGCAGCCACTTTGGTTTTGTTGGTGTTGTGCGGGACGCTGCTTTGGAAGCGGACGCGGTTTTCGTGAGGGTCGTGCCAACAAACACAGGCAGGAATGCCTGTGGCACTGCGCAGGAACACAGGCAGGAATGCCTGTGCTACTGTGAAACTTCGCGGTAAAACGGGAGCCAAACCTTGAAGCTTGCTCCAGTTGATTATTTCATCCTGTTTCTTTATTTCGCCTTTGTCCTGGGCATCGGGTGGAGGCTTCGCAAGAAAATCTCCACCAGCGGCGATTTCCTTCTCTCCGGCCACGGCGTTCCGGTATGGATCACCAGCCTGGCCTTCATCGCGGCCAACCTGGGCGCGCAGGAACTCATCGGCATGTCGGCCTCGGGCGCCAAATACGGCATCATGACGGCGCACTTCTACTGGATCGGCGCCATTCCCGCAATCCTGTTCATGGGCCTCTTCATGATGCCTTTTTACTACGGCAGCAAGGCCCGCTCCGTGCCGGAATACCTCAAGATGCGTTTCGACGAGAAGACCCGCACGTTCAACGCGTGCACGTTCGCGGTGATGACGGTGTTCTCGTCGGGCATCTCGATGTATGCGCTGGGGCTGCTGCTGCAATTGGTGCTGGGATGGGACTTTTCGACCTCGGTGCTGTGCTCGGCGGCCATCGTGCTGGCCTACACGTTTCTGGGCGGCCTCACCAGCGCCATATACAATGAGGTGCTTCAGTTTCTGCTGATCGTGGCGGGCTTCGCGCCGCTGGCGCTGATGTCGGTGGTGAAAGCGGGCGGATGGGCGGGCATTCAATCGCGCGTCGAGCCGGTGATGACCCACGCCTGGAAGTACATGGGCAGCGCCAGCGAAAATCCCATGGGGGCGGGACTCTTCTCCATGGTGGCGGGCCTGGGCTTCGTCCTGTCGTTCGGCTACTGGTGCACGAATTTCCTGGTGGTGCAGCGCGCCATGGCGGCCGAATCGATGTCGGCGGCGCGGCGCACTCCGCTGATCGGAGCGCTGCCGAAAATGTTCCTGCCGTTCGTGGTGATTCTTCCCGGCATCGCGGCCCTGGCGCTTTCCAAAATGAGCCTGGGCTACGACCTTCCGATGAAGGACGGCGGGTACGATTACAACCAGGTGCTGACCACCCTGATGGCGAAGTTTTACCCGGCGGGAATGCTGGGAGTGGGGCTCACCGGGCTGATGGCGTCGTTCATGTCGGGCATGGCGGGAAACGTGACGGCGTTCAACACCGTGTGGACGTACGACATCTACCAAACCCATATCAGGCGCGGCGCGCCGGACGCACACTACCTGAAGGTCGGGCGGCTCACCACGATCGTGGGCGTGGTGCTCTCGATCGGCGCCGCCTATTACGCGCGCCGATACAGCAACATCATGGACCTGCTGCAGCTCGTGTTCGGCGTGGTGAACGCGCCGTTGTTCGCCACCTTCGTGCTGGGCATGTTCTGGAAGCGCGCGACCGCCAACGGCGCGTTCGTGGGGCTGATCACGGGCACCAGCGCCGCGGTGGCCACCCTGTGTCTGACGGTGGCCGAAGGCAAGGGCGGTTGGTTCGGCCACGTCTACAGTTTCTCGTCGGCCATGGCGCAGAATTTCTGGATCGCGATTGTCGCGTGGACCACCTGCTTTGTGGTGACCATCGCGATCAGCATGCTGGGGCGGCCGCGGCCGGACCGCGAGATGGAAGGGCTGGTCTACGGATTGACGAAAGTGCCGCACGACGCGACGGCGAAGTGGTACCAGCGGCCGGCGCCCCTGGCCGTGCTGGTGGTAGTGCTGCTGATTCTTCTGAATATCTGGTTCGCATAATATGCTCGACTTGAGAGTGCCTTCGGGCCTGTTCTTTGCTTTGCTAGGCGTCATCCTGCTGGGGATGGGAATCATCGCGCCCGATATGCGCGCGGCCCTGACGGACGCCAACGTCAACCTGTATTGCGGCGCCGCCATGACGGTATTTGGCGCCTTCCTGCTGGTGATGGCGTGGCGCGCGGGGCGCAGCCACTCATGATCGATCGGTTCCGGGAGGTGTATGGATCGGCGGAAGGCGTCCGCGTCTTCCGCGCGCCCGGGCGCGTCAACCTGATCGGCGAGCACACCGACTACAACCTGGGGTTCGTGATGCCGGTGGCGCTGGATCTGGCCTGTTACATTGCGGTTGCCCCGTCGGCGGACGGCAAGCTGCGCATGTACTCCGAACACCGGGACGAGATGCGCGAATGGGACGCGGCCCGGATCGGCGCGGAGCTGCCCGCGCACCAGTGGACGGACTATCCGGTGGGAGTGGCCCAGGAGTTGATCCGCGAGGGTTTTTTCGTGGAGCCGGCGAACCTGTCGATCCGCAGCACGGTGCCGGAAGGCTCGGGCCTGAGCTCGTCGGCGGCGCTGGAAGTTTCCGGGGCGCTGGCGTTCCTGAACGGGCGCGAGTTGGAGCCGCTCAAGCTGGCGCGTTTGTGCCAGCGCGCCGAGAGGAATTTCGTCGGCATGCCGTGCGGCATCATGGATCAGTACATCTCGGTGTTCGGGCGCGAGAACAGCGCGGTGGAGATCGATTGCCGCAGCCTGGAGCACCGCGACGTGCAACTGCCCGCGGGCATCACGTTCCTGGCCGCCAACACCATGGTGAAGCACGCGCTGGCGGGCTCGGCGTACAAGGAGCGGGTCGCGGAGTGCGCCGCGGCGGTGGAAGGAATCCGGCAGCAGATTCCGGAGGTGGCCAGCCTGCGCGATGTATCGGTGGCGCAGTTCGAATCGGTGGCGAATCGGTTGCCGGAAGTGGTGCGGCGGCGGGCGCGGCACGTGGTGACGGAGGACGATCGGGTGGAGCGCTTCGTGGACGCCAGCGAGCGCGGCGACCTGGCGCTGATGGGCAAGCTGCTGGTGGAATCGCACCGCAGTTTGCAGTATGACTACGAAGTGAGTTGCGAGGAGCTGGATTTCCTGGTGGACACGGCACTGGGAATCGAGGGTGTGTTGGGCGCACGAATGACAGGCGGTGGATTCGGCGGATGTACAGTTACCATGCTCCGGCCGGACGCGGTTAGTGGGTTCAGTCAGGAGATTACCGGGGCGTACGAACGGAAATATGGACTAAAACCCACAGTTTATTCCTGCAAACCGTCGTCCGGCGCCGGAGAAGTGAAGAATTTTGAGAAGATTCCCCCGCAGGCTTGACTAGATGTCATCAGAAACAGAATGTCCTCCCTAACGGGGCAAACGGGCTCCTGCAGTTTGCCCCGGTGTGGGGTCTCTGGTCGTTTGGATGGGCCGACTGGGCCGGGCACCCCTTGGTCCTTGTGGAAAAGGGATCTGGCGTCAGCCCTGGCGTGATCGGTGCCGATCACGCTCGTGGTGCTTTCGCTGGTCCGGAGGCGACGCGAGGTCGAGCAACCGCGACGTCGTCACTAGGGCCGATTTCGCCGGCAGCGGCACCGTCTCCCACGCCAGCGGCATAACCGCGCCGGTGGTGATCCTCAAGGGCGTAACCGCGCCGGTGGTGATCTTCAAGAAAGACCCAGAATAGTTCTGGCCTCGATGCTCTTGTTGCAGAGATCGAATACCTCGGCGTACGTCATCTTTGACGAGTCCGATTCCAACTTGAGGATCGTGTCGAAGGCACCGAAATCATCAAAGGACGCTGAACGTTGAAGGTGGCGTGGCACTGGCCGCGTCCCAGGCAGGCGTCCGGACCTTCCTGGACACCGCGTCTGGTCTCGCGCCGACGGGTTGAGCACCATGACTCGGTAGACAAAAGGTAGCCCCAGCCCTGAACCGCGAAGATTTCAGAGGTGCAACATTTTCACACTGAGCAGCCGGCTCCTGGCGCAAGCCCGCGTCATTGCCAAGGGCAAGCGGATTCGAGATGTGCATCGCCTGGTGGCCCGCTACGGAGGGAAGGCGTCAAACTGGATCAAGAAGAGCAGCCCCGTGTTCGAGATCGAGGGCCAGCACTTCGAGTATCATTGGTATGAGCATCCCGGAATCGGGAAGTTTGAACTGAAACGGAAACAGGTCCCGCAGCCATGACGGTCGAATTGCGACGGAGGAGTCCGAGGTATCGAGATCTAACTCCCGGGCAGCCCTACGTCGTCATAGGCATCGAGGGCGATGAATTTCGAATCCTGAATGACGGTGGGCGACCCTATCTCTATCCCCCTGGCGCATTCAAGGTACTCGACGCTCGCGAGCCTGGGGACTGGGTCATGGAGTACGGTGACGACGGCGAGCGCTACGCCTATCCGGCCCCGCTGAATCATCCCGGTTTCTTCGAGGACTTTTTCGATGACCGGCCCAAGGCCGTGAAAACCTTCTGGCAAGTCGTGAACCAACGGCTGGCAACTGCCGGCAAGGTGGCGTAGGCCGGTTTCTACACGCCGGCCACGCAATCATCCCAGTTGGCCAACCAGCAGCGACTTTGCGAATTCCAGGGCGGCGACCGCGGCTTCCCTGGATACCGTGGGCAAGTCGTCAAGGAACTCATCGAGGGTCTCCCCCCCTTCCAGGTAATCGAGCAGAGCCTGGAATGGGACACGCGTTCCACGAAACACCGGAGTTCCTCGGAGAATGTCGGGGGCCCTCACGATGGTCTCGTTAGCTGAAATCGTTTCCATATGCGTTAGTTTATCGTCTCAAGCCCGCCTTGGTGTCGCCAGCGCTTCGAGTATCATTGGTATGAATAATCGGCCATGATCGTCAAACTGCGAGGGAAGAATCCACGGTTTCCGGATTTGACACTGGGGCAGCCCTACGTCGTCATAGGCATCGAGACATCGGCGTGCGAAATGGGAAACCGGCCCTTCAGAGACGCGGCGTTCCAGATGTCGTCGCCCGTGGGCACTTCGATGGTCACCGGCAGCGTGCGCGAGGATTCGCGCCAGGACTCGGCGAGCGCCTCGCTGTGATTTTTCCGGAGGAAGTAGTAGACCTCGCCGACGTTGATCGCGCTCATCAACAGCCGGGCTGGGCCCTCCTCGGCATCCGAGAGCAGGTTTCCGAGGAGATCGGTGGCGGGCTGGCGGCCGCTGATCCACTCCAGAATTGCCCATGAATCAAGAACGCGAGTCTTCACGCTCTCGCTCCTGTTTCCGGAAGGTGGCGAACGCGCTCATCAAGCCGGGGCCGCGTAGTTTTCTCCAGGCGGGCTCCTTCGAGAGCACAATTTCCTGGCCCCGCACGTCGAGATTGAGCCGGGCACCTTCCGACAAGTTCAGGGCATCCCGGACTGACGGAGGAATCGCGATCCAGCCCTTTGAGGATACAGTAACCTGTTCCATAAATATATCTTACTGCGCGCGAGCTTATGATAGTACTGGTATGAGTGAGTTTCGAGGGCACCAGCGGCTGGATCGACGGAGCCTGGCAATGCATCGCGCCATCGCGGAGAAACTGCGCGTGAGTCCGGCGCTGATTCAGATTGCGCGCGAGAATCTGGATCGATGGTCGCTGGCGCAAGGGCGCTCGCAGCCGTACTGGGATGCCTGGCGGGAGATACTGAATCGGCCGCTGGCGGAGGTTCTGGATCTGCTTGTGGAGGAGAGCGAGCGAATGACGGCAATGCGGCAGTCCTCTCCGTTCGCCGGCGTTCTGGACACTGCCGAACGCCGGGCCGTTTATGAGCGCTTTACGCTTGGAAAGGCCGAGGGCTCATGACGCGCGTGCAGTTGGAGCATATCATCAGGGCGGCGGGAACGATCGCCGATGTGAACGACATTGTGGTCATTGGGAGTCAGTCGATCCTGGGCGAGTTCCCGGACGCGCCCGCGGAGTTACTGGTCTCGAGCGAGGCGGACGTGTTTCCTCGCGCACATGCCGAGCGAACCGACATGATCGATGCCGCGATCGGGCAAGGCTCGCCATTCGAGCGTGCGTTCGGTTATTTCGCCCACGGGGTCGATGAGACCACGGCGATCTTGCCCGAAGGGTGGCGGGATCGGTTGATACTCGTGACGGGGGAGAATACGCGATTCGTGAGGGGCTGGTGCCTGGAAGTTCATGACCTGGCGATTGCCAAGTACGCGGCGGGACGGGAGAAGGATCGGGAGTTCACGAGGGCGCTGGCGCGCAATGCCATGGTGCGACGCAATGTGCTGGAGGGACGCCTCGCGTCGACGTTACTCGATGAGCGAGTGCGAGACTTGGTGACGAGACGGATCGCGGCGGATTTCTCGGGCGCGGCGCGGTGACCCCGCTATCGGGGTACCGGGAAACGGAATCGCGTAGGGGAGCGGGTGGTGACGAGGTCACGATCATGACTCAGGTATGTGCCGTTGCAGGTCCCGGGCATCGTGAAGAACACGGGGGATAGAATCAGCGCCGAAGATTAACGAATTTTAGCGTGTGCCCTTGTGACCGGGTTTTGGCGGTGAGGCGGAATCGTACTACGGCAGGCCGACGATCTATGTCGTGGCCGCCTGAAACGCCGGCACGTTCACCCAACCCCGCGTCTGATTACTTTGTAACTCCGCTTCGAGGATCGTGAGTTGCCGGAGTCCGTCGGCGAATTGCGGGTACTGCGGCTCGGCGGCCGGGTCCGCGATGGATTGGTAGAAACGCCGGAACACCTGCTTGAAGGTATCGTCGTAGCCTTCGCTGTGGCCGCCCGGCAGGTCGGCGTACGACTTGGCGGCGGGCTTCAGCAGCGACGGGTCCTTGATGATGATCTGGTTGCTCGAGTTGCGCTGCCCGATCCACAATTCGTCGGGCCGCTCCTGGTTCCAGGATACGCCGCCCTTGGTGCCGTAGACCTCGATGTTCAGCATGTTCTTGCGGCCCGCCGAAACCTGGCTCGCGGTGAACGCGCCGCGCGTGCGCTCGCCCATGCGGAATACCACCGCGCCGAAATCTTCGGTATCGATCTTGGTCTCGATGTAGTCTTCGGGCTTCAGGGTCTTGCCGGCGAAGGTCTCGATGGGTCCCTTGGGCTGCTTGCGCGTCTCGTGGAAGGTTTGCAGGTCGGCGCACAGCGAGGTGATGCGGAGGCCGGTCACGTGCTCCGCCATGTCGCACCAATGCGAGCCGATATCCGCCATGCAGCGCGACGGACCGTTGTGTTTGGATTCCAGGCGCCAGTTCCAGTCCGTGTCGTAGAGCAGCCAGTCCTGGGAATAGGTGCCCTGCACCACCAGGATCTCGCCCAGGTCGCCATCCTCGCGCATGCGCCGCATTTGCTGCACCATGGGGTAGAAGCGCAGATTGTGAAAGGTGGCGTTGCGGCGTTTGGTCTCGGCGGCCAGGGCCACGAGCTCCTTCGCCTCGGCCACCGAGGTGGCCAGGGGCTTTTCGCAAATCACGTGCTTCCCGGCCTGGAGCGCGTCCTTGGCGATGGGGAAGTGCATGAAGTTGGGTGTACAAACGTGCACGGCGTCCACGGCGGGGTCTTCCAGGATGCGGCGGTAGTCGGCGTCGGTCTTCTCCACGCCGAATTCCGCGGCAAGTTGGTTGGCCTTCTCGATCTGGGGCTCGCCGATGGCGTAGAGGTGCACGTAGCCCAGCCTCCGGATGCCTTCCAGGTGGACGCGTCCCACGAAGCCGGTGCCGAATATGGCGGTCTTAAAAGTTCTCATCATTCCCTCGTTTCTGTCGAAATGTATAATCTAGCGCAAAAGCAGTAAAATTGGTATCAGCGTTCCGGTTTGCGAAAATGTTGGTAAAGATCCGATTTGGACCGGGCCCCATGGTGGCCCTCCGCCGGGGCAAGAACCGGCGGGTTGCGTCGGCCGTGGCAGCCTTGCTCACCCCCGCCGGCGTGATCTCGTTTTTCCTGGCCCTGTGGCGCGCGGCGGCGGACTTGAATTGGACCAACAGCTTTGCCATTCCCTCGGGTTTATTCTCTCACTGGCAGGTATGGCTTGGGGCGGCGGCCCTGCTGCAAACGTGCGCCCACTTGCTGAACCGCTATGGAAGAGGCGGAGACGCCGCTGCTTCCTGAACGAGGCGGAATCCGTCTTCTGATATTCTAGGTTCAGAGACCCATGCCTCGAGCCCGGTCATTCCGCACCACATCCGGCTTATACGGATATCTGCCGCAAGGCGTCAAATGGCTGCTCATCGCCAACACCGCCGTCTTCCTGGTGTGCTACCTCGGTGGACGCACGCTGCAAGGCCCCGTCCTCGCGTTCTTGGCGTTGAGCGCCGTGCAGGCCGTGAAGAACCTGATGATCTGGCAGGTGTTCACCTACATGTTCGTGCATTTCGGGCTGATGCACCTGTTGTTCAACATGCTGGCGTTGTGGATGTTCGGCATGTCCGTCGAGCAGGCCTGGGGCATGCGGCGGTTTCTGAAATTCTACTTTCTCTGTGGTGTTGCCGCAGGCGTCTGCGTCCTGATCGTGAACATGCTGGTGGGCGACTGGAGCACTCCGACCCTGGGCGCATCCGGCGGGGTCTTCGGCCTCCTGGTGGCTTTCGGGGTCCTGTTCCCGGACACCATCATCCTGATGTTTTTCCTCTTCCCGATGAAGGCCAAGTACGCGGTCATGATCTTCGTGGCGATAGAGATCCTGGTCACGTTCGGTCCCAATACCGGGGTGAGCACGGTGGCGCACCTGGGTGGAGCGGCCTTTTCCTACGTCTACCTGAAGGGGCGGATCCCACTCTGGAAGATGCCCGACCTGGGCGGGGCTTATCGGCAGTGGAAAATGCAGCGAGCCAAAAAGAAGTTCCAGGTATACATGCGCAAGCACGGCGGCGGCGGTCCGCGGGTCAATTGATCGCGTTGGGACAGACCAGCCGGCGCCCGATTCGCACCCTATCAGGCAATGCCGGTGATCTCTTGAAACGCTTATCATCAAGCTGGGACACGGCGGCGATCGCATTCTGACCGAATTCCCCGGCCTGGATGCGCACACCGTCGCCGTTCCGGCGGCTGCGGCAGGATGAAATCCCCGCCCCACCAAGAAGGAGCGTCGACATGAGTGTCGACGCGGCACGCTGAGAGCGTGCGCCACGGAGCAGGCTGAAGCATGCCTACCTCTGGCTCGACAAAAGGTACAAACTCCAAGCGCCGGGCTAAAAGCCCGGCGGTGACAGGCGACAAAAAACGATCGCCTGTCCCACCTCGGACTCGGCAGAAATGGCCAATCTCCAGGGCCGGCTGAAGCCGGTTGTCCAGGTTCTGAAGATCAAAGTGAACTTGCGCTTGCCAAGTAGAATACTACATAGGTATACTCGGAGTATGGCAGACGGGCCACGACTCTCCCACACTTCGGCCATGATCCTGCAGGCCATCGGTTCCGGCTATATCTATGGATACACCGTGATGGAGGTGACGGGGCTTCCCAGCGGAACGGTCTACCCGGCGATGCGGCGGCTGGAGCGCGACCAGTTGATTCGATCGCATTGGGAGCGCCAGTCGATCGCGGACGCGGCGCTACGGCCTCCGCGCAAGTACTACAAGCTCACGCGGGGCGGGGAAGCGGTGCTGGAGGCCTCGCGGAAACGCTATCCGTTGCTGGCCAAGCTGACTCCCGAGGAGATGCAGGACGTATGAACAGCGCATGGCTGCAGCGCACGATCCTTCGCGCCGCATCTTTCCTCGCGCCCGGCGACCAACGCGCCGAGTGGCTCGAGGAGTGGCGATCGGAACTCTGGTATGTCCCGCGGCGCGGGGCGACGCGGTTCTGTTTGGGTGCTTTCCGGGACGCACTGTGGTTGAGGCGGAATAACCTCAGCCCGGCGAAGCCGATCCAAGCCTGCCTGGAATCTCCGCTCGGTTGCCTTGCCTTCCTGGCCGCATGCGCGGCAGTGAGCAGCCTGATCGTGGCTCTCCTGCCGGCCCCGCGCCGAGGGCCGCCGTCCTGGCACATGGGAATTCGCGAACTGCCGGAGGGATGCATGGCGACGCTCATGCTTTCCTGCCTGCTTTTTCCGGCCATACGGATGGCGATGGGGAGGGCCGCCGCCGATCCGCATCCGGTGCCCTGGACCGGCCGGCTGCGCCTGGGGATTTTTCTCGGGTTGAAGATCGCGCTCGTCCAGCCGATTCTGTTGTGCGGACTGGTGCTTGGGTTCCTGATCGGGCCCGTGGCGCCATTCGCGCCGCAGGTGGCGATGTCCGCGATCTGGACCTTCACCATCCGCTGGGTCTTTGCGGACCAGCAGCGCCGCTGCCCGGTCTGCCTACGATTGACCAACGATCCGATTCGCATCGGCACTCCCTCGGAGACGTTCCTGGAATGGTATGGCAGCGAATCGATGTGCTCGCGCGGACATGGGCTGCTGCAGATTTCGGGGATGCCGGCCAGTTATTCCGAGCAGGCACAATGGCTGCGCCTGGGGGATTCGTGGAGCGGCCTTTTTCGCTCGGGATTGCCGAGTTCCGAAGCCGCGGGGGTGCGGCCGCGATGACGCTCGAACTGCGCAACGTATCCAAGCGTTTCCCCGGCGTGCTAGCCGTAGACAACGTCAGCTTCTCTGCCCCGGCGGGCGAAATCACCGGCTACCTGGGTCCCAACGGCTCCGGCAAATCCACCACCATGAAGATGATTGCCGGGCTCATCGAGATCGGCTCGGGCGAAATCCTCTTCCGCGGCGAGCCCATTCGCCACGATCTCATCGCCCACAAACGGCGCACGGGCTACGTGCCGGAAGAGCCGCATCTCTACGCCCATCTGAGCGGCCTCGAATACCTGTTGATGGTCGCCCAACTGCGCGGCTTGCCCGCGAAGCGCACGGCGGAACGCATCGACGGACTGCTGCGCCTTCTGTCGCTCCACTCCGACCGGCACTCGCCCATCTCGGCCTATTCGAAAGGCATGCGTCAGAAGATCCTGCTGGCCGGGGCGCTGCTGCACGATCCCGATCTTCTGCTGCTGGACGAGCCGTTTTCCGGGCTCGACGTATCCTCCGGGCTGATTCTCCGCAGCCTGGTGCAGGAGCTGGCGGCGCGCGGCAAGGTGATTCTCTTCAGCTCGCATGAGCTGGAAACCGTGGAACGCGTTTCCTCGCGCGTGGTCATCCTGCACCGCGGCAAAGTCGTAGCCGACGATTCCATCGAGCATCTGCGGGTTCTGCGCTCGGCTGCAACCCTGGAAGACGTTTTCTCGCAACTGGCCGTGGAGCAGGACACGGCGGCGGTTTCGCGCGAAATCGCCAACCTGATTCGCGCATGAGGCGACGGTGTGAAGAAACTCCAATTCCGCGTCCTGTACCGCGAGTTCCTTTTCCGGATTGTCGATCTGGAACTGCTCTCCGCGCACGCGGAGGGCGACAGCCGCACACTGCTGGGGCAGTTCGCCTCGCTGCTGATTTTCGGTAGCGTGCTCCTGGCGGGGTATGCCGGGATTTGGGCCGCCAGCATGGGGGGCGACCGGCTATCTCCGCTGGTAAAGATGATAGGCGCCTGGAACATGGAGCATTTCCTGATCGCCACCACCATGCTGGTGGTGGGCCTGTTCGCGGTGCTGAGTTGGGAATCCACATTTCCGGACCGCCGCGACGTCCTGGTGCTGGCCCCTCTGCCCGTCCGCGGGGGCACGATGTTTCTGGCGAAAGTCGCGGCGGTAGGGAGCGCGCTGGGCCTCACTCTGGCGGCTCTGCACGTGCTGGCGGGCATCGCCTGGCCGCTGGCGCTGGCGCAGTTCGATTCCGCGCCCGCTCCGGCCCTGGTTTTCGAGCCGCCACTGCCGCCGGTGCGGGCCGCGGATTTCGCCTCGGTGATGGACCGCGATATCGCAGCGATGCTGCCCAGGCTGGATCTGGTGGCCGCGGACGGCGGCGCGGGCATCGTCATCGGCGTCTCGGAGCACGGCGTGCGGCGCATCCTGACCTACGGCGCCGCGAAGCCCGATTCGCTTTTCGAGATCGGCTCCATCAGCAAAACGTTCACCGGCTTGCTGTTGGCGCAAATGGCGGTGCAAGGGAAACTCGACCTTCGCGATCCCGTCCGCGAGTTGCTGCCCCCGGGCGTCGCGGCGGCGCCCGCGGGGTTTGAGATCACCCTGCTCGACCTGGCCACTCACCACTCCGGCCTGCCGCCCATGCCCGATAATCCGGGCACAGGCGACCTGCGCGAGAAGTTCACCAGCTATCGCACTTCCGATCTATACAATTTCATCAGGCGGCACGGCGTCGGAAAGCCCGCCAAGACGCATTTTGTTTACAGCAATCTCGGCTTCACGGTGCTGGGGGCGGCGCTGGCCAATCGCGCGCGCGCCAGCTATGCGGAGCTTCTGCAACGCGAGATTACCGGCCCGCTCGGGATGAAGGACACGNNCCGAACAGCGTGGGCGCTTCCTGCAGGGCCACGACGGCCAGCGCCGCCCGACTCCGGCGTGGGACCTGGACGCCTTCGCCAGCGCGGGCGGCATCCGCTCTACCGCCGGCGACATGCTCGCGTACCTCGAAGCCCAAATGCATCCCGCACGGGCACCGTTTCCCGCGGCCCTGGTTCAATCGCAGCGGCTGCGCGCCAACGTGGCGGGCAGCGTGCGCATCGCGCTTGCCTGGATATACGACCGCGATAACGGCGTCTACGAGCACAACGGCGCCACAGGGGGCTTCACCAGCTATGCCTGCTTCGACCCGCGCCGCGATTTCGCTGCCGTGGTTTTGCTGAATGCCTACCCGGTCACATTCCCGATCATCGGGTTTCTGGGCGAGCATGTCCGGCAGCGCCTCGCCGGCGAACCGGCCCTGTCGCTCACGCCCGTCACGGTTCCGGCCGCGGGCCCCATCCGTTCCTTCTTCGCCTACTGGATCACGATGCTGGCGGCCGGTGCGTTCATGTACTGCTCGGTGCTCGGCCTGCAGGGCTTCGCCGCGCAGTTGCTTCCCCGGCGATGGTTTCTGCGCGCCTCCGCGTTTTTGCAGCTCGCGGTCTTCTGTCTGTTGGTGAGTGGGTATTTTTTGCAGCGATCGCCGGCCACGGTGCTGGTGGCCGGCCCGCGGCAAAGCTGGATTTCCTGGATTCCCTCGTATTGGTTCGTGGGCATGTATCAGCAGTTGAGCGGCTCGCTGCATCCGGCGCTCGGGCCATTCGCGCGCCGCGCCTGGATCGCTCTGACTGTCGCCGTTTGCGTCACCGGCGCGGCCTATGCGGCTTCGTATCTCCGCACACTGCGCAAAATCGTGGAGGAGCCCGATATCGCCCCCGGCTTCTCTGGCAGGTTGCCCCTCGGCTTCCAATGCCGCTGGCTGTCGCGCCTCAGCGGCTCATTCGAATCCGCCATCGTGCAATTTAGTGTTCGCAGCCTGCTCCGCAGCCGCCAGCATCGCATGATTTTCGCCTTCTACCTGGGGGCCGGTCTGGCCTTCGCGATCCTGTTTGTGAATGCGCCCTCCGGAGAGGAACTTCCGGCTGCATACGATCTTTGGCATCAGCCGTCCGTCCCGCTGCTGGCATCCACGATCCTGCTGATGGGATGCTGCGTGGTGGGCGCTCGCGTGGTGTTCTCGCTGCCGCTGGACCTGCGCGCCAATTGGATTTTCCGGGGGATGCCGTTCGGCGCGGGGCGGGCGTGCTTGCGAGCGCGGCGGCGGGCGCTTTGGGCGCTATCGGTGGCGCCGGCGTGGCTGCTCTCGGCGGCGTTTCTCTTTGCGCTCTGGCCGTGGAGGCCGGCCGCGGTGCACCTGGCGGTGCTCGCGCTACTCGGCATCACACTGGCCGAGTTCTCGTTCGACGGCGTTCAGAGGATCCCGTTTACCTGTTCCTATCTACCGGGAAAATCGAATCTCCATCTCACTTTCTGGCTCTCGATGGCAGTCGTCCTGACTGGAGTCACGGAGGCTGCCGTGAACGAGCAGGACGCCCTGAAAAGCCCTTTGGCCAGCGCCGGCGTGGTGGCGGGCCTCGGAATCGCAGCCGCTTTTTCGGTTCTCCGCAACAATTGGCTGGCGGGTCCCAGCCGGGCGGAACTCCGTTTCGAGGAGGTACGGTCCGACCAATTGCTGAGCCTGGATTTGTCCTGGGATGGCGGATCGGCGCAGCATGCACCGGGCGAAAGGACTTAGCCCGGATTTGTCATCGATCGGCCGGCCGATGTGGCGCAGGCACTCGTGCCTGCCGTGTCGAGACTTCCAGCTTGCGGACCCGTTCCGGGCGTCTCGACACCTCTTCCCGGTTGTGACACACTGTCGGAGACGGGCGTCGGCATGAGTGCCCGACCCAGAGGGTACCCCGGCAGGCACGGGCCCAGAGGGCACCCC
>OMOG01000596.1 GCA_900290305.1 Candidatus Sulfopaludibacter sp. SbA4
CGATAAGAATCCTGCGCTATCCGCGTTGATCGGCGTTCATCGGCGGCCAATTCTGCTTCTTTCCAAGGAACTGGCAGTATTGACTTCGGCGCCCAAACTTGTGCTCCATTCGCGCGGTTGGATACTCGCGGGACGATGGCGCTTCTCGCTTTAACTGTACCCATTCCTTCATCTAGCAATAAATCGGCGCGCGTCAGACGCGAAACCATTGTTTAACATGCCTGCGGAGCCTTTCCACCGGTGCCCTACCCTCTCAAACTTGCGAAAGTCGGGCTAGAAGAGCAGCTTCAGCGCAAATTGGATGGTCCGCGGCCCGTTCGCCTGTGAGCTGATGACGCCGAACGTATTGGAATTGATGCCGGTGCCGGGTCCGCCGAAAACCACCTGGTTGAGCAGGTTGTACGCTTCGGCGCGAAATTCCACGGTGAGGCGCTCCACAGGCCGGAAACTCTTGAAGAGCGAAAAGTCGATATTGTGCGCCGACGGATTGCGCACGTCGGGAAGCGTCCGCCCCACGCTCCCGAATGTGAAGGCCGCGGGCTGCGAAAAAACCGCGGTATTGAAATACCCGTTCAGCCGCTCGGACACCGAACCGCTGAGCGCCGCGCTCTGGCCGTCGTTGTTGGGCCGCAAGGTCTGGATTCCGCAGCCGGTGCAGTTGTTGGCCGCGGTCACCGAAATCGGAAAACCGGTCGTGTAGGTATAGATGCCGTTGACCTGCCAGCCCCCGAGCAGGGCATCCACCGGCCGGCTCCAGTTCTTGCCGAAGTCCTTCCCGCGGCCCAACGGAAACTGATAGGTGCCGCTGACCACCAGGCGCCGCGATTGGTCGTTCGAGGAGACGGACCGCTGTTGTTGGTCATCGTAGATGTTCTGAATGCCGCCGGTCTGATTGCCGACGTTCGAAATCTGGGAAAAATCGTCGATCAGCTTCTGGCCCGTGAAAGAGAGCAGGGTCGTCAGGCCGTGGCTGAAGCGCTTTTCCACCTTGAGCTGGAATGCGCTGTAATCGCTGTAGCCGCCCGTTGGAAACGAAGCCTGCACGGCGGTGAACTGCGGAAAGGGAGAGAGCAGGTAATACTGCGGAATCGTGGCGCTCGCCTCCGGACCGGTGCCGATGATGCCGTAGAATGGGTTCGCCACGCTCTGCTGGAGCTTGGTCCCAAGCGCGATGATGCCCGGCGTCAGTTGATCGAGGTTAAGCTGGTTTTCACCCGATTTGTTCAGGTTTACGCCGTGGCTGCCGACGTAAGCGGCGTCGATGAGAATGCCTCCCGGCAACTGGCGCTGGATGTCGATATCCCAGTTTTCCATGTAGGGAACGGTATTGTCTCCGGTCACCGGGTTCTCGAACGAGCTTCCAATGCCCGTCAGGAGACCCTGGGTATTGCCCACCGGCTTGTTGAATCCGGTCGGAAACGGATTGCTGAGGAACAAGGACTGCGTCAGGCCGTTGGGGTTGGAATTGTAATCGGTCTCGGCGCTGAAGCCCTCGTTGCCGATGGTCGCGTTGGCCGGCCGCAGGGTCGCGGCAAAGAATATGCCGTATCCCCCGCGGATGACCGTGCTCGGCGTTGCCTGGTAGGCGAAGCCCAAGCGCGGATCGAAATTCGTCCATTGGGGATCGAACTGGCGCCGGCTGGCGCCGTTTACGCCGGCAAACACCGTCCCGCCCTTCAGGCCCGCGACCCTTCAGGCCCGCGATGCCCGCCGGTCCGGCGAGCGGCGACGCGATGGTGGGATTGAAGGTCTCCATCCGGTTATAGCGCTCGGTCCGCGGAAGGTCGAGGTCGTAGCGCAGCCCCGCATTCAAGGTCAGTTTCCGCGACACTTTCCAATCGTCCTGCACGAAAGCCGCGAAGTAATAGCTCTCGGTGGCGCCATCCTTCGAGTCGATCAGCATCGAGCCGCTGCCGCCGCCCAGCAGCAGCGTCGCGATGCTGTTGCCGGCAGTGGTGCTGGCGGCGTTGGGATTGGGGCCTTGGGTCAGCGCGGCGCTGAAGCTGAAGTTGCCGGTCGAGGAGCCCGACTCCGTGTCGTTGGAGCGAAACAGCCGGCCTTCCCAGCCGAACCGCAGCGTATGCGCGTGCAGAATGCGCGTGTTCTCCACCGCCAGGATATGGCTGTCGAACCCTGGAAAGCGCGTATCGCCCTGGCCGGGGTTGCCGAGACTGTAGTAGTTCGCCGGCGCGATTCCTGGAAAGAGAAGATGGTCCGCATTGGCGGCGATGGCGCTGGGGAAGCCGAGCTGCGTGGGATTGAATCCCAGGCTGATGGAGGTGTAATCCAGCTTGATGCGGGCGAAGCCGTAGCGGAACTCCAGCAGATCGGTTGGGCTGAGCGTCAGGGTGTAATCGAAAGCCGCGCTGTTGTTCGTCTGCGCCTGGTTGTCCGGTGAGTTCTGCGCCACCGCCACGGCCGAAGGCAGTTCCTTGGGCGCCGGCTGGTTCAGGCTAAGGCGCGAATACCGCGCGAAGAAGCGGCTTCGGTCGCTGAGGTTCTCATCCACCTTGGCATCCACCGAGTTCGTGTCCTCCACCCCTGTGGTCGCGACGTAATAGTTGTTCGTCCCGGAAAACGGCAGGCCGGACGCGTTCGGCTGCGGATAGTACTGGACGATGTTCTTGGCTACCGCATCGATCCGGTTGGCCGGGATCAGGTTGCCCGGAAAGGGAGTCCGCACGTAGGCCGAGCCCTGCGCCACCGTCGTGTTCGGATCGTAAATGGTGACCAGCGCGCCCGCCGAATTGAACGTCTGGGAAAAATCCCCGCTGCGCTGCGCGGCCGTGGGCACCGTGGTCTGCAAGGTGGTTGCGCTTCCCTGGCGCAGGCCTTCGTAGTCCACGAAGAAGAACGTCTTGTCCTTGCCCTGGTAAACCTTGGGGATCTCCACCGGCCCGCCCAGGGTTCCTCCGAACTGGCTGCGCTTGAAACTAGGGAGCGGCGTCCCGTTCTTGTTCGAGTAGAAGCTGTTCGAATCCAGGTCGGAATTGCGCAGGAATTCGTAGGCGCTGCCGTGGAACTGGTTGGTGCCGGATTTGTAGATCAGGTTGATGATACCGCTTCCGCTGCGCCCGAATTCCGCGGAATACATGCTCGTCTGGACCTTGAATTCCTGTACCGCATCCACCGGAGGGAAGACGGCGATGCCGACGATGGGATTCGCCAGGTTCGGCGCCGAGGGAATACCGTCCACCAGGATATCGGTGCTCCCGGGCCGGCCTCCGTTGATGGAGAAGTTGTCGCTGTTGTATGTAAAGCTGACGCTTCCCTGAACCCCCGGCGCGAGGAAGATCAGCGAATACGCATTCCTCTGGTTCAGCGGGAGGTCGACAATGCGATCCGAGGTAATCACCTGTCCCATCGAGGCCGTGGTCGATTCCACCAGCGGAGCGGCGCCGCTGACCTCAACGGTCTCGGTGGTGGACCCGATCTTCAAGGTGAAATCGAGCCGCAAATTCTGGTTGACCAGCAGCGTGATGCCCGTGCGCTCCTCCGTGTTGAAGCCCGCGGCCTCGATCGTGATGGTGTACGGTCCGCCGGGCGGCAGCGAGGGGAACGAGTAGCGCCCGTCGGCCCCGGTCACGGCGCGCGCTTCGAGCCCGGTCGCAGTGTCGGTCGCGCGCAGCTTGGCCCCTGGCACCGTGGCCCCGGCG
Organism: Candidatus Sulfopaludibacter sp. SbA4; assembly: GCA_900290305.1. Classification (GTDB taxonomy): domain Bacteria; phylum Acidobacteriota; class Terriglobia; order Bryobacterales; family Bryobacteraceae; genus OMOG01. Next base: position 3,657 of record OMOG01000596.1, read on the forward strand.
GGATCGAGAACGATCCCCTCCACGGATGCGGTGATGATTTGACCGGCCAGCGTCGCCGCAGAGAGCGCGGCTAAGAGAACCACTGCCCCGGACAGATTCTGGCGTTTCATCGATTCCTCTCCCACACAGAGGTCTGCAATCCGGGGCATCATATCGCCAATTCCGAACCTCCGCAAGGGAGCGGGGAGAGTGCGAGAGTGGGAGCGTCAAGACATGTTCAAGCACCGGAATAGACTCTCTCGAGAAAATCCGTTCCCAGGGTGTGTTGGAGACCTCGAGGATGGCGCCGGGCACCTGGAACCACCTCGATCATTCCGTTCATCCGGGAGAGCAGTCTCGATCGCTATTGCAGAGCCTTCTCATGGAGATTCGCGGCCTGCTCCGCCGTCTCCAGCAGAGAATCGATCGCCGCCTTGAAGATGTTGTACGCCTGGGCGCCGCTGATTTTCTTGGTTGCCTTCAGCAGAGAAGGATCCTTTGGATCCGTCAGGCCCAGCAGGAAGCCCGGCGTCCCGGTGATTCCGATTTTCTGTCCTGTCTCCAGATCCTCACGGACCTTCGCGGCCTCCGCTCCATTGTCCACGCAAGTCTGGAACACTCCTGCGTCCAGCCCGATCTGGCGGGCATAGGAGGGCAAACTCTGAGCATCCAGCGCCCGCTGATTGGCAAACAGTTCGTCGTGCATCTCCCAGTATTTTCCCTGCTCACCGGCACACCGGGCCGCCGCTGCCGCGTTGAGAGCGTTGGAATGGATGGTCACCAGCGGGAAATCGTGGGCAACATAGCGAACCTTGCCGGTATCCACGTATTCTTTGATGAGCCGGGGCAGCGTGTCCTTGAAGTTCAATTGACAGAAAGGGCACTGATAATCGACGAACTCGACCAGCGTCACCCGGGCGTCTTTCGATCCCAAAACGGCGTCGCCGGAGAGCGGAACGTCGGCGCCCTGGAAAGGTGCAGGGGCCTTGGGAGCCAGCGATTGCTTGATCGCCGCAATATCGTTCTGCATGGCCTGCTGGCCTTGTTTTAACTGCTGCACCTCCGCCCGCAGGGCCGCAATTTCCTGTTCGGACGACTGGCCCCAGCCAGCGGCTGGAGTGAGCGCGAAAAGCGTAACGCCGAGAATCATTCCGGCAACGTGATTTTTGTTTGTTCGGTTGATCATGTTTAGCCTCCTGAGCTTACTTGAAGTGGAAATACGGAACGTGGATCGAGCCGTCGGTCAACCGCAGCACGAATTGCCTGCACGTTCCGGCCCATGCCTTATCGGTTTTCCAAACGTAGGCGTACTGACCGCTCGTCGCGTCGTACGACAGCGTGCTTGCGCCCGGCGAAACTGTCTCCGAGGGCAAGTTCACCAGCGTCCCTACATTCGCGCAGATGACCTGTTGAGAAGTTGGATATCCTTCAGCCAGGATGTTCAATCCCTGGTCCCCATTCAAGCTGAACTTGATGGGAATCGCGCTGCCCGCCTTGGCGCCATTCAGTATGGGCGAGTTCTGGACAGGTGGGAAAAACCCCGAGAAGGTGTAGCCGACACATTGCTTGGTGCAGACCAGACTCTCACAACTGTAGAATGCGCAGTATGGGTCAGTCGGGTTCGGCGTGCAGTTATCGCCGTCGCTGAGTGGCACGTACAAGCACTCGCCGGTTGGCGGTACACACACCCCCGGCTGGTAGCAGGCGCCCTTGGAGGCTGAGCAATCTACCACCAGGGTATGCTGGCAAGTCAGGGTCGAAGGGTCGCACGTGTCGCGCGTGCAGAGATTGCTGTCGGTACAGTCGGAGTCTTGGGTGCAGGTCTTGTCCACGGTCACGTAGATGCCGTAGCCCTGAGGCAGGGGTGGAGTACCGGTGAAAAGGAAGTTCAAATGCGCGAGACCGGCGGCAATCGCTGTGACCAGGCCACCAGGCGTGACGGTCGCGAAGGCTGGATTTTCCGAACTCCAGGTCACCATAAGGGTGAGGTCTTGGGTCGAACCATCGCTGTAGTGGCCCGTAGCTGTGAGCTGCTCCGTCGCGCCCGGAAGCAGTGACGGGTAAGGCGCGGTGGCTGTTATAGAGATCAGTGTCTGTGTCCACCCGCGCTGTGCTGCGCCCGCGAGGCCCAGGAACAGGACCAGGACGAGGTACAGTTTCGGCCGGGCGGCCCGGCAGAGTCCGGTAAGAGCATATCGATTGATCATGGTGGTTTCCTCTTTTGGCTTGATGCCTGGCCACTACGTGCGAAAAGCAAAAAAATGGGGCCAAAATTCCGGGCTGGTAGGGGCTAAAATGTAGAAACACATCGGAGGTGCGCGTGGAACGGCCAAACGGAGAGGTGACGGTCCTGCTGGCCCGAATCAAAGACCGGGACCAGGATGCCATCGCCGAACTAGTACTCGGCGTTCTCTCCCGAGACCAAGAACGACTTGATGTACCGCGAACGCCGCAAGGACGGAAGCCTCTGCGAGCCGGCGGTTTTCCTCAAGACCGCTTCCGACGAGGCTGCCGCGCAATTCTCGGCGGACGGGCACTATGTGGTTTACGTGTCGGATGAATCGGGCAGGAACGAGGTTTATGTGCGCGATTTTCCGAGCGCGGCAAACAAGTGGCAGATCTCGGCCAACGGGGGAATCGCGCCACGCTGGAGGCCGGACGGCAAAGAGATCTTCTTTGTCGAGCAGCCCAGGCTCATGGCAGTGCGCGTCACCACGCGGCCGGTCTTTTCGTGCGGGGCGCCGGCGCGGTTGTTTGAAAGCCGGTATCTTCGTTCGGTCAGCGCCAGCGGCGTCAACGTGTATCCGCAGTACGACGTCTCGTCTGACAGCAAGCGGTTCGTCATCCTGGACCGGCCGGCGGGAGAGCAGCCGTTGTCGATCCACGTGGTTCACAACTGGTTCGAGGAATTTCGCGGCAAGTAGCGAGGGCAGCGCCAACCCCTGGCCTGGCCTTCTACCTCGCCCGGACCTCCAACTGCACCCGGCCGCGTGCCGCCGATTTATTAATCCGCCAAAGTAGCGGAAGCCTGCCACGACCGCCCATCCGCACTGACATACCTCGAGACCGCCATGCGAAAAGGATATCCGCTTCGGGAGATCGAGCAGGGCCCGGATCTCGCGCCACTGCGGCAGAGTCCCGTTTACGCTAGCTAAGCTAGTACCCGTTCTCGCGCAATTTCTCCACGGTGAGCGGCGCCTTCACTTCCAGCTTGCGCAGCAGTTTTTCCACGTGCTTGGCGAGAATGTCGCATTCCAGGTTCAGGCGCGCTCCGGGGCGGTAGCCGGCGAGCGTGGTGTTGCGGTAGGTGTGGGGAATGATGGTCACGGAAAGCAGATCGCTTTCGAGCGACGCGATCGTCAGGCTGATTCCGTCGATGGCGATCGAGCCCTTGTAGACCAGGAACCCGTCGAGATCCGCGGGCACGCGCACGCGCAGCCACCAGTTTTCGTCGCCCAGCGCATCCAGCGAAACGAGCTCGCCGGTGCCGTCCACGTGGCTAGTGAGGCACGATAAACGACCGTGTCCTCTGGAAGTGGCGTCATTTACTCACGAGTGAGCCAGTCTATTTGTTCGGCGATTCTGCCGCCGTCTTGTATAGTGATCGGGACAAATTCTCCCTTTGGTGACAGATGATAATCTCGTTGACGATATAGTTCGATTGTGCGATTGGGCCTGATGATCAAGCGGACCATATTGCGATCCGTCTTCCACGTTATGTCGATCTCTCCGTAGTAGAC
>OMOG01000003.1:0-12178 GCA_900290305.1 Candidatus Sulfopaludibacter sp. SbA4
CCAGGCCCGCCGCCGCTGGATCGTCGCCGCCGGCGCCGTAGCTCTGCTCGCCGCCTCCGCCGCTGCCTGGCGCATCGCCGCCGCGCCCGCCGCGCCGCAGTACGGAACCGCCAAAGTCCGCCGCCAGACCGTCGCCCGCACCATCAGCGCCACCGGCACCTTGCAGGCGGTCACCACCGTGCAAGTCGGCACCGAGGTATCCGGCACCGTCTCCGAGCTGCACGCCGACTTCAACAGCCAGGTCAAAAAGGGCCAGGTGATTGCCCGTCTCGACCCATCCCAGTTCCAGGCGCAACTCGCCCAGGCCAACGCCACCTGGCTCAGCACCCAGGCCACCGTCCAGTCCGCGCAGAATAACGTAACCGCCGCCGATGCCGGCGTCCAATCCGCGCAGGCCAACGTCGATCGCACCGATGCCGCCCTCAAGGACGCCCAGGTGACCTTCGACCGCACCCGCCAGTTGGTCGCCCTCGGAGCCGCCCCGGCCATGAATCTGCCCGACGCCCAATCCACCCTCGACCAGGCCGCCGCCCAAAAGCAGCAGGCCATCGCCCAGCTCGATCAGGCCAAGGCCCAGGCCCAAGCCGCGCGCTCCCAGGTGAGTCAGGCCCAGGCGCAGTCCGCGCAGGCCAAGGCTGCCGTCGATCTGGCCCAGGTCAATCTCGATCACACCATCGTCACCGCTCCCATCGATGGCGTCGTCGTCGCGCGCAATGTGGACGTCGGCCAGACCGTCGCCGCCAGCCTCCAGGCGCCCACCGTCTTCCTGATCGCCAACGACCTCACCCGCATGCAGGTCCTCGCCAACATCGACGAGGCCGACGTCGGCCAGATCGCCCCCGATAGCAAGGTCAGCTTCACTGTGGACGCTTACCCCAACGACGTCTTCCCCGGCCGCATCGCGCAGGTCCGTCTCGAGCCCCAGACCGTGCAGAACGTCGTGACCTACACCGCCGTCATCGATGTCGCCAACCCCGCGCTGAAACTCAAGCCCGGCATGACCGCCAACGTCACCGTGGTCTCCAGCGAGCGCGACAACGTTCTCACGGTGCCGAATAGTGCGCTCCGTTTCCAACCCCCGGCCCCCGTGCCCCTCGCGCTTTGGCGAGCCCGGCCCCTGGCCCCTGCCGTCTGGAAGGTCGCGGCCGGCAAACTCACTCCAGTTACCGTCCAGACCGGACTCACCGACGGAGTCAAAACCGAGGTCGTCTCCGGAGATCTGAAAGAAGGCGACGCCATCGCAGTGCCGCCGCCAGCCAATGGCGCAAAAACAACGGCCGCCCCCGCGCGGTCGCCCTTTACGGGTGGAAAGAGGTAGTGTCATGAGCCCAGTAATTCAGCTTGAGAACATTGAGAAGGTCTACGACACCGGCGCCGTCCCCGTGTACGCCCTGCGTGACGTGAACCTCGAAATCCGGCGCGGCGAATTCGTCGCCATCATGGGGACTTCGGGCTCCGGCAAGTCGACCCTCATGAACATCCTCGGCTGCCTGGACCGTCCCACCGCCGGCCGCTACCTGCTCGAAGGCATGGACGTCTCGCAGTTGGACAAGGACCAGCGCGCCATCGTCCGAAATCAGAAACTGGGGTTCGTGTTTCAGGGCTTCAACCTCCTCCGCCGCACCACCGCGCTGGAGAATGTGGAGCTGCCCCTGATCTACGCCGGCGTGCCCGCGGCCGAGCGCGCCCGCCGCGCCCGCGTGGCCTTGAGCATCGTCGGCCTGGCGCATCGCGAAGACAACCAGCCCAACCAGCTCTCCGGCGGCCAGCAGCAGCGCGTGGCCATCGCCCGCGCCCTGGTCAACGACCCGTCGATGCTCCTCGCCGACGAGCCCACCGGCAACCTCGACACCCAGACCTCCATCGACGTGATGAACGTCTTCCAGCGCCTGAACCGCGAGTCCGGCATCACCATCGTGCTCGTCACCCACGAGCCTGACATCGCCGCCTACGCCGGCCGCATCATCACCGTCCGCGACGGCAGAATCGTCAGTAGCACAGGCCTCCAGGCCTGTGTTGTTCCCCCCACACTCGAGGTCTCCCCATGCTGATCCCCGTCCTCAAAATCGCCCTCCGAGCCCTCGCCCGCAACAAGGCGCGTTCCATCCTGACCATGCTCGGAATCGTCATCGGCGTGGCCGCCGTCATCGCCATGGTGAGTCTCGGCCAGGGAGCCCAGCAGCAGGTCCAGCAGCAGATCGCCAGCATGGGCACCAACATGCTCATCCTCTCCGCCGGCAGCCAGAACTCGGGCGGCCTGCGCAGCGGCGCCGGCACCAGCACAACCCTCACACCCGAAGACCTGCAGGCCATCCTGCGCGACGCGCCCGCGGCCGCCGCCGCCAGCCCCAGCGCTACCGCCTCCGTGACCCTGGTCTTCGGCAACCAGAACTGGACCACCCGCGCCGAAGGCGTCGGCACCTCCTACCCCGAGATCCGCAATCGCGGCGTCTCCTCGGGCGACTTTTTCACCGATGCCGATGTCGCCGGCGCATCCCGCGTCACCGTCATCGGCCAGACCGTAGCCAACCAGCTTTTCCCCGGCATGGATCCCGTCGGCCAGACGCTCCGTGTCCGCAACCTGCCCTTCCGCATCGCCGGTGTGCTCGAAGCCAAAGGCCAGAGCCAGTTCGGTCAGGATCAGGATGACACCCTGCTGATCCCCTACACCACCGCCATGAAGAAGCTGCTCTCCACCACCTACATCCCCAGCGCCTACATCTCCGCGGTGAGCTCCGACGCGACGGATACGGCCCAGCAGCAGATCGCCGACGTCCTGCGCGCCCGCCACAACATCCGCCAGGGGCAGCCCGACGACTTCACCGTCCGCAACCTGACCGACGTGGCCAACACCGCCGAAGCCACCACCCGCGTGATGACTTTCCTGCTGGGTGGCATCGCCGCTGTATCTCTGCTCGTGGGAGGCATCGGCATCATGAACATCATGTTGGTCTCGGTAACCGAGAGAACGCGCGAGATCGGCATCCGCATGGCCGTGGGCGCGCGCACCAAACACGTGCAATCGCAATTCCTGATCGAGTCGGTGGTGCTGGGCCTGGCCGGCGGCCTGGGTGGAATCCTGCTGGGGATTTTGGCTTCGTTCCTGCTCTCCATCGGCTTCGGCTGGCCGCAACTGATCTCCCCGGTAGCGGTCGCCGGATCGGCGCTCTTCTCCATGGCGATCGGAGTCTTCTTCGGCTACTACCCCGCCAAAAAAGCCGCCAACCTCGACCCCATCGAAGCCCTCCGCTTCGAGTGAGTCGCTCACTGCCATCTCACTCCCACCCTCATCAAACTCCCGCGGCCGAGGTCCCCCCTCGGCTGCCCTCTTCTCCGCGGCCTCGGCGCTCTCGGGTTTTGACTCTCTCTTTGTCTTCTTCGCGCGTGTCTCCGCGCCCCCGCGTCTCCGCGTCAAGAACACCCTTCACCACCGGAAACCTCAGCACGATCCGCGTCCCCGCACACGCCTCCTGCTCGATCGTCCCATCCAACTGCCTCGCCAGAATCCCCACGATCCGCAACCCCAGCGAACCCGCACTCCCGCCCAAGCTCCCCGCCGGCAGCCCCACCCCATCGTCCTCCACCGCCAGCTCCAACTCTCCGGACTCCGCCGCGCGAAAGGACACCGCAACCCTGCCGCTCCGCCCTTCCGGGAACGCATATTTGAACGCGTTCGATAACAGCTCATTCAAAATCAGCGCGCACGGCACTGCCCGCTCGATCCCCAATTCCACCGGCTGCAGATGCATCTCGACAAACGCCGGGTACAATCCGTTCACCAGCACCTCCGCATACTCCGAGAAGTTGATCCGGTCCAGACGGCCGCTCCCGCACAGGTGCTCGTGAATCAGCGCCATGGATTGCACCCGCTCGCGGCTCTCCTCCAGCGCGCGCTTCGCTTCGGCGTTCCCCGTCGTGTCCGCCTTCATGCTGAGCAGGCTGGAAATCACCGCCAGGTTGTTCTTCACGCGATGGTGAATCTCCTTGAGCAGCACCGTCCTCTCCGCCAGCGCCGCTTCCAGCTCGCGCACCGTCGCGCGCAGCTTCTCTTCTGCCCGCTTGCGCTCCGTGGTGTCGGCGAAGAACAGCGACAGCCCCTCGGGCGACGGATAGCACCGCACCTCGAACCACCGGTTGAGCGGCTCCGGATAAAATGCCTCCACCTGCACCGGCACGTTCTCCGCGACCGACCGGCGGTAGGCAACTCCGAAGGGCGAGTCCGCCGCGTGCGGCCACAACTCCCAGACACTCTTGCCCAGCAGTTCCTCCGGCCTCTTGTGCACCATTCTCGCGGCCGTCGCATTGACGTAGGTATACCGCCATTGCCGGTCGAACACATTGAAGCCGTCCGAGAGGCTCTCCAGGATAGCGGTGGTCCTGCGGTGAGCTTCGAGCAGTTGTTCCTGCGTCCCCATTCGCTCGGTCACATCGCGGTTGATTTCAAGAATCCCGGCAGGAGCGCCGCTCTCGCTTCGAACCAGCACCCGGCGGCTCTCCACCGCGACCTCCTGCCCGTCGCGCCGCGTATGCATCAGCTCGCTCTCCCGGCGGCCGGGCTTCGTCCGCAGAAGCTCGGCGATTGCCTGTCCCAGAGCTTCCGCCTCGGTCCATCCGTAGGTCTCTTCCGCGCCCCGGTTCCAGGCTCGAATCGCACCGTTCGCGTCCGTGCGGATGATCGCATCGTGGGAAAGATCGATCAGCTCGGCCTGCAGTTCCATCTCCGCCGCCGCCAGCTTTCGGCCGGTGATGTCTTGCGCGCACACCAGCGCATGCCTGCCGCCGCCAAGCTGCAAGGGCGAGGTGTAAAGCAGCAGGCAGCGGCGTTCCACCTTCCCGTCGATCGATCGCGGCACCCAGGCCTCCACACCGTCGTGCCGCGCGCCGGTCCGCAGAGTGTCCAGTGCCGCCCTCCGAATGGCGCACTCGCCGCACGCCTCACCGTAGCCGCAACCCCTGGGGTCGGCCAGGGCATTCAGGCACCCGATCGCGTCACCCGGCCGGCGCCCGCCGTTGGGTTCTCGCGCCCGCAGCTCGCCGTCCAGCACCAGGATCGTCATCGGGGCGTTGGCGTGGATCGCCGCCAGCTCCACCCGGGCGGCGTGCCACCCTCGCACCACCATGAAGACCACCAGCACGGCCGCACCGATCGCGATCGCCGCCACGGACCACGGCATCATTGCTGCACGTGGGATCCTTGACCAATCGTCATGGGAAGCAGGATCTCGAAGCTCGTGCCGCGGCCAATCTCGCTTTCGGCGTGGATGTATCCGCCGCTCCGTACGATGATGCTGTGTACCATCGACAGGCCCAGGCCGGTTCCCGCTCCATTGGGCTTGGTTGTGAAAAATGGTTCGAAGATCCGCGACAGGATAGCCTCGTCCATGCCTTCGCCGGTATCGGTCACCCGCAGCCGGTAGTAAGCCCCCGGAGGATACAGACGCGCCTCCGGGCTCCCCGTGCGAATTTCCAGATTCGAGCTTTCCAACCACAGCTCGCCGCCCGCCGGCATGGCGTCGCGCGCATTCAGTGCCAGGTTGAGAAGCACTTGCTTGAATTGACTGCGGTCGCCGCGGACGCACCCCGCGGCCGAGCCGAGTTCCGTCGTCAGGGTGCGGCTCCTCCCCAGGCTGTGCGAGATCATGGGCTGCACTTCCGAGATCACCTGGTTGAGGTCCACCAGCTCCGAGCGCGCCGGGTCGCGGCGGCTCAGCGTCAGCATTTGGCAGGTGATGGAACTGGCGGTCGAAACGGCCCGCCGGATCTCCATGGCCTGCCTCTGCTCCTCCCCGGAAAGCTCCCCGCAAAGCTCGGCGGCGTATCCCAGAATCACGGTCAACTGGTTGTTGAAATCGTGCGCCAGCCCTCCCGCCATGCTCGCCACGGCCTCCATCCTTTGCGACTGGATCAAGCGGCTCTCCATCTCCTTGCGGACGCCGACATCCCGCACCACCACGATGGAGCCCAGCAGATCGCTTGCCGAGCGATTCTCGAAACACGTGACCTCGACCGCCGTGTGCGCCCCGGTCTTCGAGATCAGCGTGTAGCCGCGGCTCTCGCCGGCCTCGAGATCCACGATCGGATTTCGCGCCGGCTGGCGTTTGGATTCCTCGAACAACCCGAGAACATCCATCAGCAGCCGCCCGCAAGCGTCGCTGCCATTCCACCCGGTCAATCGTTCGGCCGGCGGATTCAGAAACACCACCTGCCCGGCATTATCGGTGGCGATGATCCCTTCTCCCACGCTCCGCAGCGTCGCCGCAAGCCAGGCCTCGCTGGCCCGCAGCCGCACCTCCATTTCGTGCTTGTAGAGCGAGATCTGGACGGCGCTGCGCAGGTCCCCGTCGGTGATGGGTTTCAGAAGGTAACCCACCGGCTCGGTGAGCTTGGCGCGGTGGATCGTCTCCTCATCGGCGTAGGCCGTGATGTAGACCACCGGCGTCCCCGACTCGGCCTTCAGTGCCTGGGCCGTCGCAATGCCGTCCATCTTGCCCTTCAGGCGAATGTCCATCAGCACCAGGTCGACGGGCGTGGATCGGGCGCACCGCAGCGCCTCTTCTCCCGAACTGGCGATCGCCGGCACGGAGTAACCCAGGCGCTCAAGCCTTCTCTGAATGTCGGCGGCGATCAGTCCTTCGTCTTCCACGACGAGGATCTGCCTTCTCACATCTTCTGTTGGCGTCATGGCGAGTTTCTCGGAAACGGTCCCCTCCACCGTGTCTAGTGCGCGTGGGGCCGCCGGATTCTCAACCTTTTCTGTGGGGCAGGCCATCGTTTTCTAAGGAACATGTCGCTAAGCCACTGAATATAGATTTGTTAGCGAATTCAGAAATTTGGCGAATATTTGGCGAAGACCGGCCTGTTCCTTTACGTCTTGGCCCGCCCCGCGGGCAGCAAGCTTTTGTGGCCTGCCTTGCTGGATAAAATGCCCAGTTAGTGGGGCAGGGGCTTTCGCCTGCCAACCGGCCTACTCGCGCGGCAGCGGCTGAAACACCGCGAAGACCGCGCCTTGCGGGTCGGCCGCCACCGCCATGCGGCCCACCTTCTCGATGGTCATCGGACCCATATAAAGGTTGGCCCCGCTCTCCTTCGCCTGGGCCGCGGAGGCATCGCAATCCGCCACCAGAAAATACGTCATCCAATGCGGCGGCGCGTTGGGGTCGCGGTGGGCCGCCGGCGGAATTCCGCCGATGAAGGCCTCGCCGTTCTTGATGTGAAGATAATCGTCCTGCCCCGTCGTAAACTCCCACCCGAACAAGGCCTTGTAGAACGCCGAAGCGCCCGCCGGATCGGGAGTGTTCAGATCGGCCCAGCAGATCGTGCCGGGGACGCCGGTCACGCGGGTTCCCTTGTGGCTCTTCGGCTCCCACACGCTGAAGGTCGCCCCGGCGGGATCCTGGATCACCGCCATGCGGCCGAAATCCATGACGTCGAACGGCCCGGCCATCAACTTGCCGCCGGCTTGCGCAGCCTTGCCCGCGGTCTCGTCGGCGCTCGCGGTCGCGATATAGAGCATCCAGTGCGGAGGCACGCCATGCTCGCGCGCCTGCGCGTTGATGGTACACGCGGCCGCGGCGTCACACCCCGCAATCTGGAACATGGTATAGAACTCGCCCGGCCCCATGGGGAAGTCGCTCGGAGTCCATCCGAACAGAGACTGGTAGAACTGCTTGGCGGCGTTCTGGTCGCTGGTCGCCAGCTCGATCCAGCAGAAAGATCCCGGAGGATGTTGGTCGATTTGTGCCATGTGCGGCAGTATAGCAGAGCGTTTGTGACACCAGCGTGAAAACTGCACTGCCCGCACTGGCACTCTCTGCACCGCGATTCTGACTCCTGTCTCCTGACTCCTGTCTCCTTTGCTTACCCTGTCTCCTTGTTTACCATATGTAGATGCCCATCACCCTCGCCGCAGTGGAAGAAGCCCGGCGCAACATCGCCCCGGTGGCCTTTCGCACGCCGCTCGTTCCCTTCCTCATCGATGCACCCGCGGAGTTGTACCTGAAACTGGAAAACCTGCAGCCCATCGGGTCGTTCAAGATTCGCGGAGCGGCCAACGTCATGGCGCGCACCCCGCGCGAGCGGCTGGAGCGCGGCGTGCTCACCGCCTCGGCCGGCAACATGGCGCAGGGGGTGGCATTCTGTGCGCGGCGGCTGGGAATTCCCGCCACCGTGGTGTCCCCCGACACCGCGCCCCAAACCAAAATCCGCGCGGTGGAGCGGCTGGGCGGCCGCGTCATCCTGGCGCCCTTTGCCGATTGGTGGCGCACCTTCGAGACGCGCTCCTACCCCGGCGTGGACGCCACCTTCATCCACGCCTTCGACGATTTCGACGTCATGGCCGGCAACGGCACCATCGCGCTGGAGTTGCTCGAAGATCTGCCCGGTCTCGACGCCGTGGTGATTCCGTGGGGAGGCGGCGGCCTCTCATGCGGCATCGCTGCGGTGCTCCGCGCGCTGGCGCCCCAGGTGCGCATCTACGCCGCGGAGATTGAGACCGCCGCGCCGCTGGCCGCCTCGCTGGCGGCGGGCGAGCCGCGCACGGTCGACTACCAGCCGTCGTTCGTGGATGGCATCGGCAGCAAGGTCGTATTCCGGAACATGTTTGAACTGGCGCAGAAGCTGCTGGATGGTTCCCTGGTGGTGACGCTAAACGAAGCGGCACAGGCCACGAAGCTGGTGGCCGAGCGCAACCGTGTCATCATCGAGGGCGCGTCGGCCTGCGCCGTGGCGGCCGCCCGGTCGGGCCGCGCCGGCGCCGGTAAAGTGGTGGCCATCGTCTCGGGCGGCAACATCGACCTGGATAAGTTCGCTCAACTGGTCACGTAAATTTACCGTAAGTTCACCTCGCCCGTAGCGATGGATTTTCTTTTCCCACGTCGCGTGTCTGAGCACGAGGGGAAGGATGAAAAGTTTCCGGGTGCTTGGGGTGATGCTGTCGAGCGGCACGCTGGGGCGGGCAACGAAGTCATCGCTCCGGCGGCGTTGCTGGCGTGCCGCACAGGCATACTGAAGGCCCGCTGGGACGACGAGGACTTTGCCGCCATGGCCGCGCATCCGCTGCCGTTCGCACCCGAAGACGCGGGGCTCCTGCAGATGCCGCGCTGATATGATGGCGGGATGGATCTCTGGCCGCTGATCGATCTCGAAACACCCTGGTGTGTGTACGTGGTGGCGACGCTGCGGATCGCCGACCACATCGCGGCGGGGAACCAGCAGATCGAGAAGCTCGCTGCCGCCGCGGGCGCGGATCGCGACTCGCTGTCGCGAGTGCTGCGCCACCTGGTGAGCAAGGGCCTCTTCGAAGAGCCGGCTCCCGGCGCCTTCGCGCTCAATGAGACCGCCCGCCCGTTGCTGGAAGAGCCGGTCCGCCTGGGCCTCGATCTCGAGGGCATCGGAGGCCGCATGGCGCACGCCTGGGGCACTCTGCTATCCGCCGTCCGAACGGGCCGGCCGGCTTATCACGAGGTGTTCGGCCGCGGGTTCTGGGAAGACCTGGATGCGCATCCCGAGGTCGCGGCCAGCTTCGATGCGCTCATGGGGCCGGGACACGGCGTCCCCGATTCCGAGGTTCTGCTCGATCCGGCGGACTGGAATTCCGTGCGCACGGTGGTCGATGTCGGCGGCGGCACGGGATCGCTGCTGGCGGAGATCCTGCGCGCGCGGCCCGCGGTCCGCGGCATTCTGGTCGACCTGCCGCGGACGGTGGCCCGATCGGGTGAAGTCTTTCAGGCCGCTGGTGTGGCCGATCGCGCGATCGCCGTGCCGCAAAGTTTCTTCGACCCGCTGCCCGGCGGCGGCGACCTCTATCTTTTGAAGAACCTGCTCGGTGACTGGCCCGATTCCGAGGCCAAGGCCATCCTGCGGCGCTGCGCCGAAGCGGCGCACCCGGCGGGCCGTGTGGTGGTTCTCGGCGGCGTCACGCTGGCCGAGGCCGCGTCGCCGGAGTTGCTCATGCTGGTGCTGGTGGGAGGCAAGAATCGGACGCTGGCCGAGTTCCGCGACCTGGCCCGTGAAGCCGGCCTCGAAGTGAGTAAGGTGGGACGCCAGCCTTCGGGCCGCGTCGTGGTCGAGTGCTTAGAAATGAAACGTTAGTGACGCGCTCGCCACGGGTGTCCGTTCCAGAACGGCCGCACCAGCTCGCCCCGCACCTCATGCACGGGAACTGCTGGCGCTTCCGGCACGGGAGCGCCGCTGGACAGATCGCGGGCGCCGGCTTTGGAGAATGAAGCTTGCGCCGTTCCGATCCGAAATCGCCTGCGGCCGGCCAAGGCGGCGTAGATGCGGTGGCGGATAAAATCTCTTATCGCTGTAGTTGAACAGGGTATCTCGCGGGTCTTCTTAATGGAGATCCCTAATTGGGACATGGTACTCTGAAACCGGTGATCTGCGCACTTCGGTTCGTGTCATCGTCCCTCCTGGTTGTCGGGTGTCTCTCGGCGGCAGCGATTTCCGGGCCGCCGCCGGGCAATTACCAGGTCACCCCGATCGCCACGGGCGCGACCTGGGCCATCTCGCCGAGGCGGGCGATCAACAACTCCGGCCAGGTAATCGTCAACAGAGGAAACTCCGCATTTCTTTGGAATCCGGTGGCGGCGAACGCAACCGTGGGCAATCTGACCGATCTCGGCGGCCTGGCCACGGATGGACCGGCGACGAATGTGGCCATCGCCATCAACGGCTTCGGGCAGGTTATCGGAACCACCGGACTCGAGGACGGGACGAATACGCGGCCATTTCTGTGGACGCCAGGCGCACCGAACGGGACGTCGGGGAGCATGACCGCGTTCCTGGGAGACGTGACCGGCACTCCCACGGACATCAACAGTTACGGGGAGATCGGCGCGTCGGGGCTGCTTTGGATTCCGTCATCGCCGAACGCAAGCACGGGGACGCCTCATTGGGACAATCGGCTACAGGGCCTGGTGCGGATCAACGATTTAGGACAGGCTATCGGCGACTACACGCTGTTCACGCCCACGGCGCCCGAAGGCACCAAGGGAAGTTTAACGCCAGTGATCGGGTTGCCGCAGTCGATGGCAACGGACGTGTTGGACATCAATGCCGGCGGCCTGATTCTGGGGATCTTCAACCCTGGCCCGGGTATCTTCAACCGGCAGGCTTTCCTATGGACTCCCACTACGCCGAATGGAACGTCGGCGACGGTGCACCTGATCCCGCTGCCGCCGAACGTCCTGTCCATGACGCCGGTAGCGTTGAATGCGAGCGGGCAAGTGGCCGGGTGGATGAAGCGGAACGACGGAATCGCGACGCCGTTTCTGTACACGGCGGGGACCTTGTACGATCTGAACAGTCTGGACGACCGGCTACAATTTGGCACGGACGCGGGGATCTTCGCGGTCGGGATCAATGACTTGGGACAGATTGTGGTCAATGCTGGCGGCAACATTTACCTGCTAACACCGGGAACCGCGCCGCCCGCGCCCGCGGCGGGGTCGGTGGCGGTGACGATCACCGCCAACGTGGGGTCGCAGGCCTTCACGGTGACGGGCGACGGTTGCAGTGCGGGCGGCTACAGTGCGCCGCAGACGCTTTACTGGACACCAGGATCGAGTTGCACGGTGGCTTTCGTCTCGCCCCTCACGAGCTTTGGAACACGGTACGACTTTACCGGTTGGCAGGACGGCGTCACCACGAACTCGCGGGTGTTCGCCGCCCCGGCGCAGGCGGCGACGTATACGGCCAATTTCTCTACCCAGTATCTCTTGACGGTGGCCGCAAACCTGACGGCCGGCGGGACGGTCGCGCGCGGCGGGTGGTACGGATTCGGCAGCCAGGTGACCGTGACCGCCACGCCCGCCGCGGGCTACCGCATAGTGAGTTATTCGCCCTCGGCGACAGTGACCATGGACGGTCCCATGAGCGTGATCGTCAATTTTTCGCTGGCCCTTCCGACGCCTCCCGGCCACTACCAGGTGCTTTCGATTGCAACCAACGGCACGGCTGTTGGCCTCAACAATTTCGGCCAGGCGGCGGTCAGCAGCGGGAACGAGGGCGACGGATACATTGCGTCCCTGTGGACACCCTTGGCCGCGAATTCCGGCTTGGCGGGAAATCTGACGCAGGTGATCCGGGAGTGGGCTGGCGGGATCAACGACCGGGGGCAAGTGGTGGGCGGCCCTGGCTACAAGTACGGGCCACCGTTCCTTTGGTCTCCCGATAC
>OMOG01000003.1:12188-14565 GCA_900290305.1 Candidatus Sulfopaludibacter sp. SbA4
GTGGTGGGCGGCCCTGGCTACAAGTACGGGCCACCGTTCCTTTGGTCTCCCGATACGCCGAACGGAACCTCCGGAACGGCAGAGAATTTCCTGGGAAGCATTGCGACGGCCCCTGAGTTTTGGGCTTATCCGGGAACGCTGAAGATCAACAGTTTTGGCCAGATCTCGGGGCAGATCTATTTCATCGATCCGCAGCAGCCGATTCAGTTCCTGTGGACGCCATCGGAAGCGAACGGCGCCACCGGGACCGCCGACACCGATAGCCGATTTGCGGGCGTGGTGCGGGTCAACGATTTCGGTCAGGCGATCATGGGCGGAGGACCGCTGTCTCCCCCCCTCACTTCAACCCTGTTCACCCCATCGTCGCCCAACGGCAGCACCGGGACGTTCACGCCGATATCCGGGCTGCCGGGGTTCACCTACACGTCCCTGGTGGACATCGACGACAGCGGAACGATTGTGGGTTCGAATTGCACACCGGGCGTGAACGCTTTCCAGTGCAAGATGTTCTTGTGGACTCCCACATCGTTGAACGGCACGGCGGGGACTACGGTCGAAATCCCGATGCCGGCAGGCTTCTTCTCGATGGCCCCGGCGGCGCTAAACGCACGCGGGAACATCGTGGGAAGCCTGTCCCAGCCGGGCGGCGTTACGATCCCTTTTCTCTATCTGGGTGGAGCGGTGTATGACCTGAGCACGATCAGCGACCAGCTCACTGGAGGGAGCGCGGCGGGAATCAACGATCGCGGGCAGATCGTGGTGAACACGAGCAATGGCGTTTTCCTGCTCACGCCGGACCTGGTTGAACCGCCGACTCCCGTGAGCGTCAGCCCGTCGCAGGGAAGTGGCACGAGCCAGACCATGACCTTCACGTTTCAGGACTCGCGCGGGTGGCAGGACCTGGACGTGGTCAACATCCTGATCAACAATGCGCTCGACGGGCGCAACGCCTGCTACCTGGCGTACAGCCGGCCGCTGAACGTGCTGTACCTGGTGAATGACGCGGGCACGGGATTGTTGACGAGTACCGCGAACAGCCAATGCACCGTGAGCGTGGTGGGTACCCCATCGGGAAGCGGAAACACGCTCACCCTGACGCTCAGTTTGAGCTTCAGCTCCAGCTTCGCGGGCAACCAGATTGTCTACCTGGCGGCTCGCGACGTGGCGCAGAACAACTCGGGCTGGCAGGCGTGGGGCGTGTGGCAGGTGCCGGGCGCATCGCCGGCCACCACGACCGCGGTTACGGCGATGTATCCAGCCAGCACCATCGTCTCCCCCGGCAACAACCCCAGTTCCCCCTTCGACAACCCCAATTTCATTTTCATTTTCTCCGACACGAACGGATACCAGGACCTGGGCGTGGTGAACATCCTGGTGAACAGCTCGCTCGATGGCCGCCACGCGTGCTACATGGCCTACGCCCAGCGGGGCCAGTATTTATTCCTGGTGGGTGACGATGGAGTCACGTTGGGGCCGGGAAAGGCCCTCGCCGGCGTGGGCGGAGCCGCAGGCATTTTCGGCAGCATCAGCAACAGCCAGTGCACGGTGAGCTGGTCGAACTATTCTCCGGAAGCGGCGGTGGTCCAAAGCGGAAACAACCTCACCCTGACTCTCAGGATTCAGTTCGCCAACACCGTCAACCAGATTTTCTATCTGGCGGCGCGGGATGTGAATGGCTTGAATAATACCGGCTGGCAGGCTATGGGGGTAGCGAGCTTCTGCACCGGCGGCGGCGTTTGTCCTCAGTGAGGGAGCTTACCGCGGGATTCCCAATTCGTTCGAAACACGCTCGAGGGTATCGATCAGGCGCTCGATGGGTGCGGCGCCTGCTAGCGTGCAGCCGGCCGACGAATATGCTCTACCTGGTGGAAGATGCGGGTGCGAGCCTGCTGTCCGGCGCCTCCAAAAGCCAATGCGCCGTCGACCCCAGGGTTCGGAGGGAACCACGTGATTTACCTGGCAGCGCGCGACTCGGGCAATATCAACAATTTCGGCTGGCAGGCGATGGGGTCGTGGACGTCGGCGCAGTGAGCGGGCGTGACATTCAAATAGTCAAAAGTTATAATGAATCGACAATAGAAGCCAGGCTGAGCGCTCCCCAGAGAATCCGCATGCCCACTACCGTGCAGCAGTTGAACGTGTCGATCACACCTCACTTCTCCAGGTTTATCCGCAACAAGATCAAGAGCGGCAGGTACAGCAACGCGAGCGAAGTTGTACGTGAGGCGTTGCGCCGCTTGGAGCAGGAAGAATTGATCCAGGAGCAAGCCGTCATCGTAGATCCCGAGAACTTCGAGGAAGAGCTTCGGATGGGCTTCTCGTCCATTGAGCGCGGGAGAGGGATCGAGTTGAGAGATAACGAGGAACTCAGGGAGTT
>OMOG01000003.1:14575-17437 GCA_900290305.1 Candidatus Sulfopaludibacter sp. SbA4
GGCCAGGAAAACGGCCGTCCGGAAGTGAAGCGGTATGTGCTATCCCCCGAGGCGCGTGCGGACGGGACTACATTGCTGAGCGAAGCAGCGCAGAGACGGCGGCCAGGTTTCTCTGGAAATTCCACGATACCTTCGCATCGGTGGCATCGAGTCCGGCGGCAGGTGTGGCAGTGCCGGAGTTCCCGATCGAGGGCACACGGAAGTTTCCGATGGGACACTACCTGATTTACTATCGCTCGGTGCGCGGCAGGGTTCTGATCGCGCGGGTGCTGTACGGCACGAGACTTCAGAAGAAAGCCTGGTCTGAAAAGCCGTCGAGACGTAAGTCTTAAGGCCAACTCGTTTGCCGGTTGATCAGCGCGCGCTGGCGGAGAAGACAAACGGACGTGCCGTGTGCTTCAGCCGAGCGGCGCACAGCGCCGGGACACATTGACACATTTACGTATTTGTGACAACGTGGTTGTGAGGTGACAATCCGATGGCGACGACCCAAGAGCGGCGAGCGCGGCTGAGCATCGATGTGCCACGCGAAGCGCGGCGGCGTATTCACATCGCGGCGGCCAAGCGCGATCAGTCGATTCGGGACTACGTGTGGCAGGCCGTCGAGGCGCGCCTAAAACACGAGCAAAACACGATCTGGCTGACGAACTGCCGGCCGCCAGTCTCGTGGCGCTAAACGAGCGCGCCGACCCAGTGTTGGCGGCCCTGTGGGACAACCCTAAGGACGCCGCGTATGACAAGCGTTAGCGTTAGCCGCGGCGGCCTCGTCCTGGTCAAGTTCGTTTTCGCGGACGAGAAGGGCGTCAAGCAGCGCCCCGGTCTGATCGTGAGCACCGACCGCTATCATCGGAGCCGTCGAGAGACGATCATGGTTGCGATCACCAGCAACCCGGGCCGGCTGCTGGCGGGAGACTACAGGATCAAGGCTTGGCGCGAATCCGGTCTCCTGTACCCGTCGATAGTGACGGGCATCGTCAGAACCATCAAACACGACATGATTACCGGCAAGATAGGAGCGCTGCCGGCTTCAGAGCTGGCCGCTGTCGAGGATCGGCTTCGGGAAATCCTGGCGCTCTGACGGGAGACTTGTCCACAGGCACGAGTTGCAAGCACAGTCTGCCTGGGAGCGGGCGGGCGGCCGGGCGCGTCGGCGGGTACTCGTGAGTCTAGCGCGGGATTCCCAATTCGTTCGAGACGCGCTCCAGGGTATTGAGCAGGCGGTCGACGTGCGCTTCGGTGTGAGCGGCGGTGCAGGAGATGCGCAGGAGATGCGGCGGTGCAGGAGATGCGCAGGAGATTCTGCGCGGCGGCGGGGCGGAGCACCGGGTTGATGTAGATGCCTTCCTCGAGAAGCTTCTTGCAGAGGCGGCAGAGATCGATTTCCTCCTGGATCACGACGGGAACGATGGGGGTCTCGCCGGGGAGCACGTTAAATCCGCGGGCGCGCAGTTCTTCGCGAAGGAGGCTCGCGATGCGCCGCAGGTGCTGGCGGCGTTCGGGCTCGGTCTTCATGATCTGGAGGGCCGCGCCCACCGCGGCTACGGATGCGGCCGGCAGGCTGGCGGAGAAGACAAACGGGCGCGCGGTGTGCTTCAGGTAGTCGACTACGGCGCGCTCGGCGGCGATGAACCCGCCCACGGAAGCGAGCGACTTGCTGAAGGTGCCCATGACGATATCGACGTCATCGAGCACGCCCAGGTGCTCGGCCGCGCCGGCGCCGGTGGGCCCGAGGACGCCGATGCCGTGGGCTTCGTCCACATAGACGCGGGCGCCGTAGGGCTTGGCCAGTTTGAGGATGCCGCGCAGGTCGGCAATATCGCCTTCCATGCTGAACACGCCTTCGGAGACGATGAAGATCTTTTCCATGCTGAACACGCCTTCGGAGACGATGAAGATCTTTTCGTCGGGCGGGCAATTCTCCAGGCAACGCTCGAAGTGGTCGAGATCGTTATGGCGGAAGCGCATGGTACGGGCGGTCGACCGGAGCGCGCCTTCGACCAGGCTGGCGTGCAGGTTGTGGTCGCAAATCATGACGTCGCCCTTTTCGGTGAGCGCGGAGAGGGTGGCGTAATTGGCCTGGAATCCGGTGCCGAAGATGATGGCGGTTTCCTTGTGGACGAAGGCGGCGAGCTCGGCTTCGAGCTTGACGTGGATATCGAGCGTGCCGTTGAGCAGGCGCGATCCGCTGCAGCCGCTGCCGTACTTGCGGATGGCGAGGGCGGCGGCTTCCTTGACCTTGGGGTGGGTGATGAGGTCCAGGTAATCGTTCGACCCGAACATCATGACTTTGCGCTTACCTATGCGGACCTCTCCGGGCCCGCAGCCATCGCGATCGCCAAAAACCTCGAAGTACATGTAAAGCCCGGCGGATTGCAGATCACTCGGACGAGTGAAATTCCGGCATTTCTCGAAAATGTCGTTCGATCCGCTGCTCTTTTTTTTGCCGGTGATGTCGCTAGTCGATACGCGCATGGTCCTCAATTCCATTCGTAGATTCGGTAGGTTTTGTACCGCTTCGCCCCCATGACCTCGAGGGAGCGATTCATCAGAACATTATCTTCCAGTATCCAGGACATTTCGCAGTCACCGTAACCCAGCCTCCTGGCATTGCGGACTAAANNCCCCAGTGCAAGGACCCGAACATTTTTGATCAAACGTTGATAATACAGGATTTTGAACAGCCCCGTCGGCAGGAGGTTTCCGCCCGCCGGTTTGAGCGCCTGGTTGATATCGGGCAAGGCCAGCGCAAAACCCACCACGCGGTCCCCCACCTCGCCGATCAGGACCATATCGGGCTTGAGAATCTGCTTCATCTCCTTGCCCATGGCGAAAAATTCTTCGCGCGACATGGGGATGAAGCCC
>OMOG01000070.1:0-5098 GCA_900290305.1 Candidatus Sulfopaludibacter sp. SbA4
AGGATGCGGCCGTGGCGGCCGGCCGCTTCGATCAGGCGCGCGGCCGAATCGAGATCGGGCGTGATGGGCTTTTCGACCAGCACGTCGATTCCCGCTTCCATCAGGGCAGTGGCAACTTCCTCATGTGCGCTCGTCGGCACGGCGACAATAGCCGCATCCACCTGCCCCCTCAGCCCGGAGGTATCGCTGAGGGCCTCGGCGCCGTGGAGCGCTGCGGCTTCCGAAGCGCGCGCGGGGTCGATATCCACCACCGCGGTGAGTTCCGCGCGTTCCGACTCATGGACTACGCGGCAGTGATTGCGGCCGAATTGTCCCGCTCCGACTACGGCCAAGCGAAGTTTATTCATAAGGGACCCATGCCCTCGGGCAATGCCACTTACTTTGCGATTCTGCACATACGGTGGGGCGGACCCCCTGGTCCGCGCGGGTCCCCCCGGACCCGCTTCTGGCTGTGGAATCAGCATCCGACTCGAAACAAGAAGGCCGACGAGGGCGTCGGCCGCGGACCAGGGGGTCCGCCCAACACGCTCGTGTCGACGCGGCACGACTACGCAACATTTTCCCCCTGCCCCACAATCGCAATCCCCGCCTCATTCGCAGCCTCCAGCAATCGGTCGCGGTCGAGCATCAGGGTCCGCCCCGCCTCCACCGCCAGCACCGTAGTTCCGGTCTCCCGCATCACCGGAATCGTGTCCAACCCCACCACGGGCACGTCGAATAACAAATGCTCGCGCCTGCGAGCCACCTTCACCAGCGCCATCCGCCGGCCGTTTACCAACGAGGCCGCCCGCCGCAACATGGCATCCGTCCCCTCCATGGCCTCTACCGCCACGCAGGCGCGCTCGCAGATCGCCACGCTCTGCCCCACATCGAACCCCGCCAGCGCATTCGCCACGCGGCGGCCGTAATCCACGTCGCGAGCCTCGTCCTTGGCCGGTTTGCGCTCCGTCATCACGCCCTCGCTCGCGAGCAGCGGCTTCAGCAGGGAGGTCGAATCGCGCAGGTGAATCCCTTCGTCTTCCAGCACCTGGATCACCCCGCCGATCAGCCCGTCGGTATTCTTCCACGGCAGCGATGCCAGCAGCTTGGCCAGCCGCCAATCCGGCCGGATCGACGAGAAGATCCGGGCGTGCTTCACCTGCCCGCACATCACCACCTCGCTGATGCCTTCCTGCTTCAGGATTTCGATCAGCTTGCCCAGTTGCCCCAGCGAAATCCAGTGGCAGCGCGGCGCCATGGCTTCGACTTCGCGCGGCGCCTCTTCCTGGATCGCGATTACCGTAACGTCGTGCCCCAGCTTCTGCGCGCTCTCGAGCGCGAGCAGCGGGAAACGCCCGTTTCCGGCAATGAGGCCGTAGCGCATCACTTCACGACGCCGCGCTCCGAAGAGCGGATGAATTCCAGCAGCTCGTCGACCTCGGCGCACGCCGGAACTTCCGCGCGGATGCGCTCGATGGCCTGCGAGGTGTTGAGCTGCGCGCGGGTCAGCAGGCGAATCGCGGTCTGCAGCGATTCGATCGCGGCCTTGTCGAAGCCGCGGCGCTCCAGCCCCACGCTGTTGGCGCCGAACACCGACAACTCCGGCTTGTGGCTGGTGAGCGAGTACGGCATCACATCCTGCTTCACCACGCTGTACGGCCCGATGAAGGCGTGGCGCCCGATGCGGCAGAACTGGTGAACGCCGCTGAACGGGCTGACATCGGCCCAGTCTTCGATGACCACGTGGCCCGCCAGCCCCACGCTGTTGCCGAGAACCACGTGGTCGCCGATGCGGACATCGTGCGCCACGTGGGTGTAAGTCATGAGCAGGTTGTCGCTGCCGATGCGGGTGACCAGGCCCCCGCCCGCGGTGCCGCGATGGATGGTGACGAACTCGCGGATCCGATTGCGGTCCCCGATGCGCGTTTCGGCGCGTTCGCCCTTGTACTTCAGGTCCTGCGACGCGACTCCCACCGTACTGTACGGGAAGAACAGATTGTCCTCGCCGATCCAGGTGGGGCCTTCGAGGTACAGATTCGCCATCAGGCGGGTGCGCGCCCCGATCTCCACTTCCGCCCCCACGATGCAGTACGGACCGACCTCGGCGCTCTCGGCGATCCGCGCCAGTGGATCCACAATAGCAGTTGGATGAATGTCGGCGGTCGGATGAATCGGCATGGCTACGCTTGCGCGGCCGGCTTTTCTTCCTTATCCGCGAGTTTGCACATGACTTCGGCTTCCGCCACCACCACGCCATCCACCGTGGCCACGCCCGCCATTTTGGCGACGCTGGCCTTGCGCTTGATGACTTTCATTTCCATGCGCAGCGTGTCGCCGGGGACCACGGGCCGGCGGAAGCGCGCGTTTTCGATGGCTACCAGCAACACCAGCTTGCTGTGCCGGTCTGGGATGGTCTTCAGCACGAGCACGCCGGCGGTCTGCGCCATGGCTTCCACGATCAGCACGCCGGGCATGACCGGAAAATCCGGGAAGTGGCCTTGAAAAAAGGGCTCGTTGTGGGTGACGTTCTTGATTCCGACGATGCGCTCGGCTTCCATTTCCACGATCCGGTCGACCAGGAGAAATGGGTAGCGATGGGGCAGAATCTCCCGGATTTCGTTGATGTCCAAGATAGCCATGGAAGCGCTATTATCGCACGTGTGCGATAACCGGATCGCTCCCTCAGCGGCTATACTCTATAGAGGAGACGCACGCCCCACATGTCCGACGAAGATCTCAATCAAATTCGAGCCCTGCTCGAAACCTCCATCGCCGCCTCCGAGCAGCGCACCACCGCCGCTATCGAAGCCTCCGAACAGCGCGTCGAGCAGCGCATCGTCGACCGTCTCACCGAAGTCATGCGCGATATGCAAAGCGAAATGCTGCGCGGCCTCGAAGCCTTCGCCCGCGGCAACTTCGCTCGCCTGCATCTCCAGGACACCCGCATCGTCAGCGTCGATTAGCAGCAACTCGCCACCAATGAGCGAATCACCGCTCTCGAAGAACGCGTCCTCAACCTAGAAGTCAGGCGCCCGCCTCTGTAGTCCCTGCCCCCGTCACCTCTGCGGAATCAGGGGATACGTTTTGTCCCACGAAGCCACGCTGCCGATCGGGTCGCCCGAGATCGTAATCTCCACGCGGCGATTCTGCTCGCGGCCCGCTGCCGACGAATTCGAGACCAGCGGCCGGCTGCTTCCCCAGCCGCGCGACGAGATCGCGGTCACCGGTACCCCGCTCCGCACCAGCGCCTCGCGCACCGCGGCGGCGCGCTCATAGGAAAACGCCTGGTCGCGCGATTCGCTTCCGCCCTCGCTGGTGTGCCCGTCCACCTCTACGTACAGCCCGGGATGGGCCGCAACAATCGATGCGATGCGCGAAACGCCCCCGTACACGTCGGGACTCAAAGCGGTCCCGCGGAAATCGGCATCCGGGAATGTGACCACCAGTCCGCGCGGCGTATCCCGCGCCATTCCCGCCGAACTGAGTTCCTGCAGCAACTGCACCCGCGTCCCGGTCTTTTGGGGATCTACGCTAGCCGAAGGCTGTGCCGGTTCCGTCTGTACTACGACCACCGGAGGCTGTACCGTTGGCGGCAGCGGAACCGCCCTGGCGGCAGCGGCTTCCGTCTCCGCTCGCGCGCGGGCCGCCCGCTCCTCTTCCAATTGCATGCGGTCCGCCGACGCCTGGCTCTGCGCTCTCTGCGCATCGGCCTCCGCGCGGGCGCGCAACTCCTGCTCTCTGGCCGCCTGGTCGCGCGCCTGGGCCAGTTCCTCGTCCTGCTTGCGCTTGATGGTAATGGCGCGCGCGTCTTCCGCCGTCTGCGCCGCCCGGCGCGCCTCCGTCACTATCGTGCTCCGGTCCGCCTTCTGCATCTGGTTCTGCTGCGCCACGCGGAATAACTCCTCGGCCTTCGCGAAGGTATCTGGCGCATATCGATCGGCCCCCGCGGCTTGGGCAATCTGCACGGCATTCTGCGCCTGATAGACCTCGAGCAGAGCCTCGTAACGGTCCATCGGCAGCCTCTCGGCCTGGGCCTCGGCCGATTGGAACCCGGCGGGAACGTTGTAGGTGTAGTGGCCCCTCGGCAGCAGTTCGTACTTCGCTTGCACCTCTTCGATGCGGCCCATCGTATCCGGCCGGATTTCGTTCTCCATCACGACTACATCGCTGGGCTGACGCACCGCGGAATAGGGCTCCGCGGTCACGATCAGGCCGAACGCCTGCAAGTCGGTGGTGACGTGCAGATGGGCATGGTCGGAACTGCCCGGCAGCACCTCGCCGAGGTTCTTGGCGTGTCCTTCCGGCGTAATCGCCCACAGTACATAGGTCAGGTATTCGGCGCCATACCGCGTCGGCGCTTGCAGACGTTGGAACCGCGCGTCGATCTCCGTCCGCCCGGCCTTCGACTCCACCATCGCATCGCCCTTCGCCTGCGGCAGCAGTACCGTGCCGCGAAAGTCGACGGGCGTGGGTCCGCCGCGATATTCGTAATCTACCGCTTTCACCGTACGCTCGATCACAGTCACCCGGTAAATTGGAACGCTCTCGCGATCGGCAGGCCGGTTTTGACCCCACACAACACATGTACAGAACAGACCAAGTATTGTCGGCACAATCAATTTGTTCTTCATCAGCTTTGCCTCCAGCCCGTTTGTAAAAGCACGACGACTGCCGGAAAAAAATACCCACATGCTTCTTGACAGCCCTGGCAGTTTCCTCTATTATGTAGAAGTTTAGGAGGGGGTCCGATGAAAACCGCGCTCACACTATTCGCCATCACCGTTCTGCCGGCCGCAGCCGCCGATATCTCGGGCTCCTGGAAGCTGGACGGCCACCTTGAGAATGTGCAGATCCACCGCGTCTGCACACTCC
Organism: Candidatus Sulfopaludibacter sp. SbA4; assembly: GCA_900290305.1. Classification (GTDB taxonomy): domain Bacteria; phylum Acidobacteriota; class Terriglobia; order Bryobacterales; family Bryobacteraceae; genus OMOG01. The sequence continues at coordinate 4,852 of OMOG01000070.1, forward strand.
AGCAGACAGACCACAAACTGTCCGGAAAATGCAAGAACGCGACGGACGAAGTGGTCCTGGCCGGCGAAGTAGATGGAAACAACGTCGTGTGGAAGTACGAAGTCACTTACGATGGATCGAAACTCACCCTCACGTTCAACGGTACTCTGGAGTCCGCCACAGTGAAGGGAAGCATCGAGACCCCGGGCGCCAAGGGCGACTTCACCGCCACGAAGCAATAGGCCGTCGAATTAGCGTAAACTGGGAG
>OMOG01000070.1:5108-16039 GCA_900290305.1 Candidatus Sulfopaludibacter sp. SbA4
CGAAGATCTGTTCCGCTCGCTCGAGAGCGAGATGAACCACAAGTTCGACGATGTGCACCAGGAGATGCACCGGGAGTTCACGGACCTCCGTGCGACTCTCGACCGCATGGGAGCCCGCCTCGACAAGATCGCCGCTGGTGCGCACTACGTCACTCGCCTGGTCGAGTGGTCCGAGAAGCAGGACCAGTTCCAGTTGGACACCCTAAAGCGGCTGACGGAACTCGATGCGCGGGTCCGAAAGCTCGAGTCCCAGTAGCCACCCCGCTTACCGCAACATCGCGAACCCGAACAAAGTATCCCCCGCCGCCACCACCAAATACTGCGTCCCATCCAGCTCGTAAGTGATCGGCCCATTCGTCACCGAGCTGCCGAGATTCGCATGCCACAGCGGGTTGCCGTTGGCCGGATCCAACGCCACCAGGTTGCCCGACCCGTCGCCCGCGAACAGAAGTTTTCCCGCCGTAGACAGCAGGCCGGAGCGCCCGCCATCCTCCCACTTGTGGCTCCACTTCACCTTGCCGGTCTTGTAGTCGATCGCCTGGATCATCGTTTCACCCCATCCGCCGCGGTCGTTGCCGCCCCAGCCTTCGGGCTTGTCACTCGGGTCGTAGATGTAGTAAACGCTGAACGCGCGCGACGCACTGACATAGAAGAGTCCTGTATCGGGGTCATAAGTCGGAGGCGGCCAATTAGTGCCGCCGCCCTGGTTCGGCGAAACCAGCGCGCCATCGAGCTGCGGCTCTTTCGCCGGATTGGGAATCGGTGAGCCCTTGGCATCCACACCCTTCGACCAGTTGATCTTCACGTACTCCGCGCTCGCCAGGTTCTTGCCCGTAGCGCGGTCCAGCACGAAGAAGTAGCCGTTGCGGCTGGCCTGCGCCACCAGCTTGCGTTTCTGGCCGTTGATCTCGCCGTCGAACAGCACGGGCGTCTGCGTGGCGTCCCAGTCGTGTGTGTCGTGCGGCGACGATTGGAAGTACCACTGCATCTTGCCCGTGTCGGGATTGAGCGCCACCACCGACGCGGTGAACAGGTTCGCTCCGGGCCGCGCCTTCCCCGCGATCACCGGCTGCGGGTTGCCCGTCGGCACATAGATCATGTTCAACTCGGGATCGTAGGTGGGGGTCAGCCACGTCATGCCGCCGCCGTGCTTCATCGCCTCTTCACTCGGCCAGCTTTCCGACCCCGCGTCGCCCATCTTCTGCGGTACGGTGTACCAGCGCCACTGCAAGTCTCCCGTTTCCGGATCGTGCGACTCGATGTAGCCGGGACGGTCGAGGTCGTCGCCACTCACTCCGGTAATGATGTGGTTCTTCACCACCAGCGGCGCCATGGAGCCGAAGTAATACTGGTCCAGATCGCAAATCGGCTTGTGCCAGCGCTCCTTCCCGTCCTTCAAATTGAGCGACACCAGGTTGCAGTCCGGCGTTTCGAAGTACAGCCAGTTGCCGTACACGCCGGCGCCGCGGTTGCCGATGTGGTCGCCACCGTGCGAGGTCCAGGCATAATGCCAAACCTCGCGGCCGGTGCGCGCATCCACCGCCCACGCGTGGTCCGGCATGGTGAAATAAAGAACGCCGTTCACCTCGACGGGCGTCGCGGAAATGCGGCCGCCGAAGCCGCCCCCGCCGCCCGGCGCGCCATTGGCACGGTAGACCCACGCCAGCGTCAGCGAGTTGATGTTCGACTGGTTGATCTTGGAGAGCGTGCTGTAGCGCCGCCCCGAATAATCGCCGTTGTAGGTCGGCCACGTGTCGGTAGGCGGTGCTCCCAGCCTGGCCGGATTCAGGCCGCCCTGCGCCATCAGGGCCGCGGATGCAATCAAGAATGTGCCGAGAGTTTTCACTTCATAGTCTCCAGGTAGGCCACGATGTCGTGGATATTCCGATCGGTATACTGGTCGAGCAGTTCGTGGTGCGCCTGCGCGGGGTCGCTCTTGACCACCTTCAAAGCTGGCGTGCGCTTGAACGAATGATACTCGCCCGCGCCATCGCGAAGGGCAACATTGAAATCGTCGATGTGCACCAGCGTGCCCGTGATCGCCGAGCCCGCGATCGCCGCGCTCGATGCGGGCGTCACCGTGACCATTACCGGCTTCGCCGCCGTTGCCGCGCCCCCACGCCCGCGGCCGCCGCCCCGCCCGCCCGGAAAAAGAAATCGCTGCTGCAGCTCCGGCGCATCCATCCGTGACGCGATGTGCGCCATGTCGCCCGCCGCCGAGTGGCACGTCGAGCACTTGCCCGCACCGTTGAAGTACGCGGCGCCCGCCTGGGGGTCGCCCGTGACCACGTTCTGGATCTGCAGTGCCGCGCGAAGCGTATTGTAGACCTCCTGGTGGATGGTGTGCGAGAGGTCCACAATCTGCGCCCCGGTAAGCTGCGCGGCCGGCGTGGTCTGGGTCGGATGCCCCTTCTTGAGGAACGGCCCGAGGGTGCTGCCGTAGCGGTCATGCAGGACAATCTCGGAGCGGACCAGGTCCGCGCCGCGCTCGCTCCCTCGGGCGTGCGTGCCGTGGCAGGTGATGCACTCGGCGGCATACACCTTGCGCCCGCGATTGGCCGCCGCCTCGTCGACCACCTGCTTGTCCGCGGGACCCGGAGAGAACGCGGGGCCGCGTCCCCCGCGGCCTGCTGCCGGAGCTGCCGGAGCCGCCGTAGGCCCGTACTGCGTGGTCAGGTAATCCAAAATGAGCGCGAATTCCGCGTCCGTGCCCTCCGCGCCGCGGGCGACCATCGCATTGATGCTCTCCTGCCACTCCGCCCGCGTGCGCCGCTGGCCTGTGACGGTCTCCACCGAATGGCAGGCGCCACAGACCTTTTCGAGGGCTTCGCTCGCTCCGGCCGGCGGCTGCGCCACGCCCACGGCCGGCGCCACCAGCAGCGCCGCCACAAAAATACCGTATCGCATTCCCGATTCCCCTCGACCAGTGTACAATCGGAGACCACTAAGCGGTGGGGCAGGCGCTTTCGCCTGGATAGCGTCGGGACAAACCGGCGTGAAGTAGTGAATGAAAGAGTAATACAGGAAAGGAGTAGCGAACCACTTGAAGCGTTGGCAAGGGGCACATGCAGGCTCGGTATCCCGAAGTGGTGGGCTCCGAAATAGCCAAAATCAGAGGCGCCGACGGTGTCAGGCGATCCGGCCGGAGGCACACCTATCACCTCGAAGAAATTGCCCGAGACGTTGGCGCTCTGCACCCGCTCCGCGGTTCGGAAGAAGAACGCGGGGTCCGCGAACGTTCGATTCATCGCACGCCAATCGGCGTGAGCAGCACCGCGCGCAGCACGCTGAGCGCCACGGTATTCGCCCCGATCGCGATTGCCAGCGTCAGGACGATGGTCACCGACACGACCAGCGTGCGGCGCCACAAGCGTAGGGCATGGAGAAAATGTCGGCCCATGTGAGCCTTGGTGGGGCAGGCGCCCCGGTTTGCGGGTCCGTTCCGGATTTCGCCGCCCAATCCCCGACTTCCCCTTACACCTTCTCCAGGAAAGCCTTCGTCCACCGGATGCTCGCCTCCACGTCCTCCACTTCGCGCGCCATCCCGGCCTCTCGCGAAACCTGCGGCGGCGCCGCGCGCGGCGTACCCTTTTCGGCCAGCGCCTGAAACCGCACGAACTCCCACGCCGGAGTCGCGCGGTACGCGTCCCAGAACTTGGGGTCGCGGTAATTGAAATTGCGCGGCCCCGTCACAATCACTTCGAGCGAGAGCGGCTTCCCCGTACACTTGGCCGCATACTCGCGGATGTAGTCCTCCATCCCGATGTTGCCTTCGCCCATGCGCGTCCACGCCACCGCCGCGCCTTGCGGCGTGTTCCACACAGCCGTGTCCCGCACGTGGCTCGTCAGCACGTACGGCGCCAGCGTCTCCAGCGTCAGGTGCGGATCTTCGATGGTCCACAGCGGATTGCCCGAGTCCAGGCACGACCCGACGAAATCCCTGCCCGCCGCCTCGATCAGCGTCTTCACTTCGCGCGCCTGCATGTCGCCCGCGTGGTTCTCGATGGCCACTTTGAGGCCCGCGTCCACCACGCGGCTCCGCACGTTGCGCAGCACCTTGGCTGTGTTCTCGATGTGCGCCTCCAGCGGAATCTCTCCCGTGCGATCGGCCGAGCTTCCCAGCACACAGCGCACGATCCGCGACCCCACCGTCTTGGCCGCGTCGATCATGCGAGTCAGTTGCTCCTCCGCCGTACCCTGCGACTTGTTGAACATCTTGGAGGTCGGGCAGATCGAAAGCATGCCGATCTCCACCTCGATGCCCAACTCCCCGGCGCGCGCCCGCACCTTCCGCAGGTTGTCCTCTTCGAGGCCGCCCAGGAATCGCACCTCGCTGAAGTGCACCACTTCGACGCCCCATTTGGCGGCGAAGTCGAGGTGTTGCATGGGCGTCCACCCCTGCGAGCGCACGCTGAAAAGATCCAGCCCGAACTTGACCTTGCCGCCCGCCGCGGCCCGCGTTCCCTGCGGCGCCAGTGCCGCCGCGCCCGCGCCTAACAGCGTCCTGCGGCTCACGGACTCAGACACTCTTCGCCTCCGGGTGAATCCACGGCTTGCGATACGGCCGGTGCAGAAGGCGGTTGGCCTCTTCGTCGCCCTTGATCGTCTGCTTCTCCGCGTCCCACGCCAGCGTCCGTCCGAGTTGCATCGAGAGATTCGCCAGAATGCAGCACGACGACGAAATGTAGCCCTCTTCGATGTCCGAAACCGGCCGCCCGCGCGTCGCCATATTCTCCAGCAGGTTTTTCATGTGGCCGCGAATTGCCGGAGCCACATGCTTCTCCAGGCGCGGCTCCGTCTTGTCCTCCGGATACTGCTCCAGCTCGTACGTGACGTCCTTGTGAACCGGCTGCGCCCCGCGTCCGGCCGGAATGAAATCGTAGCCCATGACGCCGGCCTTCAGCGTACCCTTTTCGCCGTACAGAGTCGCACCCCAGGGATACGCGGGATCGGCCGATGGACCGAACCGCCGGTGCTGCCACACCACCGTCAGCCCATCGTACTCGAACATGGCCGTCTGCTCGTCCGCGATGTTCGACTTCCCGCCCTTGAGCACCCGCAGGCCGCCGAACGAAGAGATGCGCCGCGGCCATCCGAGGCCCATGAACCACCGCACCATGTCGAACATGTGGACTCCCATGTCGCCGATGGTGCCGTTGCCGTACTCCATGAACGCGCGCCAGTTGCGCTCCACCTCCGGGCTGTAGGGCATCATCGGCGCCGGCCCCACCCAGAACTCCCAGTCCAGCGTCTCGGGCACCGGCGCCGGCTGCGGATTGCTGGCCCGGCCGCCGCCGTAGGAATAAATCTCCACCAGCCCGACAGTGCCGAGCTTGCCCTCCTTCACGATGTCGCGCGCCTCGATCAGGTGCGGCGTGCTGCGACGCTGCAGCCCCACCTGCACCACGCGCTTGTACTTGCGCGCCGCGGCCAGCATCGCCTGCCCCTCGGCCACATCCACGCTGATCGGCTTCTGCACGTAGATGTCGACCCCGGACTTGGCCGCTTCGATCATCGCCAGCGCGTGCCAGTGATCGGGCGTGGCGATCTCCACCATGTCCAGACCGCCCTGTTTCAGCATCTCCCGATAGTCGGTGAAGAGTTGCGGCTTCTTCTTCGAAGCCTGCCGGTCAACGGCCCATTGCGCCGCCTCCTCGAGATTCTTGCGATCGACGTCGCACAGCGAGACGATCTCCACCGGTGATATCTGCACCAGCCGGAATATGTCGGATTTGCCGTACCAGCCGCAGCCGATCAGCCCGACGCGTTTGGAAGGCTCGGCAGCCTCGAGCCCGTAGTTGCGGGCTGCCGCCGCGGCCAGCCCTGTAAGACCAGCTTGAAGGAAACGACGCCGATCCATTAGATCCCCCTTTTCTCTTGCCGGAAATTCCGGGTCCAGTATACCGAATTTCCGCGCCCCTCATCGCCTCCCACCGGCCAGCCGCATCGATAGCGCGACCGAAACGAAGGAAGCGAACAGCGCCAGCGCGATCCAGCCCACCCCGAAGGTCGTGGCCGCTTCCAACGCTTTGACCAGCAGCGCCGCATTACCCGCTGGGGCCTCCGACCCCGACCCGAATCGCACGGCCACCACCAATAGCAATCCCAGAGCGGCCGCCAGCCCGGGGATGGCCCGCCCCCACGGAAACGGAATCGGAGGCGGCGCCGATGCCTGACTCCGCACGGCATCCATCACATTGCCGGCGAAGCCGGACGACGGAACAATATCCTCTTCCCGGGAAAGGACGCGGTCGAGATCGTCGTCTTGCATCAAGCCTCCTTCATGTGCGGCGCGCCCAGCCAGTGCGGAAGCTTGCGTCGCAGGATCTCCCGCCCGCGCGACAATCGTGCCTTCACCGTGCCCTCCGGCAGGTTCAGGCTGCGCGCAGTGGCGCCCACATCCATATCATGGAAATAGAAAAGGATCAAGACCTCGCGATACTTGGATGGCAGAGCCAGCATCGCGCTCCGCACCGCGCTCGCGCGATCTTGGTCCTCCAGCCCTCCGTCTATGGGCCGCGGATCTCTCGCCTCGGCGGCTTCGCCCAACGGCACGGTCCAGGCCGGTATCCGCCGCAGCTCGGTGCGGTAGAGATTCGTGGCCAGCGCAAACAGCCAGGTGGAAAAGGCCGCGTCCTTGCGCCATCGATTGAGAGCGCGATAGGCGCGCAGGAACGCCTCCTGCGCCATCTCCTCGGCGCGCGCCCGGTCGCGGCAGAACCGCCAGGCGAGGTTGACCAGCGGACCCTGCCAGCGGCGCACGATCCGCTCGAAGGCCTCGATCTCACCGGCCAGAACTGCTTCGACATCGGCCTCGTCCTCGCTTGCCTTCACGCGGCTCCTCGCAGGGTATGACCAGCCCGCGTCATCCATGGTTGCATCTTTTCCGTAGCGAAATAACGCAACCCCAAAATAACGCAACCGAAGCCGCTCCCGTGTGGTCCCACCGAATGCAGCGGAAAAGCCGCGCAAAGGAGGATGTCGTGATTGGATTCCCTGAGATTGTGGTAATCGTGGTCGTCGGGGCCATTGGCCTGTTCTCATGGCTGGCGGTGGGGGCGTGGACCGATTCCCGTCGCCGCGAAAGAGAAGCATACTACAGGAGCGAAGTGGTCAAGAAACTCTCCGAGATGCCGGGGGACGCAGCCCTTGCCCTGCTGCGCGAGCAGGAGCACAACGCCACGAGACGCCAGCGCGAAGGTCTCCGCCTTAGTGGCTTGGTCACGGCCGCGGTGGGGATCGGTCTGATGATCTTTCTTCGTGCGCTCATGCCCGATGCTCCGATCTATCTCGTCTCGCTGATTCCCTTGTTGATCGGCGCCGCCTTTCTTTTGCATTCCTACGTCCTTGCTCCCAAGGATTGACGGGGGCGCGGGGCTCCAATCAGAGCGCGGTCTCAGGTTGCACTTTCTCCTGGTTTATCTCTCCGGAAACTTCCTCGCAAGTTGTTGATTCCGTGTCGCAGGCCTTGTGGGGCAGCCAATCCTGGCTGCCGCCGGCTTTCAGCCGGCGTTCCCCGAGCCGCGCGGCCGCTCCCACCAAGTTTCCCTTCTCATTCCGCCACGTCATCGTGGCTAAAGCTCCGCGTCTTCCTCCGCGTGCGGAGTTTACCCGTTCCGGGCGCCTCCGCGTCAAGGACACGGTCGCGGCAGTGGTGCGAAATTGCACAATGCGCTAAGATCGGTTCAGATTTATACGATTGGAGCCAGACCCGCGGGCGGCTTCAGGAAACCATACTCCGGCTCATTTTCTTCACGTTGAAGTTTCGTGGCTCGCGGCTTACCTGGCTGAACGGAAGGACACTCTTGATGCCGGAAGAACAGCGCCACTACGGCCAATGGAGCAGGGACGAGCTGCACCAGGCGGAGGCCACCGCCTGCCAGTTCCTGGAAGAAAACAGCACCCGCATCGCCGAAACCATGCAGGCGAAAGCCACCGTCCTGGAGCACTTGATCGAGCAGCTCTCGCTCAGAGAGACCAGCTTCGCAGACCGGCTGGAGTACTTCGCCCGCGCCTCGGAAGTCGCGCGCCTCATCCAGGCCGATGCCGATGGCTTCTTCGATCTCGCCTCGCAGCCGATGGTGGCGCGGATTCTGGGGACCGTGCCACCGGAAGAAGCCCAGCCTTAAAGCCCCAGCTTTTCCCAATCGCCCGGTTCGCCGAACTTCATCCCCGCGAGCGACGCATCGATATTGCGCAGCAGGCCCGTCAGCACGCTGCCCGCGCCCACCTCGATGAAACGCGTCACGCCCCGGCTCGCCAGGTGACGAATCGACTCGACCCACCGCACCGGGTTGGGCACCTGCTGATAGAGTCCCTCGCGAGCCTCGCTGCCGCTGCAGATTTCGCGCGCCTGCCAGTTGTTCACCAGCGGACAGGCCAGATCGCGGAACAGGGCGGCATCCAGATCGGCGCGCAGCCGCTGCTGCGCCGGAACCATGAGCGCGCAGTGGAATGGCGCGCTGACCGGAAGCAGCATGGCGCGGCGTGCGCCCGCCGCCTTGGCCAGTTCGACCGCGCGAGCGACCGCCGCGGCGTGTCCCGCGATCACCACCTGGTCGGGTGAATTCAGATTGGCCGCGCTGACCACTTCGCCTTGCGCGGCCTGCCCCAGAATGCTCTCCAGCTTCCCCTCGGGCAGCTTGAGTATCGCGGCCATGGCGCCCACTCCCGGCGACACGGCCTCCTGCATGTAGCGCCCGCGCTGGCGGACCAGGCGCACCGCATCGGTAAACTCCAGGCTGCCCGCGGCGACCAGGGCCGAATACTCGCCGAGACTGTGCCCCGCGACGAGGTCGGGTCGGGCGCCGCGCTCCTTCAGGACCGCGAAGGCGGCGGCGGACACGGTGAGCAGCGCGGGCTGCGTGTTCTCGGTGAGCTTGAGCTGGTCCTCCGGGCCTTCGAAGCACAAGCGGGAAATCGCAAATCCAAGCGCGTCATCGGCCTCTTCGAACACGCGCCGCGCGGCGGCGTACGTATCGGCGAGGGCTTTGCCCATGCCCGGGGCTTGCGAGCCCTGGCCGGGGAAGAGAAATGCCGTGGTAGGTGTCAAAGAAGATTATAGCGGGCTCTCAAGGCGGCGGTTTCCGGAAATGGTGTGGCGGGTCGGGCTGGAGCCGAAAGAAGAGACAACTGTTTAGTTGACACTATAAACTAAGCAATTTACACTCAAGGAGTGATCGGGGGCTTCAGACATAAAGGACTGGAAGAGATTCAGCTCACCGGCAAGACCCACCGGATAGGCGCCGAACATGTCAGGAAGTGCGTGCGTATCCTGCAATTGCTGGAGGTAGCGGGGCAACCGGAGGATATGAACATCGCAGGCTTTCACTTCCACGGTCTGCAAGGCAACCCGAAGCGCTGGTCGGTGCGTGTGACCGGGAATTATCGGATCACTTTCGGCTGGTCAGGCGAAAACGCCTTGGATGTCGATTTTGAAGACTACCACTAGGGAGGAAATTATGGAGAGAAAGAACGGACTGCCGCCCGTCCATCCGGGCGAGATTATCAAGGAAGACATCCTGCCGTCTGTCGGCCTTTCCGTGACGGCTGCGGCGAAAGCTCTGGGCGTTTCTCGCCAGATGCTTCACGACATTCTTGCGGAACGCAGGCCCCTGTCCGCCGTCATGTGCCTGAAGGTGGCCCGCCTGTTTGGCAGCTCGCCGGAACTATGGATGCGCTTGCAGGCAGCCTACGACCTGAAGAAGGCGGAGCAAGACAAGAGGGTCATGAAACGCGTCGCGCGGATCGTGCGGGTAAAGCCGGTCGAAGAAGTTCGGGCTTGAACCCTTACCAGCTTCAACGGGCGCACGATCGAATCCTGAGGCTCCGGAAAGCGCGGAGCCTGAGAGTGCGCGTGCTCATCGCATCGATACATAGGCTCCACACCAGGGTCCGGGATCACATGCGGGTGTATGGTGACAACCCTAGTGACGATCATCTTCCGTGAATGGACGCTGTCTCCCCGTTCAAGCAAGCCTGCAGATGACTACCCCCCTCACCGATGTCCTTCGAACTGCAGCTCCACCGCCATCGCTACTCGTCATGTAACACGCCGTCGCCGACGCTGGGCATTTGGATTTACTCCACACGAAGTTGGTGTGTGGCAGAGCAAGTGACCGTGCTTTTCGGGATCTCGGTAGATCCTCCCGCGAGGGCGGTTGATCAGGTCTCCATTCTTGAAGTCGCCGGACAGCGCTTTGTCGAAGGTGGCCAGGGTGCGAGCGCCGCTGACGACCGCCAGGGCCAAGACATGGATGTCGTTTGACCTGCATCGCCCGCCGCCGCACAAGCGTACTTCTTCGTCCCGAAGCAGTTCGGCGTCTGCGGACCGCAGTCGACCCGCCCGGTTCAATGTCGCGAGGAGGCGTCGCACATCATCGAGTCTCGCCAACTCTTCCATGAGAGCGCCGGCCGCAACGAGGCGCGGATCTCCCTTATCACCGAGAAGCCAATTCGTCACGGCACTCTTCTTCGCGAGAAACTGTCCCGCGGCATTTGCGTCGACGATCAGGCACACAGTCAGACACCCAGGAGATCGCGCTCTTCGTTCAGAAAGAATTGACGGTATGACGCAGGTGGATTCGTGATGCTGCCATTCTTGTCCAGTTCGAGGTTATGAACCGTGGCTCCGTGCTTGTGCCGTTCAAAGTAAAGAAGCGAGACATCATCGGGGCGAAGCTTTCCATCGCGAACTTCCATGCGTATGCGGTCCACCAGGTGGTCGCTGTGAGTCTCGATTACGAAGCGCCTGTTTTTGCCAGCTTGGCGTGCGAAGAAGCTTCCCATTTCCGCTTGCGCCCTGGGATGCAGATGTACCTCGGGCTGTTGAAGCAGGAAAGTTTCATGACGCTGCAAGGTGTCCACCAGAATCGGCAGGGCCTGGCTCACTCCGTAGCCGACATCGACCAGATTAAAGGTTGAGCCGCCAC
>OMOG01000070.1:16047-17012 GCA_900290305.1 Candidatus Sulfopaludibacter sp. SbA4
CTGGCTCACTCCGTAGCCGACATCGACCAGATTAAAGGTTGAGCCGCCACTCTCGACTCCGATTTGGAATGGATCGCTTCCCTTCTTCCCCTTCCTGATGACCTCGATTTGCTCAAAGAGGCCTGACTTGGAACCGAACTCTTTCAGTTCTGGCCTTAGGTTAGCCCACTCCGAATCGGACAAAACCGCCAACGCCATGGGAATATGCGAGCCTTCGGGTTCAGCTTCGGCAAAGACCGGGTCATAGGTTCGCCGCGGGCTTGTGCGGACCGGCGCCAAAGCGTAGGTAAGCGGGCCAAACTCCTTGCGAATCGAGTCGGCAGCCTGGCGTAACGAATCAAAGTCGGATTCAGAAAACAGAGTTCCGAGGAATGCGTACACCGGATGCCCGGTCAAGGATCCGAGGGGTCGGTTGATCAAATCCCAGATCACCCACGGCCTGGTCTCGGCGATCTCTTGTTTTCCGCGCGCGCTTTCTACTACCAACGTGACTTGTTGAGGATTCTCGTTGGATACGATTTGTACGTTCAAGCCACCGGCAATGAGGCTCCACCGGTTAAGTGCCGGCTGGCCGTTCTGCGATACGAACTCTGCCCGAATCAGGCCGCTATTCGAGACGCCGCTCACGCGGACTGTGACTGAAAAGGATCTCGCATGTCCTGCGCGGCCGCCACGGTAGGAAGCGATCTGATCATATGCTCCCAGTAAGAAGGGTGGCTCGTTAAACGGGAATGACTGATCCCAGCCCTCGATCATCGCCGAAGCGATCCGGTGCAACGCCAAGAACGTAGATTTCCCCGAACTGTTCTCGCCCACCAGCAGCGTCAACGGACGCACTATCGCATCCTGAGGCTCCGCAAAGCACCGAATCCCTTCGAATTGCAGCCGCACCGCCATCGCTAGTCTCCAGCATATACCCCCAGCAACTCCCGCGCCTCCGCCACCAGAAACAGCGAGCCCGTCAC
>OMOG01000377.1 GCA_900290305.1 Candidatus Sulfopaludibacter sp. SbA4
GGGCTGTCAAGAGGACATTTCTACTTTGCCAAAAGGGGACATTATCACTTTGCCGCCACAGTAAAAAAAAGGCACTAAAAAAAGGCACTAAAAAAAAGACCGGGAGTTCCCTGGACGGCCGAGGGCGCAAAAGGGGTAAGGATCGAGGCTGCCGCCGTCTTGGTGACTTGGGTTCAGGAAAGTCATGGCGGCGCGCCAGGATCCTGCGGATTGGCAGGGGCGGACCCCCAGGTCGGGGTGCCCTGTGGGCCCGGACGCCCTCGACCCGCTCTTGCGTGCCCACACCAAGCCGGCCAAGGGTCCGGCAGCGGACCAGGGGATCCGCCCTGCTTTATTCTCCTTGCGCGCGCGCCACGCTCACGGCCACCAGCTTGAAATGCACCGGATCGCGCCGGAAATCCGGCCGCATCAGACCCGCCAGCCGCGCCGGATAGTCCACGCTCACGCGGCGCTTCTTCAGCCGCGGTATCATGGCGGCGGCGTCGAACGCCATGCCGCGCGTGTGGCCGGAATCGGCCACGAAGCTGCGTGGGCTTTTATAGCCGATGGCAAAGCCCCGAATCGCGGCTCCACTCGATCCTGGTATTAGACTTGGACGGCCGCTTCATTGATCGTACGACGAGCTTCGTCATGCCGGCACTCGCCTCCGTATTCGGACTTCCCGCTGATCGGGCCGTCGCGTGAAGACCCGTCGGTTGCGAACACGGCGTTACCGGAAACCATAACCGCTGGGTCGCCCAGCGTTTTACCGATGTTCCCTCCTTGCCGATGTTCCCTCTGAGGTCGGATCGGGCACTCGGAGGCTGGCAGAGACATATTTCGTGCTCTTGCCCGGAGCCGCTTTTCAGTGCACGTTGTGGCCGCGCAGCTCGCGCGGGCGAGGGGTGCCTATGGCGCCCCGCGCAGCCCATCGAGCGATCGCGGCCGAACGCTACGGGATCGAGTGTTGCGTGGGCTGCGGGGCCGAGAGCCGCTGCCGGCAGTCGCGGTTTCGGTTTGGGCCGCCCAGCCGCGGGCGCCGCCTGGTGGCGAGAGCGCGTTTGACGCCGGCGGGCGGGCGGCGCGGCATCGCATGATCGCGCGGAAGGCGCCGGCGGCCCGCAAGCCCATTTCCAATGGTCTTCATCAACGGCGCGGCTGGGTCATGTCAGAGGGGCACTGGCGCCAGGTTCCGGGGCGGGTTGGCATTGGCGCCTTGACTGGCGGGTTGGTAGTCTGTAAGCACGCACCGCCTTGCCGCCATGCCCGACCCTGGCCCTCCTCCATCGCTGAAGACATCCAGCAAACGAATGTTGCCATGGCTGGTCGCCGTAGCGTTCTTTATGGAATCGCTGGACACCACGATTCTGAATACGGCCGTGCCAGCCATCGCAGCAGCTCTCAGGGTGGCCCCGCTGAGCATGAAGTCGGTTCTGGCCAGCTACACCTTGAGCCTGGCCGTGTTTATTCCGATCAGCGGTTGGATGGCGGACCGATTCGGAACGCGGCGTGTGTTCGCCTCCGCCATCGGCCTGTTCACGTTGGGGTCGTTCCTCTGCGGCGTATCGAGCAACATCCATGTTCTGGTCGCGTGCCGCATCCTGCAGGGCGGCGGCGGAGCCATGATGGTGCCGGTAGGCCGGCTGACCCTGGTGAGGACGTTTGCGAAATCCGAGCTCGTCCGCGCGATGAGCTTCGTCGCGATACCCAGCCTGGTCGCCCCGATGCTTGGGCCCCTCGCCGGTGGACTGATCGTCGGATACTTTCACTGGCGAGTGATCTTCTTCCTGAACATTCCCATCGGCCTGATGGGATTGTACATGGTCTATCTTCATCTGCCGGACTGCCGCGAAGAGCACACGCATCCGCTGGATGTGGCCGGATTTCTTCTGTTCGGTTCGGGCGTCGGACTGCTGTCGTATGTGCTGGAGGTATTCGGCGAACACACGCTGACCGGCCGCGCAATGCTGGGGCTGCTGGCACTCGCCGCCCTGCTGCTGGCCGGCTATGGAATTCGCGCGGCGAGAACGACATTTCCGTTGCTGCGCCTGAGCCTGTTTCGCATCCGCACATTTCGCGCGGCGGTGAGCGGCAGCTTCTTCACGCGGCTCGGCATCGGCGGTATCCCATTCCTATTCCCCCTTCTCTACCAGGTGGGGCTGGGGTTCACTCCGATTCAATCCGGCGTGCTGCTGATGCCGCAGGCGGTTGCCGCGATGAGCCTGAAATTGATCATTACCAAAATTCTGGCGCGCGTGGGCTACCGCGGCGTTCTGATTTCCAACACCGCGATCCTCGGCCTGCTCATCATCCTCTTCGCAACCATCGGCGCCGACACGCCGGTCCCGTTGATCGTGACGCAGACGTTCTGCTTTGGGTTCTTCACCTCGCTGCAATACACCAGCATGAACACGCTGGTCTACGCCGACGTCACCGAGGACCAGACCAGCAGCGCCAGCACGATTGCGAGCACCATGCAGCAGATGTCGATCAGTTTCGGAGTAGCGTCGGCGTCGCTGGCCACGGCGTTCTTTATTCCCGACCGGTTCCATTCGAGCGCACCAGAGATGATTCACGGCATCCACCAGGCTTTTCTGGTCCTGGGCGCGCTGACCGTGCTCTCGACGATCATTTTCGGCGGTTTGAAAAGGGGCGATGGCGACAGCGTCAGCGAGGGTCAGGTCCCTCACCCGGCGTGATGAACGGCATCCGCAGGTAAAGAGACTGCAAAAGCAAAATACCTCCGGACCCCAATCTGGTGCATCTGCCGCCCGGCTACGAGGCTTCCGGCGCTTCCGGCCCGCCGCTTTTCATGGCGCTGCAACAGCAACTGGGCTTCAAGCTGGCGGGCCGGCAAGGGCCCGGATCCCGAGACGAGCGTTGGCTGGTACCGCCGCGTATTCGATGTCCCGCGCCGGACACGGGCCGGCGGCTTTCGATAGAATTCGACCGGCGCATGAAACGATGGTGGTCTTGGGTGTCGGGGATCACCGGAACCGGGAACCGGCTGACACGATATCGCCACCGCCACAGGCCGTAACACCGGTGTCTCGATATCTCTCAAGGTCCACATTCCCAATATATAGGAGATTTACTATAAGCGCAAAAATCAACGGCAGGCCGCTTCCTCAGTTCCACAACGCGGCGGCGCCGCAAGCTTGCAGCGGTCAGATGCCCTTCGGGATCGGATTTCAACAGAGGCATGGCGGGTTACATTTGTGATACCGAACCAGGAGGGGGGCGGCGTTTTCGAGAGGTCAATTGTGCTAAAGAGAATAAGAGCGATCATGAGCAAACCAAAATCGAGTGGTACGTGCAATCTTTGCGGAAAGACGTTCGGCCGCGCGGCGATGACCCGCCACCTGGGCACGTGCAGCCTGCTGCCTGACCCGGCGGGATCGGTTCGAGAGACCGAGCCGGGCTTTCACTTGTTGGTGCAACCCCGCTACAACAAGGACTACTGGATGCACCTGGCGGCCCCAGTGGAAGCTCCGCTCAGCCGGCTGGACGCATTTCTGCGCGACATCTGGCTGGAATGCTGCGGGCATCTGAGCGCCTTCACGATCGATGGAACGCAATATGTATCCCAGGACGCCAGAGAACTTGGGGATCGGGGAATGGGAGCGCGACTGAGGCGGCTGCTTCAACCCGGGATGTTGTTTACCTACGAGTACGATTTCGGCTCGACGACGGAGTTGCACCTGAAAGTCCTGGCGGTGCGGGAGCAGATCGCAAAGGGCGGCGCGATCGAGTTGTTGGCGAGAAATGACGAGCCCGCGGTGACCTGCCAGCGGTGTGGCGGCCGGCCCGCAACCCAGATCTGCAGCGAGTGCGACTGCCGGGGAGATGGTTGGATGTGCCAGCCCTGCGCCGAAGAACATGAATGCGGCACGGAGATGTGTCTGCCGGTGGGCAACTCTCCGCGGGCCGGCGTGTGTGGATATTGCGGGTAGCCACGGCGTCCGGTTGGGCGTAGAGATGCAGGGGTCGATGTGGCATTATGGTCACATGGCGAGCCGGAAAGTGACGACCCGGGAGCGGGTGCGGGAGCGCGAAAAACGGCTGAGCCGGGCGTGTGAAATCGTCAATAGCGATCTTGACGTTCGGGCCGTCGAGCGGGAATGGGGAGCATTCTCGGATGAGGTTGACGCGGTCGCGGAGCCATGGAAGGACGCTCCCGCGCGGTGAGGCGCCGTGCTGGAGAAGCCTTGGATCAACTCGCTGAACGGCGGTCGTCGTCAAGCTGAACGGCTTCGATCTGCTGCGCCATTTGTAGGGCACTGACGAGCAGCCTGCGAATACTGTCCGCCGGCCAGCCCGATGAGTCGCTGCCCTCCAGACGAATAGTACCTAGATCAATCCGCCGCCGGCGGCGGTCGTCTTCCGCTCCTGCTATGACCGATAGCTCCGGAGAGTCGTCGTCCGGCGTGATCGCCAGGGACACATAGCGGCGCAGCCCGCCGTTTTCGCGATGCAATGTCCGCTCCCAGCACCCGTGTCGCTCGCCGAACGGATCCAGTTCCGTGAATTGCGCATCGCGGCCGGCAGAATCCATCAGTTCCGCGATGGTCACCAGGCGATCGTCATTGGCCGACGTCATCATATGAAGTCCCTTCATTACACCACAGGTACCGGCCAACCGACCAGCCTTGCGGAAGCCGGAAATCCTTGCGGTAGAATGTATTCCAATCCACCTCCCAGCCGGACGCGACGGGGGCCGCAGATTACTGAGATCTGGGACGGATCGAGAAACAGGACAAATTCGCGGAGTGTGGGGTTGGGAAGTGCCAGCCACGTCACTGCTTCGCTGGGTGAGTAAGGCGTTGGGGTGACGAACTGCAACTGGCTGCTGCCACCCGTGAATTGCCAGTACCGTTTGCGAAGCAAGTACCTTAGAAGAAACCGTCCTCCCAATTCGATCGCCACGTCGCTGCCTGTTCTCATCGGCATCGGCAGGAGAGGTGTGTTGGAAGGGAAGATAATGGCTTGACGGGTCAGCAACATTTCGTCATCCAGCCGCGTGGCGATTGCGCTGCAAGAGTTCATCCTCCCGAGTATGATCCCACAGTTCCCAGCACCTAACGCATTACACCGCCACCCCCGCTCTCCAGAGTAAGTACCCGATAGCCTGCTTGACATAGTTCCAGCGCTCGTGAAACGGTTCCTCGGGGAGGTGCTCCTTGCGCGGCGATCCGTAGACATCCAATCCGCGGAATTGCAGCATCTTCTTCACTCGATAGATGTGGTAGCCGTCGCTCACCACGATCACCGAGTGCAATCCCATGCGGCGCATAATTTCGCCGGCCATGGCGGTGGATTCCACGGTGCTCTCGGCCTCCGATTCCACCACGATGGATTCCGGGGGGACGCCGTGGCTCATCAGGTAGTCGCGGCCCACGCCGCCTTCGGTAAAGATGCGGTCGCCGCCGGCGCCGCCGGTGGTCAGGATGCGGGGCGCCAGGCGCCGCTGGTAAAGCTCCAGCGCGTGATCCAGGCGCGCCCGGAGCACGGGGGACGGGCGTCCGCGATATTCGGCGGCGCCCAACACCAGGATGATGTCGGCGGGCTGCGCCTCGTCGCGCGTGGACTGCCGCTCGATGCGCACGGAGACATACGCGATGGAAATCACGATCGCGGCGGCCAGCAACGCGGCTACGTACCCGATGGCCCGTTTCATCTGCGGTATTCTGAACGTCGGAAACCCTATTGTAATCATGCCAAAGGCCGAAACGATCACGAGCGCGGCCAATCCGCTGCTGAAGGACGTGCGGCGGGCCATCGCGCGCGGCGGGCTCACCGCGCAGGGGCTCTGCGTCGCCGAGACGTTCCACCTGCTGGAAGAGGCGCTGCGCAGCCATTGCGAGGTGGGGACGGTGCTGGCGGCGGAATCGGCCGTGGCGCGCGTGCGGGTGCCGGCAAGAGTCCAGGTGGCGGTGGTTGCGGACAGGCTGTTTCAGAGCGTGGCCGCCACCGAGAGCAGCCAGGGGGTGATCGCGCTGGTGAAGCCGCGGACGTGGGATCTGTGGGATCTGTGGGATCTGGTTCGCGGTACCGCGCTGGTGGTGGTGCTGGATGGCGTGCAGGACCCGGGTAATGCGGGGACCATCGTGCGCGCGGCCGAGGCGTTCGGCGCTACGGGAGTTCTGTTCCTGAAGGGCACGGCCAGTCCGTTCAATCCCAAGACGCTGCGGGCGGCCGCGGGATCGCTGTTTCGCGTTCCATTTGCGCATGGCGTGGAGCCGGCGGCGGCCCGCGAGGCGCTGGAACAGAATCGGGTGAAATTGTTTGCGGCCGTGCCCGCGGGGCGCTCCGCGGCGGAGGTGGATCTCACACGGCCGTGCGGGTTGATCATCGGCAGCGAGGCGCGCGGCGTGGGTGCAGTACTGCGGGCCGCGGCGCAGCCGGTCGGAATTCCGACGGTAGGGGTGGAATCGCTGAACGCGGCCATGGCGGCGGGGATTCTGCTCTACGAAGCGCGGCGCCAAAGAGGATTATGAGCATGGACCTGTTCGACGCCCCAGAAGACGACAGGCACGCCCAGGGGGCACCCGGCCTGTCCCACGGCAAGCGGCCCCTGGCGGAGCGCATGCGCCCCGAGCGGCTCGAAGACTACATCGGGCAGGAGCACATCCTGGGTGCGGGGAAGCCTCTGCGGCGGCAGATCGAACGCGATGAGCTGACGTCGATCATTCTCTGGGGACCCCCGGGCGTAGGCAAGACCACGCTGGCCAAGCTGATCGCGCGCGTGACGAAGTGCGAGTTCATCCCCTTTAGCGCCGTGTTGAGCGGCATCAAGGAAATCAAGGCGGTGATGGTCGACGCCGAAAAACTGCGGCGGATGGGGCGGCGCACCATCCTGTTCATCGATGAGATTCACCGCTTCAACAAGGCGCAGCAGGATGCGTTTCTCCCCTACGTGGAGCACGGCGACATCATCCTGATCGGCGCCACCACCGAGAACCCGTCGTTCGAAGTGATCTCGGCGCTGCTGTCGCGGTCGCGAGTCTACGCGCTGCGCGGGCTCACGGTGCCGGAGATCGTGACTCTCTTGCAGCGAGCGTTGCCGGTGGTGGGGCTCGCCGCGCCCGCAGAGTTGCTGGAGCAGATCGCCATCTACGCCAACGGCGATGCGCGGCAGGCTTACAACACGCTGGAGGCGGCGGGGGCCGCGTCGTCCGGCGGCGAGCTCAGCGAGGCCGCCGTCCAGGACGCCATGCAGCGCAAAGTACTTTTGTACGACAAGGGCGGCGAAGAGCACTTCAACCTGATTTCGGCGCTGCACAAATCGGTGCGCTCGAGCGACGTGGATGCCGCGCTCTACTGGCTGACCCGCATGCTGGAGGCGGGCGAGGACCGGCTGTATATCGCGCGGCGGCTCATCCGCATGGCCAGCGAGGATATCGGTCTGGCCGATCCGAGGGCCCTCGAGCAGGCCATCGCGGCGATGCAGGCGGTACACTTCCTGGGCATCCCGGAGGGCGACCTGGCGCTGGCACAGGCGGCCATCTACCTGTGCGTGGCGCCGAAATCGGACGCGGCCTATCGCGCCATGGGCGCGGTCCACGAGGATGTCGAGAAGACCATCGCCGAGCCCGTGCCGATGAATCTGCGCAACGCGCCGACCAGGTTGATGAAGGCGTGGGGATACAGCGAGGGCTACCAGCACGCGCACCAGTTGGAAGACGCGATTCCGGATATGGAGTGTCTGCCGCCGTCGCTCGCGGGGCGCCGATA
This sequence comes from Candidatus Sulfopaludibacter sp. SbA4, assembly GCA_900290305.1. Taxonomy (GTDB): domain Bacteria; phylum Acidobacteriota; class Terriglobia; order Bryobacterales; family Bryobacteraceae; genus OMOG01. The sequence continues at coordinate 7,714 of OMOG01000377.1, forward strand.
TTACTGGCCGACGGATCGGGGAGTGGAGAAGCGGATCGGCGAGCGGCTGGAGGAAATCAGGCGGCTGAAGGAGAAGAAGTGTCCTTAACTGGTCCAATCTGTGCCCGTGCCTCTAATTCATTCAGAGAATTCGACTTAACCGCAGCGCGGGCGCGGCATTGGCCAGTTAAGGGACAGACGATCGCTTTTGGTCGTCTGTCCGTTCGGCTCCTGGATTTATTTGGTGGGTGGTTCGCGTCGCTGTTTGCGTTCCGCGTCGCGTTTGCGGTCCGCTTCGTGCCGCGCTCGCAGTTGGTCGTAGAGCGGAATCTGATCGGGCCGCAGGACGCTCTTGATTTTAGCCACCTGATTCGCATCAATGGCACGGCTCTGTTCGCTCATTTTCTTGTGGATCTGGCCGAACTGCTCCCTCGTCTGCTCGTAGATCTGCTGAATTTGCTGCAATTGCTGATCGTCCACCTTTACCTGATCCCGCATTTCCGCCAGTCGTTGCCGGAGGAATTCTTCGGGATCGGGCCGGCGGTTGGGAGCGGCAGCAACCCCGGTACTCAGGACCGATTTCACCATGTAGAGCCGGTAGGCAAACGCACCGAGCACTGCCCCACTGAAGAAAACCAGCAACAGGGAGAGGAAGACGGACAGCTTGGATTTGGGCATGAGTCAGCTCACTTGCCCGGCTCAGTCAGCTCCAGGTGGACCGGACCAACGATATCGGGCGTCTCCAGCGGGTTGGCTTCCGCCAAGACCTCGATATAACTTCCGGAAACGTTCGGGTTGGAACGAGGGATTGCCATGTACACGCCCAAGCCGAGCGACAGGGCCAGAGCCGCCGTCACGAAGGCATTGGCCATCCGCCGGAACGAAAACGTGTAGGTTTGGCGAGCCTCGATCCGCTGCCAGAGGTTCGGCATGAAATTGGCGCTGGCCTCCGGAGTTGGGCAGGCATCGCGATATGCCCGGAACAGGGCATCCAGTCTTTGCTCGTCGTTGCCGCGCATCGGTTCCATATTACCTCGAACTCACCCGGTTTTGCCCGGGTCCTTCCCTTTCTCGCTCGCTCCAAACGCTTTCAAAACCCTTTGACGGGCCCTGAACAATCTCACCTTAAGAGCATTTTCGTTGACTTTGTAAATCTTTTCAAGCTCTTTCAGCGAGAGTCCTTCCACTTCCTTGAGCATGAGCAGAATTCGATCTGCTTCCGATACCGCTCCCAGCAGCGAATCCACCGATTCGCGGATTTTCTTCTGGTGCTGCTCCTCATGCTCCGCCTTGCCGCTCGCCGAAGCGTCCGCCATCATGACCTGCTGCTCCGACAAGTCGGACATCCGGTACTCCTGCCGGCGCCGCTGCTTACGAAGGTAATCGTAAGCAGCGTTCACCGTCAGGCGGTGCAACCAAGGTTCAAAGACCAATGCCGTCCTGAGCTGATCGAGGGAAAAATAAAGCCGCAAAAAGACTTCCTGAGCGACATCCTCGACATCTTCCGGACGGGCGATCAAACGGGTGATCGTCCCCAGAATCCGCTTCCGGTAGGC
>OMOG01000640.1:0-1474 GCA_900290305.1 Candidatus Sulfopaludibacter sp. SbA4
CTGGAAGGTCACCCGGCTTCCGGAGGGCGGCGATTTCCGTCACGCCGACACCGACGATCAAGCGGCTCAAGTACTGGTCGCTTTTGACGACCGGCACGTCCTCAGTTACATCTGGGACACCTCGGCCCCCAGGGGCAGCGAACAAAAATCGAGCTACGTTACACTGGTCCACGTGTTCGCGGTGGTTTGCGAGTCCGGCGCCGCCAATGCCAACCGGTGGATCGCCGAAAGCCGCAACGTGGCCGCCGACTACGAACGCGCCTACGGGAAGCCCGCGCCGCGCGTCAAAGGTCTCCGGCTGCAGATCAACTCCCAGCACACCGGCACGGTTGCGGAGAGCTACTTTGGCCAGGTGGCCTTCCGCAACATGCCGCTGGAATGATTCTCGTCACCGGCGGGACCGGCTTCGTCGGCAGCCATCTGCTGGAACGGCTCGTCCAGTCTTCCGTCGCCGTACGGTGCCTCGTACGTCCCAGGCCCGTCCCGCGGCGGCTTCCGGAAGGGGTCCAGGAAGCCTTCGGTGACCTCGCCCGCAGCCAGGGGATCGAGGAAGCCCTGGCCGGCGTCGAAACCGTGATTCACCTCGCCGGCGTCACCAAAGCCCTGCGCCCCGACGATTACTACGCCGGCAATACACGCGCCACCGAGAATCTGGCTCGCGCCCTTTCGCGGCGGGCCATCCGCCTGGTCCATGTGAGTTCGCTCGCCGCCGTCGGCCCCAGTCCCGATGGCACCCCCATCGACGAAGACGCCGAGCCGCGCCCCCTGACCCACTACGGAAAATCCAAGCGCGAGGCTGAGCGCTCGGTCCGCGAGTTCGTGCCCGGCGCCGTCATCGTGCGGCCTCCGGTAGTCTATGGCCCGCGCGATACCGACGTTTTTCAGATCCTGAAATCCATCTCCAACGGCCTGGTGCTCGAGATCTCCGGGGGCGAGCGGTGGTTCAGCGCCATCTACGTGCGCGACCTCGTGGATGGGTTGCTGGCCGCGGCGCGCGTTCCCAAAGCCGCCGGACGCACCTACTTCCTGGCGCATCCCAAGCCGGTTTCCTGGAGCCAGTTAAGCCAGGCGGCCGCCCGCATCATGGCCCGCCAGCCGCGCGTCGTCCGCGTCCCGTTCCCCGTGGCCCGTGCCGTCGCGTACGGCGCGGAACTGTGGGCCAGAATCCGGCGCAAGCCCGGAATCCTGTCGCGGGATAAAGTGCTGGAAGCCCGCTGCCGGTGGTGGATCTGCGACCCCCGCCGCGCCGCCGCCGATCTGGGCTTCCAGGCCCAGACCCCGCTGGAGGTGGGGCTGGCCAGCACGCTCGCATGGTACAAGGAGGCCGGTTGGCTCCAATATTAACCCCGCAAGAGTCCAAGAGCCACCTGACCTCTACCCGCCTCTGGGCTGTGGACAAGGTCATCCTGGCCTACACTTTATTCACCACCACCATCATCCTCGGCTGGTGGCACAGTATCCCGGACGCCTGGCA
>OMOG01000640.1:1484-2518 GCA_900290305.1 Candidatus Sulfopaludibacter sp. SbA4
GCGTCCCAACCTCACCTCCCGGTTTTTCCGGAACTGGTACCCGCTGCCCTGCGTCGCTTACTACTACAAGGAAATGGCGCTGCTCATCCCAGCCATCTGGCACAGCGATTCCGACCAGTGGCTGGCCGACCTGGACTTCCGCATCTGGCACGCGAACCCCACCGTTTGGCTGGAGCGCGTCTCCAACCCCGTCTTGACCGAGTTTCTGCAACTGGTGTACACGCTTTTCGTACCAGCCGTACTCCTGGTGGCGTTCCTCCTATGGAAACGGGGCAAGTGCGCAGAGTTCCAATATTATGCTTTTTTAATTGCCCTCGGCTACCTCGTCTCCTACATCGGCTACGTCATCGTCCCCGCCCGTGGACCGCGATTCCTGCTCCGAAATGTGCAGCACGTACCCCTACAGGGTTTGTGGCTGTTCCATGCCATGCAGAACACCCTCGACCGCCTCGAATCGGCCCACTACGACTGCTTCCCCAGCGGCCACACCGAACTCACCATCCTGGCCTGTTGGGGCAGCCGCCTGGTATCAAACCGGGTCTATTTGGCCTACACTCCGCTCATCATTTTTGCTACAGTTTATCTTCGATACCACTACACGGTCGACTTGCTGGCGGGGATCATGGTGGCAGCGGCACTGATTTGTTTCGGCCCCGCCCTGTACCGGAAACTGTCGAAAGGAGGCACCGCGATTGGCGGACGTTGAGGTGGTTGCCGTCGATGGCAAAAAAGCGCTGAAGGAATTCGTGGAGTTGCCCTATTCGTTGCACCGCGACGACCCCTTTTGGGTGCCTCCGCTGCGCATCGCCGTCAAAGAATTGCTCGACCGCGGCAAGCATCCGTATTATGCTAACGCTGAGGTGGAATTCTTCCTGGCCCGCCAGGACGGTCGCGTGGTAGGCCGCATCGCTGCCATTCTCGACCGGGCGCACAACCGGGTACACGAAGAAGAGGCCGGTTTTTTCGGCTTTTACGAAAGCGTGAACGATATCGCCGTGGCTCGCGCCCTGTTGACGCGGGCCCGCCAATGGGTG
>OMOG01000423.1:0-26114 GCA_900290305.1 Candidatus Sulfopaludibacter sp. SbA4
GGGGCTGTCAAGAGGACATTTCTACTTTGCCAAAAGGGGACATTATCACTTTGCCGCCACAGCCTGGCGGATCAGAAAGTGAAAAAAGGAGAAACTCAAATGAAACGGATCAACTATCTCATCCAGAAATTCTCAAGCATCGCACCGAAGGCGGCTCCGCTGGCTATCGTCGTGGTAGGCTTATTTGTCTCATCCCCAATGGTCTATGCCGATTGCTCGTTTTCCCCGTCGGCTGTTACTATACATGCGAGCCCCGGAGAATCGGTGACGTCTGGCTTCACGATAAGTGGAATATCCGAAGACTGGATATCGAGCGGTAGCGTCACCGCATGGTTCTCGGCCACACCAAGTGGCAATTTCACGAATCCGTACGTCGCCTATGATAGTCCTCCTGATACCATATACCCGCAGAGCCCTCCGCAGAAATTCAGGCTTCCCTCATCGTCCATTGGCTACTTCTCCGTCAACATACCTCCGTATCCCACTGCCACTGCAACGCAGAAGATCGTCTGCAGACGACTGTCAAAGATTGGTTTAAAACCTGCAATGCGACGTTAACCGTGGTGGTGGTGGCGCCTGGAAGGACCAACTTCAACAGAACCTCTGCGATCGGCTGGGCCTCACGGTAACCGTGGCCCACTATCCCGCCGGAGCCTCCAAGTACAACCCGATTGAACGCCACCTGTTCAGTCAGATCTCCCACAACTGGGCCGCCGAACCTCTCACCGACTACGACAAAATCCTCGGGCTGATCCGCAACACCACCACGACCACCGGACTCAGGGTGCGCGCCTACCTGGACACGGAGGACTACCCTCTAAAAGTCAAGCCCTCTGCCCAAAGGTTGCGCGAACTCCGAGTCACCCGGCACAAAATCCTCCCCAAGTGGAACTACACGATAGCTCCTTCCAATGCGAAGTAATTCTTGCGCGGACGCTTAGCTAGCGAGCAATTCGGTGACTTGACGGCATTCATCAGGGGTATCAGGGGTGGGTAGTGATCGAGCGAACGCTGGCGGCACGCGATCTGGCAGCGCGGTTTCCCAAAGCCGCGACGTGCTGTTGAAGGACCACACCCACTTCATCCCGATGGAAGCGCCAGAATTGGTGGCCGAGGAGATCCTTGGATTGAGGTGAGGGCCGGCGGCAAGACCGCCGGCGTTACCGCTCAAACAACGCCGCGCGCCGTATCCGCTCGCCCTTGAACACCACCAGCGAAATGCGTTCGGTCGCGGAGATATCTTCCAGCGGGTTGCCGTCCACCAGCAGGAGGTCGGCGTCCATCCCCTTGCGGATCGTACCGAAGCGATTCTCGCCACGCAACAATTTCGCGCCATTGGCTGTGGCGGCCATGAGCGCGACCTGCGCCGGAATGCCGGCCTGCACCCAAAGCTGCAGTTCGCGATGCAGCGACGGCCCGGGGAAAACCAGCGGGTTGCCGGAGTCCGTACCCATCACCAGCGGAACCCCGGCCTTCCACGCCCGCAGCAGGTTGGAGCGAGCCCGCTCCAGCGCCGACTGGAACAGCGCCGCTTTTGCTGCATCCACCCCTTTGCCCGAGGAAACAAAATCGCGCGTGCCCTGCAGCACCGTTCCCAGGACCACCTGCTGCACCAGCGAATTGCCGAGCGCGTCGGCCTTGCCCGCGAAGAACTGCGCGTACGCTTCCGCGACTCCCAAAGTGGGGTCGAGATACACCCCCTGGCGCACCATGCGCTCCAGCAGCGTGTCGGGAAGTTCGTCGCGCCAGGACCCATGCTCGATGGAAGTCGAGCCGACTTCCACGGCATCGGTAACGTCGCGCGCATCGCCGGTGTGGGTCGCCAGCGGCAGATTCTGCGCGTGAGCTTCCTCGGCTACGGAGCGTACCAGCAACAGGTCCAGGCGGTCGAACAGCATGCCATCGCCCCACCCGGCCTCGAGAATGGCCTTGATGCCGTCGACTCGCGCGGCCTTCAGTTCGCGCACCTGGCGGCGGGCCTCCTCGGGCGTCTTCGGCGTGCGGATGGTCTGCGCCTTCACCATGTCCCGGACGGTGGCCGGCAAGTTCTGGATGAACTCGGTGCCGTGCCCTCCTTCGGCCGTGAACATGGGGCCGCAGATGAAAAGCTGCGCGCCGAGCTTGCTGCCGTTCGCGATCTGGTCGCGGAGCCGGCGCGAGTCGTCCAGGCCGTCGCCCGTGCTGCGGGCCGCCGTCACTCCGCTATAGAGCAGCGCGGCCGCGGCGTGGGGCATGGATTTCTTCACATCGTAGTCGTCCGTGGAAGTGGAGATTCCGCCCGGCGATGAAAGGTGCACGTGCGCATCGATCAGCCCCGGCAGCAGCGTCTTGCCCGCGCCCTCCACTACGTCGGCGTGAATCTTTTCGGGATCCGGCCCGGCCCCCGGGAAGATCTCGTCGATCTTGCCGTCGCGCACCAGCACGGAGCCGTTTTCGATCACGCTGCCGTCGCCGGTGAAGATGCGCGTGTTGCGAATGAGAAATATGCCGGAGCGTTGCAGGTCGCGGAACAGCGCTTCGTTCTGCCCGATGTGCTCCTTGCTGTACGCGCGGTAGCCGCCCATCAGCAGGAAGGGGCCCAGAACGGCCAGCACCCACAGCTTCTTCCGCGGCTGGATCTTCTCCTCCTTCTCCCAGCGGAAGAGCTGAACCGCCAGGAAGGTGCCCAGCACGATGGAAAGCAGCAGCGCGCCCACCGCCGGGAGGCTGTCGAAAATCGTCTGGTTGCGGAAGAAGATTCCCTGAAACCCGTTCACCAGGTAGGCGGCCGGCATGAATTCCGCCACGGTCTGCGCCCACTTGGGGAGGATCGCGGCGGGGATCGTGGCGCCGCTCAGGAAGAGCATCATCATGTACAACACCTGGATCGCGATCATGGCCTCCTGCATGGTGTTGGTGACGGCCGCGAGAATCAGGCCGAGAGCGCGCAGCGCGCACACCCCCAGCGTCACCATCACGAACAGCGAGATCCAGTTGTGCGGCAGCGGCATGGCGTACTGGAAATGCGCGACGGCGACCAGGATCACGGGCACCGGCAGATAGAGCAGCCATCCGCTGACCATGGCCGCCACCAGGATGGGAAGCGGCGAGATGGGGGTGACTTTGTAGCGCCGCAGTATGTTGGCCTCGCGGTCCTGCACCGAGCGCATTCCCGCGCCCCACAGCCCGTTGCCCAAAATTCCCATAGTCAGCACCGTGCCGACGAAGTACGCGATGCCGGCGCCCGTGCCGGCGTGAAACAGCTCGGCGAAGGCGAAAAAGAAGATGAACGGAAACAGGTAATTGAAGAACAGCACGGAGCGGTCGCGCAAAGTCAGTTGCATGTTGCTGCGGAACAGCGCGATATATGGTCTCATTCGCGAAGACTCTTTCCCGTAAGCTCGATGAAGGCCTCCTCGAGGGTTGGCCGTTTGAGATGGATGTCCACCAGCTCGATGCCGTTCGCGCCCAGCCACTGGACCATCTCGACGATGGTGCGCGCGGGCTTGCGCGAAGTCACGGTGATCCGCGTGCGGCTCTCGTCCAGCGCGATCTTCTCCACCTCGCGCCAGGGCGGCGCCTCACCCCCGCCCAGCGGCGGCGAGCACTCGGCCACGATCGTGGACGCCGCCAGGGTTCGCTCCTGAATCTCGCGCGGCGTGCCCATGGCGATGATTCGGCCCTCGTCGATGATGGCCACGCGGTCGCAGAGTTTCTCGGCCTCCTCGATATAGTGCGTGGTCAGCAGGATGGTGCGCTGCTCGCGGCGCAGATCCTGCATCAGTTCGTGAATCTCCAGGCGCGCCTGGGGGTCGAGGCCCGCGGATGGCTCGTCGAGGAACAGCACTTGGGGATCGTTGAGCAGCGCGAGAGCCAGCGCCAGGCGCTGCTTCTGCCCGCCGGAAAGCTGCGAATAGAGCGACTCGCGTTTCTCCCAGAGCTGCAGGCGCTTCAGGAGCTGGGGGCTGTCGATGGTGCGCGTGTAGAAGCTGGCGAAAAGCGCCATGGCCTCGCGGACCTTCATCTTGTCTTGAATCTTGGTCGCCTGCAGACAGACGCCCACGCGATCTTTCACCTGGGTGGGTTGTACTTCCGGATCGAAGCCCAGCACCGACACGCGGCCTCCCGAGCGCGCGCGAAGCCCCTCGAGGATCTCGACCGAAGTGGTCTTGCCCGCGCCATTCGGTCCCAGCAATCCGAAAACTTCGCCCGCGTGCACTTCGAAGTCGATGCCCTTCACCGCGGGAAACGAGCCGTAGTTTTTGCGGAGACCTTCGACCTGAATGGGACTTTCCATTGCGCCATCAGGCGGCCGGTTGTTTCAGGAAGAAGGTGTATTGATCGAAAGCCTGGTCCTGTTCGTCCACCAGTTGTTGATGGCTGACCGAGACCAGCTCCCACCCGTCCTGTCCCATGGAATCCAGAGTGCGCTGAATCGAATCCAGATCCTCATCGGACCGGAATATGGTGTATGTCCATTTCATATCGTATTTCATGATGCCACAGAGCCGTGACCGTGAGGGAGCGTTGCTGCGAATGAGCCGCGAAATCCCCATGCCGCTACGGTATACTCGTGGTTGAGGCTGGCGTAGCTCAGTTGGTAGAGCATCTGATTTGTAATCAGAGGGTCAGTTGGTAGAGCATCTGATTTGTAATCAGAGGGTCGGGGGTTCAAGCCCCTCCGCCAGCTCCAACACCGCCATTGTGGGGGACCGTTATCCATGAATCCGGACGCACTGGCATTGCCTACGGGGCTTAACCCGGCCCATGTCGGCGACTTGCTCGGCTTTTCTGGAATGATATCGGAGCGGTCGGCAAAGCGGCTGCCGGCGTCGGCAGGCGAGTTGATTCAAAACGTCGCTTCCATCCTTGACGAAATGGTTGTCGGCGCAATTGGGGCGCGCACCGCCCAGGAATTCTCATCGATTCGCGACTCCGTATTCGAGCAATATTTCAGTGCGGTCCGCGCGCTTAGCGACCTGGCGCGGATAGTGGTCCCTGGGCATGTGTTAGACGGACTTGCAGCGGAGTCGTTTTGCGAGTTGGAAGCCGACATTCATGAGCGAGGATTGGCGGCGTTCGGCGCCGCGCTCCGCGATCAGGCCATGTTTGCCGTGTGGACCATGAGGAAGACCGCGGACCTGTGCCAGAGGATCAATGCCGCGCAACTCCCGGTGAACCTTCGGGAGGATGACGCATCTATTTCCTCGAAGTTCGCGATCCATGCGGTGTGGGCGCGATTTCACCTCGACTGCCTCATCAAGTCCATGCGCCTGCGAAGGCCGCTTTATCCAGAGGTGATGGAAGGCGTCACGGACGGATTGCGATCTGCCGTAGATGCGTATGCGCTGGCTCGCCGCGCGCTTGATTTGAGGTTGCCTGCGGTCGAACCCGAAATTCCGCCGGTGGACTGGGATGACGAAGAGCAAGCGCTCCTGGATGATGCCACGTACGATTCAGCGATCGATATTGTCTGATGGAAATCCAGCAGGGTGACATCTACCTGTATTCGCCTCTCGACGCATCCGGCTCGGAGCAGGCTGGCCAACGGCCTTACATCATCATGTCGCGCGACATCGTCCACAAAAACAAGCCGACGGCCGTTGGTGTTCCCCTCACTACGAAGACGCACAAGGCGAACTCGTATCGAATCCTGCTGCCCGTGGCGGAGCTTCTAAGAGATCCAGCCTCGGACTACGAGTTCCAGACCAGCGTGGCGCTTTGTGATCACGTCCGCGTTATGGACCTCAGCCGGCTTCGCAGAGAATCGGATCGTTATCAGCCAATGCGGTGTTTGCGGTCCAGTTAGGACTTTCGTTCGTCTTCGACATTCGCTGACCGGATGTCTACGGCTGGCGGATCAGACGCTGCTCCTCGAGGCGCTCCACGCGGCTCTTCAGTTCGAGGATCTCTCTGGTGATGCGCAACTCCGCCTCGGCGATTTGCTGCTTCATCTCCGCACGCAGCGCATTCATCTCCACATGCAGCTCCACACGCAGCGCCTTGATCTCCGCGCGCACCGCATCGATCTGCGCGGACAGGGCCTTGGTGTTCAGCCACGCGGTGATGACCACCACCATAAGGCTTCCGAACAGGGCGAGAATCGCCGGCATCCAGGGCTGGACGGTTTGATTCATTGTCCGCATCCATTGTAACACCGCATTGGTATCCCTCAAAGGTAGCATCCGAATTTCTCATCACCCATGAAAAAACTGCTTGCCTTGAATCGCAGCGAAATCGCCATCCGCATTCTACGCGCCGCCAATGAGCTGGGCCTGCGGACGGTGGCCATCTACTCCCAGGAAGATCGCCTGGCCCTACACCGCTTCAAGGCCGATGAAGCGTACCTGATCGGCGAAGGCAAGGGGCCGGTGGAGGCGCCAGTTTGACCTCATGGCCCCCACGACCGCCGCCGCCGATCCCGTTCTGGGGGTTATCATCGTCTCTTACCTCTTACCGGCCAAAATCGGCGGACCTCTAACAAGGGAGACGGTGGCCGGGTCCTTCCTACCGGGGCCCGAGCGCGCGGGCGAAACCAGTGCGGCCTGACACGACCCCACGCCAAGCTGGTTTATAGTGGGCCCATGTGATATAAACTGAATTTATGGGCAATCCGAAGCCTGCGCCGAAGCCGAGCCGGCGGGCCAATTGCTCCACCTCCGTGACGGATCATCTGCCAGTGCTGCTATCAAACATCCGTGAGGCTCGATCTTATCGCCGGCGCGACGGCCCGCGACACGATTCAAAGGAACCCCAGGAAGCCGGTTCGCGATTTATCCTTGTGACTGTTTGCATAAGCAATGCTCATGGGCTTCGAATGGATCACACGCGGGGATGCCAGCCGCCGTCTCGGCGTTAGCGCGATGACGGTCACGCAGCAGGCAACAACCCCTGTTCCAGCACCCCCTCTCCAACCCGGCCGCCAGACCGGCTGAAAAAGTGATGCCGAAATCTACTTCTCCTCGCATGTTGCTGTTCCCAGGCTCACCGAACAAAAGAATCTGCGATCAAGTTCTCCTTTTCGGTAGTGAACGACCGCAGTATACTTCGAGCCCCGCTTCTGGATGAGACTCCCGGATTCAGTTGACAAAAGCCCCTGAAGGGCGAGTGTTGGATGATCGAGCTGGAGTCGCAACTCCACGATCCGATATATCCTGGCCCGTTCTATTGCATCCGCAACCGGCTCCCCTTCCAGATCCTCCATGAGCTGAGTATCGCGAGTATGGGACCTGAAGAAAAAGACGGCTAGCAACAATCCGAAGGCGCAGACGGCAAGCAGGGGCCACGGCTTGAAGGGCCTCTCTCGCGCCAATGGTGCCGGTGGCGGCTCTGGCGTCTCAGACACGCTTTCGCGCGCAGTGGGCGGCTCAGGGCCGATCACGGGTTCGGGCTGAGAAGGCTGCTGTTGCGGTTGGGGTTCAGAAAAGACGAAGCCGCAGAAACGGCATTTCCTGGCATCCGCCTTCACGTCCTCTGCGCAATCAGGGCACTTCTTCAGTGGGAGCGGCGCTCCCGGTTCGCGTTGGTCGTCTACAAGCGCTGGCAAACGCTTGTCCGCCCAGTGCGCACTTGGGGGCTGTTTACCCAGTTCGGCTTGGCACTTCGGACACCGGGTAGCCTGTAGGTGGATGCGGCTCTGACAGTGGGGGCATTTCCGATCGCTACCGGATGCGAAAGAGAAAAGAAGACCAAACGGCCCGAATAGCACGCCGAGGCCGAACCATAGGCAGCCGCTCCCGCCGCGGCTCTGAGCGATCATTGCGGCGACGACCCCGCAGGCCAGCCAGATGAGAATGGCAATTTCCACGCCGGGGCGCATGGTATCGCACAGCGCTCCCGAAGTACAGGGACTCTCGCGGCGGCTCCGATTTCTGGTAGCAACCCTGGTAGCAACGCCGTTCGTCCAGGACCGTCCGAAGCCGTTTTTGCCGTCTACGCGCGTTCCTAAATCATTGATAATAGACAGGGGCAAACACGGTAGACGCCTAACGCTGGAATTTGTAATCAGAGGGTCGGGGCTCAAGCCCCTCCGCCAGCTCCACGAACCCCAGGCGGGGAGATTACGGCTGGCGGATCAGGCGCTGCTCCTCGAGGCGCTCCACGCGGCTCTTCAATTCGAGGATCTCTTTGATGATGCGCAGTTCTGCCTCGGCGATGTGCTGGTTCATCTCCGCGCGCACCGCCTCGATCTGCGCCCGCACCGCATCGATTTGCGCGGAGAGGGCCTTGGTGTTCAGCCACGCGGTGATGACCACCACCATCACGCTTCCGAACAGGGCGAGAAACGCCGGCATCCAGGGCTGGACCGTTTGATTCATTGTCCGCATCCATCCTAACACCGCATTGGTATCCTCAAAGGTAGCATCCGAATTTCTTTCACCCATGAAGAAACTGCTCGCCTTGAATCGCAGCGAAATCGCCATCCGCATCCTGCGCGCCGCCAATGAGCTGGGCCTGCGGACCGTGGCCATCTACTCCCAGGAGGATCGCCTGGCCTTGCACCGCTTCAAGGCTGATGAAGCGTACCTGATCGGGGAAGGCAAAGGGCCCGTAGAGGCGTACCTGGATGTCGATGGAATCGTCGCGCTCGCCAAGGAAAAAGAGATTGACGCGATCCATCCGGGGTATGGTTTTCTCTCGGAGAACCCGGCCCTGCCGAGGGCCTGCGAACGGGCGGGCATCACCTTCATCGGGCCGGGCGCGGAACTGCTGGATCTGCTGGGCGACAAGACCGCGGCGCGCCAGTTGGCGATGCGCGCCGGAATCCCCGTGGTGCCGGGCACCGAGGAACCGATCACTCACGCGCAGGACGCGCAGAGGGCCGCGGCCCGCATCGGCTTCCCGCTGATCGTCAAGGCCGCGTTCGGCGGCGGCGGGCGCGGCATGCGGGTGGTGGAGCACGCCGCCGAATTCGAAGGGAAGTTGCAGGAGGCGCGGCGGGAAGCGGCCGCCGCCTTCGGCAACGAAGCCGTATTCCTGGAGCGTTTCGTGCGCCGNNCCTCTACGAGCGCGATTGCTCGGTGCAGCGGCGCCATCAAAAGGTTGTCGAGGTGGCGCCGGCGGTCTCGCTCGGCGCTGGAATTCGAGCGGCGCTGGCGGAGGCCGCGGTCACGCTGGCACGCGCCGCCGGTTACTACAACGCCGGTACCGTGGAGTTCCTGGTGGATGCCGATTCGGGCGACTGGTACTTCATCGAGGTGAACCCGCGCATCCAGGTGGAGCACACCGTCACCGAAATGGTCACCGGCATCGACCTGGTGCGATGCCAGATCCAGGTGGCCCAGGGACTCGACCTGCACGGCGCGGAAATCAACCTGCCGCCGCAGGAGCGCATCCCGCTCTACGGTTACGCGCTGCAATGCCGCATCACCACCGAGGATCCGGCCAACAATTTCGTTCCGGACTACGGCAAGCTTTCACAAGCTTTCAACATACCGCTCGCCGGCGGGATTCGGGATCCGGCTGGACGGCGGATCGGCCTACAGCGGCGCGGTGATCACGCCGTACTACGATTCGCTGCTGGTGAAAACCACCGCGTGGGGCCGCGAATTCCACCACGCATGCCAGCGCATGGATCGCGGCCTGCGCGAATTCCGCGTGCGCGGCGTGAAGACCAACATTCCGTTCCTGGAGAACGTGGTCAACCACGGCGACTTTCAGGCGGGACGCATCACCACTCGCTGGCTGGAAGAGACGCCGGAGCTTTTCCGCTTCGTGCCGCGGCGCGACCGCGCCAGCAAGCTGCTCACCTACCTGGCCGACGTGATCGTGAATGGCAACCCCCAGATCGCGGACAAGCCACGCCCGGCTCGGCTGCGCACGGCGCCGGTTCCGGGTTCCGCCGCACGATCCCTCGGCGCCGCCCGACGGCACGCGGCAGCTTCTGCAGCGGCTCGGGCCCGAGGGCCTGGCGAAATGGGCCGGCAACCAGAAGCGGCTGCTGCTCACCGATACGACCTTCCGCGACGCGCACCAGTCGCTGCTGGCCACGCGCGTGCGCAGCTACGACATGCTCGCCATAGCCAACTTCAAGGCGCATCGCCTGCACAACCTGTTCAGCATGGAGATGTGGGGTGGGGCCACGTTCGATGTGGCCATGCGGTTTCTGCACGAGGACCCGTTCGTGCGCCTGCGCCGGCTGCGGCAGTCGATTCCGAACATCTGTTTTCAGATGCTGCTGCGCGCTTCGAACGCGGTGGGCTACACGGCGTATCCCGACAACGTCGTGGCGGAATTCGTCGATGAGGCATCGGCGCAGGGCATCGACATCTTCCGCATCTTCGATTCCCTGAACTGGCTGCCCAACATGAAGGCTTCGATGGAGGCGGTGCGGCGCACGAAATCCGTGTGCGAGGCGGCCATCTGCTACACCGGCGATATTCTCGATCCGAAGCGCGACAAATACCCGCTGGCATACTACACGCGCATGGCGCAGGAATTGGAGCGCATGGGCGCGCACATGCTGGCGATCAAGGACATGGCGGGCCTGTGCAAGCCTTACGCCGCGGAGAAACTGGTGAAGGCGCTGCGCCAGGAAATCGGCATTCCCATCCACTTCCACACGCACGACACCAGCGGCGTCAACGCGGCCTCCGTGTTGAAGGCCGCGGAAGCCGGCGTCGACATTGCCGATGGCGCGATCGCCTCGATGAGCGGCACTACCAGCCAGCCCAATCTGAATTCCATCGTGGCGGCGCTCCAACACACGCGGCGCGAGACGGGGATCGATCTCGACGCGCTGAACCAGTGCGCCGACTATTGGGAGATTGCGCGCGAGTTCTACGCGCCCTTCGACACCGGCCCGAAGTCCGGCAGCGCGGAGGTCTACATCCACGAGATGCCCGGCGGGCAGTACACCAACCTCAAGGAGCAGGCCGAGTCGATGGGGCTGGGAGACCGGTGGCACAAGCTCGCGCGTACCTACGCGGACGTCAACATGGCGTTCGGGGACATCGTAAAAGTGACGCCTTCGAGCAAGGTGGTGGGCGACATGGCCATCTTCCTGGTGAACCACAACATGACCATGGAACAGTTCGAGCGGCTGACGCCGCACCACAACCTGACGCTGCCGGCCTCGGTGATCGAGATGTTCCTGGGGTCCCTGGGCGAGCCGGAAGGCGGATGGCCGAAGAAGCTGCAGAAGATCGTCCTGCGCGGTGCGAAGCCGCAGAGGGGCAGGCCTGGAGCCAAGCTGCCGAAGGTGAACCTGGACGAGACGGCCGCCGCGCTGGAAAAAAAGATCGGGCGCCGGCCTCTCGACGACGAGACGCTCAGCTACCTGATGTACCCGGACGTGTTTCTGAAGTTCGCGCGCAACCGCCAGAACTGGGGCGACGTGGAGGCCCTCCCGACGCCGCAGTTCTACTACGGCATGGAGCGTGGCGAGGAGGTGGCCGTGGAACTGGAGCCGGGAAAGACCAAGACCCTGGCCATCAAGTTCCAGGCGCTGGGCGAGCCGCATCCCGACGGCACCCGCACGGTGTTTTTCGAGTTGAACGGGCAGCCGCGCGAAGTCACGGTGCGCGACCGCAAGCTGGACGTGAAGGTGGCCGCGCGGGCGAAGGCCGATCCGAATGTGCCGGGGCAGATCGGCGCGCCGATTCCCGGCGTCGTCTCCACGGTGGCGGTGGAGGTGAATCAGCCGGTCAAAAAGGGCGATCGCCTGCTGGTGATGGAAGCCATGAAGATGCAGAGCACGGTCTACTCGCCGGTCAGCGGCACGGTAAAACAGTTGCTCGTGCATCCCGGCGGCCACGTGGAGGCCAAGGATCTGCTGTTGGTGATCGAGTGAAGCGGCACGTTAATCCGGTACCAAAGTCCCCCTTCGGCTGCAACCTCACACCCCTGCGCGACTTTGAATGCCAAAACGGACAGCGGCGGCCCCACTTCTGTACTCGAACGCACACAGCGACTTCAACTATTGCCGTCCGGTGCGACTATTTTAGAGAGCCTTCATCCCGCCTTCGCACTTCAGACGTATAATCCAACGAGGAACAGCAGGCGCTGACAGGCGTTCCACTTGGCGGCGGGAGGACCCGGCCGCCATCTTCACTTGGGGGTGTTATGGCAAGAGAAAGTACACAGCATAAACTTGACCGCGTCCGCTCGCCTCGCGTACAAATCACGTACGATGTCGAAATCGGCGACGCAATTGAAATCAAAGAACTACCTTTCGTAATGGGGGTGCTGGGAGATTTCACCGGCCAGCCCACCGAACCGCTAGCCCGCTTGAAAGACCGCAAGTTCGTCGAGGTCAACCCGGACAACTTCGACAATGTCCTCCAGAGCATGAAACCTCACCTGGCCTTCTCGGTGGAAAACAAGCTCAGCGAAGACCCCGATGCCGGCAATCTCAAGATCGACCTGAATTTCAAAAACATGGACGATTTCGCTCCCGAAAATGTAGCCCGGCAGGTCCGGCCCTTGCGCGAGTTGCTGGAGTTGCGCAGCCGTCTCACCGACCTGCGCGGTAGCATGCAGGGCAACGACAAGCTCGAGGAACTGCTCCGCTCCAGCGTCAGCGACAAAGACAAGCTGGCCAAACTGCGCACGGAGATGGGCATAACGGAGGGATCCCATGAGTGAAGCACAAAAGGTTGCGGCGCCGCAGCAAGCTACCGAACAGGTCGCCGAGCGCAGCTTGCTCGATCAGATTGTGGAGGAGGGCCGCTTGGCCAAGGACCCTGCCTCCAAAGAGCGCGGCAAGAACCTGGTCAAGGAGTTCGTAGCCCAGGTGCTGGACGGCTCCATGACGGTGTCCAAAGACGCCGAGGCCATGATCACCGCGCGCATCGCGCAGATCGACCACCTGATTTCCATCCAGCTCAACGAGATCCTGCACAACCCGGCCTTCCAGAAGCTCGAAGGTACCTGGCGCGGCTTGAAGTACCTGATGGATCAGAGCGAAACCGGCGTCATGCTCAAGCTCAAGATCCTCAACGTGAGCAAACGCGAATTGCTCCGCGACCTGCAGCGCGCCCCCGAGTTCGATCAGAGCGCCCTCTTCAAGAAAGTCTACGAGGAAGAGTACGGCGTCTTCGGCGGCTACCCGTTCGGTGCGCTGCTCGGCGATTACGAATTCGGAAAGCATCCCGAAGATGTCGAACTGCTCGAGAAGGTCTCCAACGTGGCCGCAGCCGCGCACGCGCCGTTCCTCACCGGGGCAGCCCCCGACATGTTCAACATGCAATCCTTTACTTCCATCGACGCCCCGCGCGACCTGGCCAAGGTTTTCGACACCACCGAGTACGCCAAGTGGAAGAGCTTCCGCATGACCGACGATTCCCGCTACGTCGGCCTGTGCCTGCCTCACGTCCTGATGCGGCCCCCCTTCGGTGGTAAGGACGGGGCCACGGTCGACGCATTCAACTACGACGAGGGAGTCGACGGCACCGACCACTCCAAGTACCTGTGGGCCAATGCCGCGTGGGCCCTGGGCGCCCGCTTGACCAATGCCTTCGCCCACTACGGCTGGTGCGCCGCCATTCGCGGCGTGGAGGGTGGCGGCCTGGTGGAAGGCCTGCCCACCCACAACTTCACCACCGACGAAGGCGACATCGCGCTCAAGTGTCCCACCGAATCGCCCATCACCGACCGCCGCGAGAAGGAGTTGGCCGATCTCGGTTTCGTTCCCCTGGTGCATTGCAAGAACACCGACTACGCGGCCTTCTTCAGCGTGCAATCCGCGCAGAAGCCCAAGTTGTTCGACAAGGATGCAGCCAACGCCAACGCGCGCCTGTCCACGCAGTTGCCCTACATTCTGGCGATTTCCCGGTTCGCGCATTACCTGAAAGCCATGATGCGCGACAAGATCGGCAGCTTCATGTCGCGCAAGGAATGCGAAAACTTCCTCAACCAATGGATACTGCTCTACGTCGTGGGAAATGACGAAGTCGCGCCCGAAGTCAAGGCGCGCAGACCGCTGCGCGATGCCCGGATTGAGGTGATGGAGATTCCAGGCAAGCCGGGCGCCTATCGCGCCATCGCCTTCCTGAGACCCCATTTCCAGTTGGACGAACTCTCGATTTCTTTGCGGCTGGTCGCCGACCTGCCTCAGAGAGCACGGTAACTACGGAGGACGCCGGCGGCTCTAACCAGGCCGCCGGCGCGTAAACCATCAACCATTTTCGAAGAGGAGGAATCACACTATGGCATACGATGCCTTTTTAAAGCTCGACGGTATGGACGGCGAGTCAACCGACGACAAGTACAAGGGATACGTAGAAGTTGCGTCGTTCAGCTTCGGAGCCACGCATATGCAGACCCTCGGGTCGGCCACCACCGGCGCCGGCTCGGGCAAGGCGTCGCTGGGAGAACTGCAGATCTCCAAGGTGGTCGACAAATCGAGCGCGGTGCTCTTCCAGAAGTGCTGCACCGGCGAGCACTTCCCCAAGGGCAAGTTCGTTGTCCGCAAGGCCGGCGGCACCCAGATGGAGTACCTGGTTCTCACCATGGAGACCGTCTTCGTAACGCAATGCCACATGTCCAGCGCCACCGGCGAGGAGAACGCCAACGAGAGCGTTTCGCTGGCCATCGGTAAGCTGGGAGTAGACTACTCTCCGCAGAAACCCGATGGTACACCGGGGGCGAGCGTCCACGGCGGATGGGATCAGCTCTCCAACAAGAAGTACTAATCGTCTTGCCAGACCCTGGGCCTGCCCCAGACGCTGCGGCGGGCCAGGGGCCCTTTCGGACAATTAAATGACTGCCACGGAACTCTACCGCGAAGGCAAGCTGGGCGCCGCCATCCAGGCGTTGGGCGCGGAACTGCGCGACAACCCCACCGACCAGAAGCGCCGCACGTTTCTCTTCGAGCTGCTTTGCTTCGCGGGAGAATACGACCGCGCCGAGAAGCACCTGGACGTGCTCGCCGGCGCCGGAATCGATGCGGCCACCGGCGGCCTGCTCTATCGCGCCGCGATTGCGGCCGAGCGCAGCCGCAACGACCTGTTCGCCAGGAAGGACTATCCGGCCGCCGCCGCGGATCCCGTTCGTGGCACCCTCAACGGCAAGCCCTTCGAATCCCTCGAGGATGCCGACCCGCGCATTGGCCCGCGCCTCGAGGTCTACACGGCCGGCCAGTACATGTGGCTCCCGCTGGCGCACCTCGCATCCATTGAAATCCAGGCGCCCAAGCGCCTTCGCGACCTGCTCTGGGCGCCCTGCCTCGTACACACCGGGCCGAAACTCAAGGCTATGGAGTTGGGCGAAGTCCTCGTGCCCGCCCTGGCTCCGTTCACCTTCCACCACTCCGACGACGCCGTCCGTTTGGGTCGTGCTACTGTGTGGGAGGAGCAGGAGGGGGGCGAGCCGATTCCATTCGGCCAAAAGACCCTGCTGGTGGACGGGGAGGAGTTCCCACTCCTGGAGCTGCGTCGTCTGGAGATCGCGGGAGTCGAAGAAGCCCCGCAAAGCCATGCCACTACGCAATGATCTGCTGAACCCGATTTCGCCCGACCGTCCCGCGGGCGAAAATCTCTGGTACTCCCCCGCATACGACAAGATCAAGGAAGCCCGCCGCGAGGAAGACGAAGGTCCGCAGGGCGAGTGGCGGCATGAGCGCAAGGTCGCCGATTGGCCTCTCACCATCAAGCTGATCGGCGAGGCGCTGGCCACCAAAACCAAGGACCTGCAACTGGCCGCATGGCTGGCCGAGGCCATGCTGCGCCGCGAGAGTGTCGCCGGCCTGCGCGAAACCCTCGACCTCATTCGCGGCCTCATCGAAAACTTCTGGGACGGCCTCTTTCCCGAAATCGAAGACGGCGACGCCGATTTCCGCGCTTCCCCGCTGCGCTGGCTCGGCGAACGAAACGACAAGCTCGCCGCAGCCGTCAAGAGTGCGCCGCTCACCAAGGGTGGATTCGGCTGGATCCAGTTCCGCGAATCCCGCGCGGTCGGCAGCGAAGCCGCGGCCGATACCTACGACAAGCAGCGCGCCCGCCAGGAAGCCCTCGACGAAGGCAAGATCTCCGAAGAGGTCTTCGACAAGGATTTCGACACCACGCCCAAGCAGTTCTACGTCGACCTGGATCAGACCTTCAACGGCGCCCTCGAATCGCTCGAGCGCCTCGCGCAGGTTTGCGACGAGAAATTCGGTGATGCCAGCCCCTCGTACCGGTCTCTGCAAGAGGTGCTCGAAGAGGTTCGCCAGACGGTGCGCATCCTCCTGGCCAGGAAGCGTGAGAAGGAGCCGGATGCCCCGCCCCCGGTAGAAGAAGCCGCTCCCGAGTTCGCAGAACAGCCGGAGCCCATCGCGGCCGTGGAGACCGTAGCGGCCGCCGCTCCCGCGCCTGCAAAGAAGCCCACCCGTCTCACCTCCCTCGAACCGCAGCACGTCGAGGATGCCATCGCACGAATCGTGACGGTGGCCAGATTTCTGCGCCAGCAGGATAATTACAGTCCCGCGCCGTACCTGCTGTTGCGCGGCCTGCGCTGGGGCGAGTTGCGCGCGGGCGGCGCCACCATCGACCAGTTGAAGCTGGCCGCGCCCCCCGGCGAGACCCGCCAGAATTTGAAGCGTCTTTCCATGGAGGGCAACTGGGCCGCGGTCCTGGAAGAGGCCGAAACCGCCATGGGGATGGAGTGCGGCCGCGGCTGGCTCGACCTGCAGCGCTACGTGGCCCGCGCCTGCTCCGAGCTGGGCTGCTATTACGATCCCATCCGCACCGCCGTGGTCTCGGGATTGAAAGCCCTGCTGCAGGACTACCCCCAGCTTCCCGAGTTCACCATGATGGACGACACCCCCACCGCCAATGCCGAAACCCTCGCGTGGCTCAAGGAACACGTGGTGCCTCCTCCGCCGCCCGAGCCGGCGCCCCACTCGGAGCCCGAACCCGTGTTCCGCTACACCCAGCCGGAACCTGCGCCTGCCTCCACCGAAACCAACGGGCCCGCGCCGGCGCCCGATGCCTACGAGCTGGCCATGCAGTTGGTAACCTCCGGACGAGCACAGCAAGCCATCGAGCTGCTCATGCGCGAGATGATGCAGGAGCCCAGCGGGCGCGGCCGCTTCCAACGCCGGGTGCAGGTGGCGCAGCTCTGTCTTGGTATGGGCAACGAAGCCATCGCCCTTCCCATTCTCCAGGAGGCCGCCGCCGAGATTGAACGCCGCAAGCTCGAAGATTGGGAATCGCGAGAGGTCGTTGCGCATCCCCTGGCCATGCTTTACAAGTGCCTGGCCAGGCAGGATGGCGCACTGGAGGAGCGGCAGCGCCTCTACTCCTGGATCTGCCGCCTCGATCCCGTCGAGGCCATGAACGTTGAGATAAAGACCGTGGCGAGATAAGCCTATGCCGCGCTGGGAGCCGGAACAAACAGTCACGCAGTCGGTGTTGGAGCGGCTGATCGACCGCGAGCCCAAGGAACAGTCTGAGATGGCGCCCACACGCGCCCAGTCCGTGCGCCTGCTGAAGGCCTCGCTGCGCCGCGACCTGGAATGGCTGCTCAACACGCGGCGCACGCCCGAAGCCGTGGGCCGCGAGTACCAGGAGCTCGAACGCTCGCTCTTCAACTACGGCCTGCCCGACCTCACCTCGCTGAGCTGGCAATCCGAGCGCGACCGGCAGCGCCTTTCGCGGCTTATCGAACTCGCCCTTGAGGTTTTCGAGCCGCGGCTCCAGCGCATCCGCGTGGTGCCCGTCGGAGAACTCTCGGCCACCCAGCACGTCATGCGCTTCCAGATCGAGGGCATGCTCCAGATGTCTCCCGCGCCCGAGCACATCTCGTTCGACACCGTACTCCAACTCTCCAGCGGCGAGTACCAGGTGAAGGGAGATCCCAGTGCGGGATGACCTGCTGCTCTACTACGAGCGCGAGCTGAGCTTCCTGCGCCAGATGGGCGCGGAGTTCGCCGCCAAGTATCCCAAGATTGCCTCGCGCCTCCTGCTCGAGGAGGACAAGTGCGAAGACCCGCACGTGGAGCGCCTGCTGGAGGCCTTCGCCTTCCTGGCCGGACGCGTGCACCTCAAGATCGACGACGAGTTCCCGGAGATCACCGAGTCGCTCTTGAGCATCCTGTATCCGCACTACCTGCGGCCCATTCCCTCCATGTCCGTGGCCGAGTTTCACGTCGATTCCGACCAGGTGTCGCCCGAAACCGGATTGAAGCTGGAAAGCGGATCCGTGCTGAATTCGCGCCCCGTCAACGGCGTCCCGTGCAAGTTCCGCACCTGCTACGACGTAACCTTCTGGCCCGTGGAGGTGGCCGAGGCGGAGTTCAAAACCCCCGACCGGCTGCAGCCCGCGCTCAAGTTCTCGGACGCCGCCGCGGCGGTGCGCATCGATCTCGCCTCGACCGGCGACATGACCTTTTCCCAGCTCTCCCTCGACTCGCTGCGCTTCTATCTGAGCGGTGAATCGAGCATGATCCATTCGCTCTACGAGCTGCTGTCGAACAACTGCGTGCAGATCGTTATCCGCGACCCCAAACCGCGCTCCAAGGTGCAGCCCCTGTATCTCCCGCCGGAATCCCTGCGCCCCGTGGGCTTCGCCGAAGACGAGGGCGTGCTGCCTTACCCACGCCGCTCCTTCGTGGGCTACCGGCTCCTGCAGGAATACTTCTGCTTCCCCCAGAAATTTTTCTTTTTCGATCTCACCGGCCTCGACCAGGTGTGCCGCGGCGGCTTCGGTGCGCGTGCCGAGGTCATCATCCTGATCTCGCCGTTCGAGCGCAGCGAGCGCCGCCAGATTCTCGAGCTGGGTGTTTCCACCAAGACCTTTCGCCTGGGATGTTCCCCCATCGTCAACCTGTTCGCGCAAACCGCCGAGCCCATCCTGCTCGAACACACGCGCTACGAATACCAGGTGGTTCCCGATGTGAGCCGGCGCCGCGCCACCGAGGTCTTCGAGATCGCCGAGGTGGTCAGCATCAACCCCCAGACCCAGGAAATTCTGCGTTTCGAGCCGCTGTATTCCTACCATCATGCCCTCGGCAGCTCCCCCGCTTTTGGTAACTCAAAGCCCCAGGCCTTCTGGCGAGGGGCGCGGCGGCCCTCGGGCTATCGCGATGACGAAGGAACCGAAGTCTTCCTCTCGCTGGTCGACCTCTCCGCGCGTCCCGTGAGGCCTAATGTGGATACCCTTATGGTGCGCACCATCTGCACCAATCGCGATCTGCCGTCGCGCCTGCCATTCGGCAATGAAGCCGGAGACTTCGAATTGGAAGGCGCCGTTCCCCTCAAGCGCATCGTCTCCCTCATCAAGCCTACCGACACCGTGCGGCCGCCCATGGCCAAAGACTCGTTGTGGCGCCTCATCTCCCAGCTTTCGCTCAATTACCTCTCGCTCGTCGATGGAGGACGCGACGCCTTGCTGGAGATCCTGCGTCTCTACAATTTCACCGGGTCCACCTATTCCGAAAAGCACATCGAGGGGCTGGTAAGCCTGAGCAGCCATCGCCATTTTGCGCGCGTGCTTTCCGAAGACGGCATGGCCTTCGCGCGCGGCACGCAGGTGGAGATCGAGTTCGACGAAGAGCAGTTCGTGGGCAGCGGAGTCTACCTGTTCGCGGCCGTGATCGAGTGCTTTCTGGGCCTTTACGTTTCCATGAACAGCTTCAGCCAGTTGCGTGTGCGAACCCGGCAGAGAAAGGAGCTTCTCAAACAGTGGCCACCACGGGCCGGACGGAAGATACTCCTGTAGCCGCAACGGTGGGTCTCGAACGCTGGCCGATCGCGGAAACGCTCGACCGCGAGCCGTACCTCTTCGAGTTCTTCCAGGCCGTCCGTCTGCTCATGCGCATGGAGCCCGGGCGCGAAGTCGTCGGCCGCTTCACCAATCCCGCCGACGAGGTGGTGCGCTTCGGCGCCCACGCTCCCGTGGCCTTCCCCGCCAGCCAGATCCAGGAGCTCGAACGGCCGCCCAAAGGCCCCGTGCGCATGCGCGTCAACTTCATGGGGCTCACCGGACCGTCCGGCGTTCTTCCCCTGATGTACAGCATGATGGTGATCGATCGTCTTCGCTCGCGCGACCGCACGATGAGCGATTTCTTCGACGTCTTCAACCACCGCATGATCTCGCTGTTCTACCAGGCCTGGGAGAAATACCGCTTCACCATCCCCTACGAGCGCGGCGAGCGCGACCCGTTTTCCCATCATCTGCTGGCGCTGCTCGGGCTGGGCGCCCCGGGGTTGCAGGACCGCCAGGCCGTCACCGACGACGCGTTGCTCTTCTATGCCGGGTTGCTCTCCTCGCATGCCCGCTCGGCCACCGCCTTGCGGCAGGTGCTCGCCGATTATTTCCGCGTGCCGGTGGAGATCGAACAGTTTGTAGGCGCCTGGTATCCCATCGATCGGGAATCGCAGTGCTCCATGAGCGAAACCGCGGGCTATTCCGACCAGCTTGGGTTCGGCGCCGTGGTGGGGGATGAAATCTGGGACCAGCAATCCCGCGTGCGAATTCAGATCGGGCCCCTTACCCTGGAGCGTTATATGGAATTCCTGCCCGGCGGCGAGGCCTACCGCCACGTTCGCGCGCTCGCCGGCTTTTTCACCGGCAAGGAGTACGATGTGGAGATCCAGCTCATCCTGAAGCGAGACGAGGTGCCGGTCTGCGAGTTGAAGGCCGAACCGGGTCCGCAATTAGGCTGGACATCGTGGGTCAAAACGGCGGACTTCCGCCGCGACCCGGGAGACACGATTTTGGAGCTGTGAACGAATGGGCCACGGATGGACACGGATGAACACAGATAACAACAACCAAAACCACTTTTCCCAAATACTGTTCACTTTGCAGCCACACGTGGGGCAGGTTTTCAACCTGCAGGCCGATTTTCAATCGGCCCGCTGGTGTCACCGGTGCTCTCGCGCCCCAAAGTCAACAAGGTTGACTCCTATCCGTGTTCATCCGTGTTCATCCGTGGCCCATTCTTGGGAGATCTCTTATGGCGATTAGCCTCAAGTCCATCGTTAACCGACTGAACGATACCACCCGCAAGACCGTCGAAGACGCTGCGGGACTGTGCCTGGCCCGCACACACTACAACGTCGAGATCGAGCACTTCCTTATGAAGCTGATGGACGTGGCCGAATCGGATTTCGCCCGCATCGTAAAACAATTCGGCGTCGATAAGGCGCGCCTCTCCGCCGAGTTATCGCGCAGTCTCGACAAGCTCAAGACCGGCAACGCTCGCACCCCCGCCTTCAGTCCGAACTTGTTCAAGATGCTCACCGAGGCATGGACCATCGGCTCGCTCGAGTTCAACGGTGTGCAGGTGCGCACCGGCTTCGTCATTCTGGCGCTGGTCTCCGACGAAGAGCTCAGCCGCCTCGCGCACGAAATCGGCAAGGAGATGCAGAAGATCGAGCCGGAGGCCCTCCGAAAAATGTTGCCGGCCATCATGGCCGATTCTCTGGAGCACACCCTGGAACCCGCGGCCGCCGCGCCCACCGCGGGCGGCATCCCCAAAGTGGGTGGCAAAACCCCCAACCTCGACCAGTACACCGTCAACCTCACCGAGAACGCCAAAATCGGCAAGCTCGATCCCGTTCTCGGCCGCGATTTCGAAATCCGCCAGATCGTCGATATCCTCACCCGCCGCCGCCAGAATAATCCCATCCTCACCGGCGAAGCGGGCGTCGGCAAAACCGCCGTCGTCGAGGGATTCGCTGTCCGCATCGTGAACGGCGACGTGCCCCCGGTGCTGCGCAATGTCACCGTGCGCACGCTGGACCTGACCCTGCTCCAGGCGGGCGCGGGCATCAAGGGTGAATTCGAGAACCGTCTCAAGGGCCTCGTCGAGGAAGTCAAGGCGTCCCCCACTCCCATCATCCTGTTCATCGACGAGGCCCACACCATGATCGGCGCCGGCGGCGCGGCCGGACAGAACGACGCTGCCAACATCCTGAAGCCCGCCCTGGCGCGCGGCGAGCTGCGCACCATCGCCGCCACCACCTGGTCGGAATACAAGAAGTATTTCGAGAAGGACCCGGCCCTGGCGCGGCGCTTCCAGGTGGTCAAAGTCGAAGAGCCCGACGAGATCAAATGCGCAGTCATGATGCGCAGCGTGGCGCCCATGCTCGAGAAGCATCACAACGTTCGCATCCTCGACGAAGGCCTCGCGGCGGCGGTCAAGCTCTCCCACCGCTACCTCGCCGACCGCCAGCTTCCCGACAAGGCCGTGAGCGTGCTCGACACGGCCTGCGCGCGCCTCTCGCTGGGACAGAACGCCACCCCGCCGGCCATCGAAGACGCCCAGCGCGAGATCGACGATTGCGCCACGCAGATTCGCATTCTGGAGCGCGAAGCTGCCCTCGGTACCGACCACGCGGAGCGCCTCGCGGCCATCGCCAAACGCAAGGCCGCGCTCGAAGAGAACCTCGCCGGCCTGCAGGCCCGATGGGAGAAGGAGCGCGACTTGGTGAATCGTATCCGCGAGGTGCGCGCCAAGCTCGAAGGAGGTGCCGAACCGCTGTCCGCGGAAGCGCAAGCCGCGCAGGCCGCGGCCGCACAAGCCGCCGCGAGAGTCGCATCCGCGCAAGCCGCCGCCGAGCAGGCCGCCGCTGCGTTTACCGCGGCCATATCCACCCCCGGCGCATCTACCGCCGCCGCTGCGGCCGCCGCCGGGCAAGCTGCCGCCGCGCTAAGCGAAGCGCAAGCCGCCGCCGGTGGCACGGACATTCCTGTCTGTGAAGATCCCGAGGCGCTGCGAACCCAGCTCGCCGGCCTCAACGCTGAATTGGAGCAACTGCAGGGCGAGACGCCGCTCATGCGCGTCTGCGTGGACGCGGCCATCGTGGGCGACGTGGTATCCGCCTGGACCGGCATTCCCGTCGGCAAGATGATGCGGGACGAAGTAGCCACTGTCCTCAAGCTCGAAACGCACCTCGGCCGTCGCGTCATCGGTCAGGACCATGCCCTGGCCATGATCAGCGAGCGCATCCGCACCTCCAAAGCCAGTCTCGAAGACCCCAGCAAGCCCATCGGCGTGTTCCTCCTCGTCGGGCCCAGCGGCGTGGGCAAGACCGAGACGGCGCTCACCCTCGCCGACATGATGTATGGCGGCGAGCGCAACATGATCACCATCAACATGTCGGAGTTCCAGGAGGCGCATACTGTCTCCACGCTGAAGGGATCGCCTCCCGGATACGTGGGCTACGGCGAAGGCGGAGTGCTCACCGAAGCGGTGCGCCGGCGGCCCTATTCGGTGGTGCTGCTGGACGAAGTCGAGAAGGCCCATCCCGACGTGCTGGAATTGTTCTTCCAGGTCTTCGATAAGGGCATGATGGAAGACGCCGAAGGGCGCGTGATCGACTTCAAGAACACCATCATCATTCTGACGTCCAATACGGGCACCGATACGCTCATGAAACTGACGGCCGATCCCGAGACCGCGCCCAGCCCCGAGGGCCTGGTGAAGGCGCTGAAGCCGGAGCTGAACAAGGTCTTCAAGCCGGCGTTCCTGGGAAGGCTGGTGATCATTCCCTTTTACCCGGTGCGCGACGAGGCCCTCAAGCAGATTGTGCGGCTGAAGCTCGGGAAGATCCAGCGGCGCTTGCAGCAGAACCACAAAATTTCCCTGACCTACGACGAGCAGTTGGTGGACGAAGTGGCGCGGCGCTGCACCGAGGTGGAAAGCGGCGCGCGCAATGTGGACAACATCCTGACCAATACCCTGCTGCCGGAGGTCTCACGCAGGATTCTGGCGAAGCTGGCGGATGGCGAGAAGCTGGCGCCGATCCACGTGTCGCTGGGCGCCGATGGCGCATTCGTATA
Organism: Candidatus Sulfopaludibacter sp. SbA4; assembly: GCA_900290305.1. Taxonomy (GTDB): domain Bacteria; phylum Acidobacteriota; class Terriglobia; order Bryobacterales; family Bryobacteraceae; genus OMOG01. The sequence goes on from OMOG01000423.1 coordinate 23,689, forward strand.
CAACTAAGTAGCACAGGCATTCGTGCCTGTGTCAGGCATTCGTGCCTGTGTTTCTTCGCCGCACTCTCGGAGGATTTATGTACAAGGAAACAGACCGGCCCATGATACTGACCACGCCCCTGGGCCCCAACATGATGTTCCTTACCGAAATGCACGGGCGCGAGGGCATCTCGGAATTGTTTCAGTTTCAGTTGGAAACCGTGGTCGAATTGGGTACGCAGGTTTCATTCGACCAGTTCCTGGGCAAGAAGGTCACGGTGTCCATCACCACCAAGACCGGCGACACGCGCTATATCAACGGCATCGTGCGCAAAATGGCGCAAGGAAATCGCGACCCCGAGTTCTGCCAGTTCCGGCTGGAGATTGTTCCCCAGTTCTGGCTGCTGACCCGCACCGTGCGCAGCCGGATCTTCCAGCAGAAAAGCAGCCTCGACATTATTAAAGAGGTGCTGACCGGCCTGGATGTCTCCTACGAGGTTCAGGGGGATTTCAAATCGCGCGAATACTGCGTGCAGTACCAGGAGAGCGATTTCCGGTTCGCCAGCCGCCTCATGGAAGAGGAAGGTATCTATTACTTCTTCAAACACTCCGATGGCGGCCATACCATGGTGCTGGGCAATACGCCCGGCTCGCACCCCGACATTCCCTTTAATTCAACCGTTAAGCACCAGGAATTCTTCGGCTACACGCCCGAGGACGACGTGGTTTACGGCTGGTACAAGGCACAGGAGATCCGGACTCCCAAGACCACTTTGTGGGACGAGCATTTCCAGTTAACCAATTCCGGCAAGGGCCTGCCCGCCGACAAGTCCATCATGGACTCCGTGCAGGTGGGCAGCGCTTCCCACAAGCTCACCGCGGGGACCACCGGTGGCATGGAGATCTACGAGTATCCGGGCGAATACTCGCGCCATTTCGACGGCATTAATAAAGGAGGCGGAGAGCAGGCCGACCATTTGCAGTGGATCTTCACCGAGAACGTGAGGACGGTGGGTGTGCGCATGCAGCAGGAGGCGGCCGAAGCCCTCCTGATCGAGTGCAAAGGCTCGCACGCCGGATTCACCGCCGGCCATGCTTTCCAGCTCTCGGAGCACTTCTCGGACAACGGCAAGTTCGTGATTACCAGCGTGGAACACCAGGCCCGGCAGCCCATCGGGCTGTATACCCCCGAGCCGTTCAGGTACACCAACCAGTTCTCGTGCATTCCTTTCACCCTCCCATACCGGCCGCAGCGAACCACGCCCATCCCTTCGGCGCGCGGGGTTCAGCTCGCCACCGTAGTGGGTCCCTCGGGCGAGGAGATATTCCCCGACAAGTACAGCCGGGTGAAAGTGCAATTTCACTGGGACCGCGACGGCAGCTACGACCTGAACAGTTCCTGCTGGCTGCGCGTGGCCACGCACTGGGCGGGCAAACAGTGGGGCGCCATCCACATTCCGCGAATCGGGCAGGAGGTCATTGTCAGCTTCGAAGAGGGCGACCCCGATCATCCCATCATCGTGGGCAGCGTGTATAACGTCGATATGATGCCTCCCTACACGCTCCCCGACAACAAGACGCAGAGCGGCATCAAGAGCCGCAGCTCGCTGAAGGGGACCTCGGACAACTACAACGAGATCCGCTTCGAAGACAAGAAGGGGTCTGAGGAGATCCTGTGTCACGCCGAGAGGGATCTGACGGTGGAGGTGGAACGGAACCGCACCACCACCATCGGCATGCACGGCGCAATGACTCCCGGCGACGATAGTCTTACCGTGCAAAACAATCTCACCGAACAGATCAACAATGAGCAGAGCACCACGGCGGTGACCAAGATCACCATCAAGTGCGGGCAGAGCAGCATCGTCATGGACCCCACCAGCATCACCATCAAGTCGATGATGATCAACATCGATGCCCAGGTCCAGTTGGAGGAGAGCGCGGTGATGACCAAGATTTCCGGCAGCGCGATGGTGCAGATCCAGGGCGGCGTCGTCATGATCAACTAAGATGGGTACTGTGGAGCAGGCATATTCGCAAACGGCCGCCATCTGCTCGGTGGCGGAATTGGGCCCGGACGCCATGGCATTGATGCGTCCGGAGCAGAGGCCGCCCGAGTTTGTGGCTCTGCTGGTGGAGAAGCAGCTCTATCCGGACGCGGTCCGGTTCCTGGCCCATGCATTACCCAAGCGCGAAGCCGTGTGGTGGGGCTGGATGAGCGCGCGGCGGGCGGCCGGTGAAAATCCGCCTCCCAAGATCAAGGCCGCCCTGGCGGCCACGGAAAAATGGATCGCGCAACCCAGCGAGGAGAACCGCCGTGCCGCCCATGCCGCCGGCGAGCAGGCGGAGTTCGGCACGGCCGCGGGATGTGCCGGCCTGGGGGCATTTTTCAGCGGCGGCAGCCTGGCGCCGCCGGAATGCCCGCCCGTGCCGCCCGGCGATTACCT
>OMOG01000423.1:26124-26345 GCA_900290305.1 Candidatus Sulfopaludibacter sp. SbA4
TACCTGACGGCCAAGGCCATCTCGGGCGCGGTGAACTTCGCGGCCATGAGCGGCGAGCCCAAGCAGGCGCCGGAGAAGTTCCGGAGTTTCATCGCGCAAGGCGAGGACGTGGCCCGCCGCATCAAGTTGTGGGAGGGAAAGTAACATGGGACAGCCGGCATCGAGAGTAACCGATATGCACGTTTGCCCGATGGTGACGGTATTAGTGCCGCACGTCGGCG
>OMOG01000201.1 GCA_900290305.1 Candidatus Sulfopaludibacter sp. SbA4
CCCGTCGATGTAAATCTGGCCGCCATTAGGACCGGAGCCGGGGCCGGCCAGCGCCTGGAGGGCGTCCGCAAGGTCGTCGGGGTCGTCGGGAAGGGCCATGAGGTCGTCGCCTTTGATCACCAGCGCGGTGGCATTGTTATCGGGCTCGACGCTGACGCTGGGACCGGCTTCGGCTGCGACGTTAATCTCCTGCTTCTCGGCCTTGACGGCCATCTGAATGGGGAGTTGGATGTTGCTGCCGGCGGTCACGGCGACCGTTTTTTCAAATGGCCCGAAGCCGGGAAACGCCGCCTTGACGGTGTATTGGCCGGGCGCCAGGGCCATGAACGTGTAGCTGCCATCGGATTGGGTCTGGGCCGTCCGCTGCACGGCTGTGCCCGACAGCGAAATCATCGCGGCGGGAATCACGGCTCCCGAATCGTCGGTCAAGACCCCTTTGATGGTTCCGGTGGTCTGTTGTGCCGCCGCGCCCGATACCATCAGCACAGCCGCCAGGAGAAAAAGGCAAAGCCTTCGCAAGTTGAACATATAGCCTCAGTTTTTAGATCGGTACTTACTAGTTGCCCTCACCGCCTCCGCCGCCGAGGTTCCAGGTGCCCATGATGTCGCGCGTAGCATTGGGGGCCGCGGTAAGGATCGGTTCTACTCCAGCCAGAAGCATGATGGCGGTTACCCGCGTGGGATCGGTGCCCATGGTGGTGGACACCATGATGGCGTCCTTTGGTTTGAGGTCGGCAAGGGTGACGGCCGGCAAACGGTCGAGCATCGGCCCGACATCACCGCCGCCGCCGGCGCGGCCGCCACCTCGCTGGCCGCCGCCTTGTCCGGGACCGCTGTCGGGGAGCCCGCCGCCACCGCGCTGGCCGCCGCCGGCAGCCTGGGCGCCGGACCGGCCACCGCCCTGGGCGGCGACGCCGTAGCGCCGGGCCAGCATGGTGGCCATCTGGTCGGGCAGCTTTTTCATGATGGAGTCGGAATTCACACGAATGGTCAGCAGTTGTTTCTTGTCCTTGACAGCCAGGTCGTTGACCTTCATCTCTCCGGTGGCCGCATCGATCGAAACGATGGTCGCGGCCAACTGGCGGAAGGTGCCGAAGTAAATGCTTTCGGCCTTGACGGAAGTGCCCTCCTGGTTCTTGTCGCCCAAGACGTTGACTTGGTCGCCAGTCTTGATCTCGGCGAAGGCGCCGGGCTTGGCGTCGCTCACTTTAGCGGAATCCGGGGAGTAGCGGTGGTACTCGGTCTTCTCGGAGGGCTGGACGGTGATCGACTTCTGGCCGACTTTGATGGTGAGGGTCTTGGCGGCGGAGTCGATGGCGGTAACGTTGCCGGTGGTGCCGCGCTTTTTCCAATCGTCCAACTGCTTCTGGGCAAGCTGGGAGAGATCCCCCTTGGTGCGGATTACCAGGGAACTGGCGGGCAGGGGCTTCTGGTCGGCCGAGCCGTGGAAATAAACGAGGACCTCGTCGCCGGGGGAGATCTCGGCAAGGGTCATTTTCGCCCATTTCTTGGGGTCGTTCTCGCCGGGTTGGGCGTGCAGGATCTGGGTGTGGTCATTGGCGGCGACGGTCAGGGCATCGCCCTTCTCACTTTTGACGGAGAGCTGATTGGCTTGCGGATTGACCGCGGTGACGATGCCAGCAGTACGCTGGGCGGCCGGGGCCGGAGCGGTTTGGGACTGCGCGGAGACGGCAAACACCGCCAAGACTATGGCTCCAAAGAGCTTCATTCGTGTTCCCCTAATGGTTCACTCCTCGACATGGAAAGGGGCGTCCCGAGGCAGTGGAAGGTTACACGGCGAAGGAGGGGAGAACCGGCACACGAACAACCAATCGCCTGATTAAAAGGGGCTTACAGCAGGAGGGCACCGGGGGGGAATGGGGGCAACGACCACACTGGATTGCCGCGTAGGTTTCGAAGGAGAGCTACGCGGCGTCCCAGCGACTACGAATTCCGGACAGCCTACTTGCCGCCGTCCTTCTTGGGGGTCTCTTCCTTCTTCTTTCCGCTCTTCTTCTTGCTGCTGCTCTTCGTGGGGGCATCTTTCTTCGGCGTATCCTGCGCGAACACGGCGGCCACGGTGCCGAACGTGAGGGACAGGCCAAGCATCAGCATCATCAGTTTCTTCATTTGGGCTTCTCCTTTGGATGGGACGATTTTTTCTCGTCTGGGGCTATGATATCGAACTGCACATGAAGCATCGCTTAAGCGCCAATTAAAATCAGTTCATCTGTACGGACGGAATCCGGACGTTGGGGTCGATTTGCAGGAAACGGTTTCAATCCATGGAGCGGATGGCGGCGCGGCGTTTCGCCGCCGTGCCGCGGATCATGGCCACGACCTGCCGGATTCCACGGTTCCAATCGGGAAAGAGATCGACCTGATGCAACTCGCGCTGGATGGACCGCGGCAAGCGGCAGGCGTTCAAGCGGAGCGGGATGATGAAGATCTCGTCGAGGGGCATGCGCCGCGCGCAGTCGAGCGCATAGCGGATCTCGGCTTGAAATCCGCCCCACTTGTTCACGGAATTCTCCGAAAAGCAGGCCACAAAGAAGTCCGACGTTTCGATGGCGCTTTCGATGGCGCGCGGCCAGTTCTGGCCGGGCAACAGCTTTCGCAGATCCATCCAGGGAGTGAATCCGGCGGTCTCGAGCGCATCGTAAATCCGGGATGCGGCCGCGGAATCCTCCTGGACATGGGCGATGAAGACCTTGGGCAGGGAATGCGGTTCGAAGCGCAGGCCGCGGGTGGGATCGGGATGGAAGGCGCCCAAACCGTCGATCTCGACGGTCTTGCCGGCGGCCACGCCGTGGAGGACGATTTGCGCCACCAGTTGTTCGATGGAAAAGGAGGGTTCGGTGGAAATGGATTCAGGCACGGTGTTTTCCTCCTTCGGGCTCGAAGACGGGGCGTCCATCCGGTCCGCGCGTGAGTTTCCCCAGTCCTGGCAGGGAAGTTCCCTTGCCCTTGCGCAGGTTGGAGAGGATCTGGTGGATCATGCGGTCCAGACGGTCCGCGGCCTCGGCTTCGGTGACACGAGATTGCCGGGCGATGCGTTTGGCGATATCGGGTTTTTTCATTTGGGTGTGATCCTCACGGGCGCGCGTTGACAATGCGGCGCAGGTGCTGGCTCGAGGGCCTGCAATAGACTAGAATCAAAGAGAGCAATCCTGTCGGGGCGTAGCGCAGCCTGGTAGCGCACCTGCCTTGGGCGCAGGGGGTCGGGCGTTCAAATCGCCCCGCCCCGACCAAATTTTTCAGTGGGTTGCAGCGACCTGAAAGTCTCCTCCCCAATTTCATCCTGTCACGAGCTTGCCGGCATCTGGTTTCTTTGTCGCTGGGATTCGCTGAAACGAAGGCAGTTAGCGAGCGCAAGAAAAGCTGAAGCCGTGAAATCGGGCGGGGCCGCCGCAGGCTCCCGATGGTGACGAGGTGTTCGGAAATGGGATTAGGTTCGTTTGGTAGTACCGGGGGGTGCGAGTGGAAGGCGGGATTTTGGACGGAACGAGGCCACTTGTTATGCCTGGGAATATGGGTTAGCCCATTTAAGGCTATGTTTCTTTGGCTGATCATTGGGACGGAGGTCCCCCTTTCAACTCCACTCATAGCATGGAGACTAGAGTGACATCGAAATTGCGGGCACCGCGATCCTTTGGAATCAGAAGGATAGGAGAAATTCTGCGTTGGTGACCGGCCGAATTCGCTTAGCCGGGTGCGTTGCTCGTTCGTGGCGCGAGGCCGGCACGGCGTTCACCGTCGGGACACCGGGGCGCAACTTCGTAGCGGCAGAGGAGGAACATTTGACAGATTTCGCCAACCTCCGCCGGAAACCGGAATCTCGCCTCCTGCCGGTCCCCATTTCTGCCGAGCGGACCCATTGGGGCGTCCACCACGCCATGGTAGAGATCGGACCAGTCTCCGCTCGCCGCGCAGCGGATGGTGGCTTCCTCGCATTCGTCGCGGCGGTTCTTGAACCCCACGCGCCAGCAGGCGCGGGTTTTCTCCTCGCCGCAGGCGCAGTCCCCCGCGCAACAATCGCAATGCGGCTTTTCACAGGTGTCGAAGAGCAGCGCCATCTTTTCGATGCGCACCTCCCGATGCCCGGGCAGGAACGGAAACAGGTTGCGGGTGAACTTCAGATTGAGGTGCCTGGGCCGCTGGTCCTCCGGTTTGCTCCGAAATAGCTCCCACGCGTCCGGAAAGTCATGCTGGACATCGAACAGGCACCAGCCCGCTCCAGGGAGACGTCTTTCAGCCGACTCTCGAGCGGCGTGACGCAGCCTGTCGCCGCCCTCGCGAGATGTGTAGTTGAGGTGCAAAATCAAGTCGCTCAGCGTATCCATGTCGAAGTAGTTGTTCTCGGGTGGAAGCTCGATGCGCCACTTGCTCACTGCGCCGTGGTATTCAAACGGCAGGTAGCGCTCGTCGTGGATGTTCATCTCGAACAGTCCCGAATCGTTTTGGCCGCTGGAGGTCGCGATGGCCTCTGTGGCGGCGTACTGCCTCTCGATGCGCGGATCGTGGGGGCAGGCCTCGTACCCGTTACCCGATTTGCATTTGTCGCAGCAATGCGCCGGGGAGAGACTGAGAAGCGGATCGACGCGGGTCGCGCTTTTCAGCAACGTGAGCCGGCAGTGAACGCCGTTGTACGGGCCGGAGACGCTGGGGATCGTGAGGCTGACATCCTTGATGCGGCGCATGAAATGGCCAGGGTAGTCCTGGTCAAACCTCCACTCGGCAAGATCGATTTCGCAATGCCCGGTTAGCTTGAGGCGCAGGAACTCCATTGGGAATTGCAGGCGGAGGGAAATGTGCTTGGTCAGTTCGTATTCGCGCCGGTTGCGATCGCAGTACTCCTTTTCCATTCGGACCAGGGACAACTGAAGCCGCTCTCCGGCGAGCAGTCCTTCGTGCAGATTGTCCCAGCCCTCGCAGGAAACGAATTTCCTGGTGTCATGCCCGCGTTCGACGTGGAACGCGCGCTCGGCCTCGCGTGCGGCCGATAAGGCAAGCAGGTACATCTGGTAGTGCAGGTCCGCGGTGTTCTTCTGCAAGAAGAGGTAGACGGCGTGGTTGGTGAACTTGTCGCGGAGGAAGTTCATCACCTCGGTGGATTGCTCGATTTGCGTCTGTTGGTTATTCAGTTGCTGCAACGAGTCGTCTCGCCGTCTTTCGGCACCCAGGATTTGCAGTTCCACCTGCTCGATCTGAATATCCAGGATCTGCACCTGGTGGATCCAATCCTGCAGTCGCCGGTCCCATCCCGCTTCCGTCAGGTCGAGCGATGCCGTCGTGCTGGCAATGTCCGCGAGCGTGGTCATGATCCGCGCTATGACCTTAAACACATCTGAAGCCTTGGTTCCAGCCGGAGGTTGAGTGGTTACGCCCGTGGTTCCGATCCAAAAGTCGGGGATCATGGTAATGATCTGCGCAATCCCCTCCGACACGTTGCTGGCGGCTCTTTCGATGAGGGCCACGCTGGTTTGGCTGACGTAACTATTTTCGTTGCTGATGAGTCCGGCGGCAATCAAGTTCGCGTAATACCGACGGCTTGCCTGATCGACCTCCTTCGTTTTCTGGAGGGCCTGAACCTGAAAATCGGCGTCGCGCCATTCTCCTTCGCGCACCTTGCGGCCGAGCGCCAACAACTCGCGCTCGTGAACCGCGCGTACGGAAGCCAGATATTCGGCATCGCCCTTTTCAAATGCCGCCAGCAGCGCTCCACCCAGTTCGCGAGTCTGGTTGGCGAGTTCTTTCGCTTTCTGAATCAGGAATGTGAAGCGGTACGGGCTATGCGGATGACATTCGCCATCCTCGCAACAGTGGCAGAGATCGCTGCGCCATCCGTCGCGCACCGGATCGTTGCCCCAGTATTGAGCGTCGTGTCTTTCGGAAGCCTGGCGCAGCCGCCGCTTGTCGAGGCAGTGGTGAATCAGCGCCATGCGATCGTCGAGACGATCGTAGAGCATCATCAATCGCGGATTGATGGGAGCGGGCAGCGGAACGAATGTCGCCACGGTCGCCCCGGTTGGGTTGACTGCGGCCGGATTCAAGAGCTTGTGTGGCTGTCTGCCCAGAATTCGCCGGGCGCTATCGAAGATGACGCGAGCCTGTTGGAACTGCTCCGGCGAATCGCGCCGCATTAATGCATCGCCCCATTCGACGAGCGTTTCCAGGTAGTGCAGCAGCACAGACCGGTTGCGCGCCACGTGACACGACACTGCCGTGCTGTCGCAGCAAGTGGTTGCCGTCTTGAGGACCAGCGGAATGGCGATGCTGTTGGAGGTCTCCGGCGAGCTGACCGTCACGCTGCCGTTGTAAGCGGTATTTGGTGTCAAACCGGTGGCGTTGCCGGTGATGGTCAGCGTGGCAGGCGTGGTATTCCGATTCAACGTGACCGTGAAGATGCCCGGGGGGGTGGTAGGCGCCAGACTGGTCGTGAGCGGCACCGAAGCCGGCGGCGTACTGGCGGTGAGCGACACCGTGGCCGTAGCCGCGCTCGTTCCCGCAAGTCCAGTTGTGGTTGTTACCGGATCAGCCGAAGCTGAGAGGCCGTTGGCTAACAGCAGCGGCGCCGCGATCACGGTCAAGGTGACCAGTACGACCTTCGTTGCTGAGGCGCCAGCCGGATTGTTGGCCGAGAAGGTCACATTGCACACGTAGGTGCCCGGCGTAAGGCCAGCCGGGTTGTAGCTGAAGGTTGCGCTCGCCGGGGTGGTCAAGGCGGGAGGGGTGACTATCAGCCAGGCGGAATTGCCTGCCGCCGGCGACACTGCTACAGCTATCGAGACTCCGAGAGGCGCACCGCTGGTGGTAACGTTGATCGACTGGGGCGCCGGAGTCGTCACCAGGAGCTGGTGAGTCGGGAACAATACGCTGTTGCTCGAAACCACCAGCGGGGAGACGTTGACGGGCTCTGGCGTGGTGAGAACCGCCGCAGGTGGGCCGGGAATCGCCGGTGTGGGCGCCGGCACCAAGGGAGGCAGCGCGGCCGCGATAGTCCCGGCCCCACTAGTTTCGCCCGATGGTTGCGATCTACTCTGCTCCAGGCACTTCGCCCAGGTGTTGTCCTGGCAGAGCGGATCGTAATACAGGTCGTACCACTTGAGCGCCGCTTCGAAACGGCAGTGGGCGCGAAGCGCGTTCGCGACGGCGATGGCCGGCGAATACGGCGACCACGGAAACAGCCGGGCCCCCGGTTGAAAGTACACAAAATATGGATAAGCCATCAGCCCGCTCAACGGGCCGGTCACAGGAGACGTGCCTAGGAAGTTCAGGTTTTCCTCGGCGTGAGCCATGTCTTCCGCCAGGTCGTAGCGGAACCCGGACGTACCGGGCGCATTGGGCACCAGGAAGTACAGCGAATCGCCCGCCCGCCCCTCGAGACTGATGTCGTAGCCCGCGGACGCGGACACCACAATTCCGTGGTCGGAAATTCGCTGTTGCTGGAACTCTCCGTTGTGAACGCGGCACCAGCCGAGGCGCACCATCGGTTTGGATGGCCATTCCAGCAGGCTTTGCAACTCCAACGTGGTTGCATCCGTCAGGTTGTGCCAGGGCGTGGACTCCTGCAGATTCGGATCGTAGTACGCATTCTGCTGCGCGTCGAACGTACTGTTCGAGCTGGCGCCCTGATCTTGCGGATCGAAATGCCGCCCGTCCACCAGCCAGAAGTAATACTCGTCCACGTGAGCCGGATGGCGGCATCCGCATTCGACGCAGCACTCAACACAGCATTCCTCGCTTGTTCCGGCCGCCGTTCCGGTTGGGTGGGATGATTTCCACGGTTCGAACGGCGTCGAGGCCGGCGGATAACCCGCGGCCGCGACGCGAACGAATTTCGCGCCGAGCTTGATCGCAGATTCCATCCAGAACGGCAGGTTAGGAGGCAGCGGGCAATGGCTCGGCGGCAGGGCCACCGTGCCCTGGCCGGCTGCGGTGCTCTGCGGGAGTCCAATCGCGGTCCACGAGGGGCGTCCGTCCCGTTCGGGCGTCGCGAGCAGCCCGAGCCCTTCGCGCGGCGCAAGCAGCAGTTGCATCGCCGCCGGATCGCGGTCCTGAAGCAGACACAGGGAGGGTGAAGGCGGCCGATGCTCGGGCCAGTAATCGACTCCGCCCGGCGCGGCGATCGTTAGCGTGACGCGGCGCAACTCTTCGTCCATGAAGCGGAACGATTCAATCTTCTTCGCCTTTTCGAGCTCATGCCAATCGATCCAGTTCTCTTTGTAGAGCTCGCGGCGTTTGCAGGCTTGCCAGACGCGGTAGCTGGCGAAGCGGGAATCCCACATGTGCGCGAACTGCGGTGTAATCCTCCAGCCCGGCTCCAAACCGATACGGCTCCGCTGCACGAAGGTCTGAACCGCGGTAATCGCTTCTTCCACCCGGCTGGCCTTCTCGCAGAGGCCCGTCTCGACGTCCAGCAGCAGCAGGTCGCTCAGTTGTTTCGGCGTGGCGACGATCCCGTTTGCGCCGCAGAGATAGGCGATGAGCGCACACCGGCCGCGTTCCCGCAGCCCATTGTTGAGTTTCTCCAGATCGCCATAGAGCCGCGGGGCACCGGTTTCGAGGCAGCCATCGCCCAGGAAGCGGGAAAGCTTGGCGTTTCCGGTTTCCGTTTCCCCGGCAACCAACGCAGCCGGGTCATCTGAGGCCCACAGTTCCGGACGGGCGATGTCTTTCACCCTGAAGCAGCGCGACAGCGACTCCATCCACCTATCGGCGTGCCCGCAGCGAACCATCCAACCATCGTCTTCGAGATCGGCGGTTGTGAGCGCGTACACAGGAACGCTCTGCGCCTGGAAGAATCGCAAATGACCCTCTGAGCGCTCGCGTCTTTCCTTGCGCGCGCGATCATAGTCGAAGATCCGCTCCCAGCAATCGAACATCGCCTGCTGGCGTTGCAAACTTGGTTGCGCGCCGCCACAGCCAAACTCGTGTTGCAGCGCGGACTCCAGCCTGCTCCACGTCCAGTCCTCGGTCTCCTCTGTGGGGACGTGCTTTTCGAGCAGCTTCCGCCGCAACTGCCAGGGCGAGGGCTTGTGCTCATGTTCGTGCTCGTGTTCATTCTCGCCTTTACTCTCAGGGTGTGCGCACAGGCAATCGTCCGCGGCAAACAGGAAGAGGATCTCGCCGATGCTGAATTTCGATGCATAGACCTTCGCCAATAGTTCCGCGAAGCGAAGGGTGTGCGTGGGCGCGGCATGCCACGCAGCAGTTGCCGTCGCCGGATCGAATCCGGCGAGGCGCGCAAAACAGTCCAGATGGGCGGCGAGCTGTTTCAGGAATTCCGGCTCGCGCCGTTCGCATTCGAAGCGGCACATCGCGTGGTTCGCGATTCCCTCCATGAACTGTCCTAGCGCCCAATCCCACTGGTGTGCGGCGCCGGGCCACAACGACAGCAGGAAAGTCCGATCGGCGCCGCTAGCGCCGGGCGGAATGGTGGCGCGCTCATCCGTCAGCGGCAGCCGAAGTTGATGGCGGAGCATTTGGAAGGCCGCGAGTTGGCGGATGAACTCGGGATTCGCGGTACCCGCGTTGAACAGCGGCAAGACCGAGCAGATGTCCGCCAGTTGCTGAAATGAGTATCCGCCCCCGCACAATCCCTTCAGCTTGCGCCAGAGCCGGATGAACACAGCCAGTTCGTGGAGTGAGGTCTCGAGCGGGATTGCGGTTGAAGCGGCCACACCCTCCACCACCGGCACGATGCCCTGCTCCTCCGTGAACGCCAAATGCAACGGCTCCAGACAGCATGGTTCGCAATCGGGGAACTCGCCGGCCAATTCGCCGTTGCCGAATTTGACGAATCCGCTCTTCCAGAGATCGAGGAATTCGCAGTAGGTCAGGCACGTGCGTTTCAGAAACTCAGACAATTGGAGCACGGTCCCCGTCCAGGTCTCATCGGTCGTGAAAGTCCGGCCTTTGGCAGTGGGGAACCCGTACAACTGGCTGGTGGTTGGGACGGTCGCGCTGGCAGCGATGGTCGTGTTGCTCAGTGGCGGCGGCGTGGGGGGCTGCGATGCGGCGCCCTGAGTGCCACAGGGGGCATCGCAGGCTCCGGGCCATACTCCCCCGAAGAGCAGCGTGTACTCTTCCGGCGTAATTCCGAGATACTCGATGGCAATGTCTATGCGGACGGGGTATCGCCAAAGATACGGCCGACATCCGGCGGGCGGGCTGTCTGGGCCGAGCACGTATTCGGTAATGCACTTGCGGAAGGTCCGCATCAGCTCGAACCGGCAGGTGCGGAAGTGCTCCGTGTAGGTGCGGGACACGTCCAGCGCCTGGGAGTAAGGCAGACAGCAGGTGGAAAAGTCCGATTTCAGGATGGTGTAAGCGGCCGGCTGCACTTCCGTAACCGGACCAGTCGCAGTCTGGATCACCACTGTCTGCGTCCAGGGGGTTGAATACTCGGGCAAGGCGGCGAACAGCGTGGCGGGATTGTGACACGCGGCGCGGTCTTCTTCCTTTTCGCAGCACTCTTCGACACACAGCGCATGACCGGCGAGTGCGTCTCCGGGGGTGTTGTAGATCGTTCCATGCTGGAAGGGGGGCTGGGCCGAGGCGGCATACTCCAGGCACTCGTTGACCATGTCGATGAGCGGAATCGGCGTCTCCAGATTGGCGCGAGTTGCCAGGAGCGTCGTGTCGATCGGGCCTCTGCGCTGCGCGATTGCGGCGCCCAGATCCTGCGCAGGCGCCGCTTGCCCTTGCCCATTTTGCCCCGGCACGACTTCCTGCGGGTATGGGAAGGGATCGTCGCAGGTGGAACACTCGGAGACCTTCAGCATCTCCTGCAGATAAGCGATCGGTCCGAGCGGAGAAAGATACAGCGGCGGGACGCAGTCGGTGAGACATCCGGGATTAATCGGGGTGAACACCGGCGGACCAGGCTGCGTACAGGTATGGGCCGTTCCCTGCGTTTTGGCCTGCACATAGATGGTCGCGGCATAATCGTACGCCACGGTTCCGGTGAGCGCTTGCTGAAAATCTTCGGAAGGGAGATCCAGAACGTCCTCGACGCTGGTGAATCCGCGCGCAAAGAGGGCTTCCATCACGGAGAACCGCAGAGCGAGCGGTACCGGCGGCGGCGGTGGCGGCAACGGTGGGAGCGGCTTTGTAAGGATGTACAGTTCGTTCAGGGTCCAGATCGCCTGAACGGCCCATGCCTGTGCCCGCGCGTCGTTGGCGGCCACACTTTTGGCCGCGGCTACCAGTGTCTTGAGCACGACCGAGCCGAAAGCGAAGCCCGAGTATGCCGTTATGGTCGCCCCGATCACGTCGAACGCCGGCAGGCCCAGGCCGGGCGGCGTCGTCACCGTCACCTTGGCGGGCGCAGTGGCCAGCGACTGCGTACCGAAGAAGCTCTGGAAGGCGCGGATGAAGGCGGCGATGCGCACCGCTGAGCTTCCCGGCAGTGTAAATGGCGGAAGGGAATTGGGAAGCGTCGTACCAGCGAAGAACGTCTGCCAGTCGCTCGGTAGGGCCAATGCGAGGTCGCCAACATTATGGATGGGCGCGATGGCCGCATGGCTGGACGTTTTCGCGACCACCAGATTCGTCTTGATCTCCGAGGCCAGGCTCTTCCCGGTAGCCGTATCCACCCACCCTTGCGTCAATACCCACAGCACGAGATCGAGGAAGGGTCCGGAACTGGTGCTGGCCTCGTTGCGCCAGAACTTCGTGACGTCTGCGCCGGGCTGATAAATCGTCCATTGGGGCACGCTTGAGACGATCGTGGTAACCCAGGCGTCCACCAGCCAGTCCGTCCAGATTTGCGTTGTCGAGGCCGTCACGGGTTTGGTGATGTCGCACTGGACTACGGTGGGAGAAGCCGAAACGTCCATTGCGCCCAGCGCGCGAACCGCTTGCGCCGGATTCATCGTCGAGTTGGGCGCGAATTTACCGGTGGGAGAAGCGGAGCTCAGCCATCCCGAATTGAACAGGTTGGTCAATTGGGTGAGGTTGTGTTGCTCGTCGGCGCCGATGGCCATAGCGAAGCGCTGCGGGGCCGCGACCTGCGGCGGCATCTGCGCGGTGAGCGCGTAGAAGTACTCCGCGGGGACATCGATTGTCTTCGCGACGCCGGTGAAGACGACCTCGGCCTCGGCGACTGTGGCGAGGCTGCCGGTTCCGTTCGGGTCTACGGGAAATTCCACGATCGCGCTGGGTTGCAGTATGCTTAGCTGTTCGCACGCCAGGGCCGCCGCCAGGCTGAACACGAAATTCGCCAGCGATTCGGCGGTGGCCTTTAGCGGGGCGTAGTAACCGCTCAGGGCGCCCTGAAATGCCTGCCGGGCTTGCTCGTTCGTGTTGGAAGGCGTGTTGTCGTTCGTGGGATAGGTGTACATTTTTTCCAGGGAGTCCGACGGAACCGGCAATCCCGGCTGCGGCCCGTACACGATCTCATAAGCGATATTGCGACATTGATCGAGGGTCAAGGCGGCGATCAGCGCGGGCGTAGGCGCGGGACTCGGGTCTTTCGTAAGTACCGCGTTGACCGCGTTCCACAGGTCGCCGAACTTGGGAGGAGTGCCATCGGTTGGAATTTGCAGCGCTGCGGCGGCAGTGCTCGACAACGGCGCCGGCACTGTGACGTACGCGCTTACCTGGGTCGGCGGCAGGGCTTGGAATTGAGCGGCGGTAGTCGGGACAGTCCCGGTTTGATACGGCGCATCGTAGTAAATATTCGGATCGGACACTTGTTGTGGGGGCGCAGTCCTTACAAATTCGACGCGAAGATTGGGACCCGCGTACTCGCTCGACGGCGTGAATGGAATCACTGCGGTCGCCACCGAGTCGACGCCGTGCTGGAACATGTTAACGTTGAGGACCGCCGAGCCGAGAGAAACGCCCCCGCTGCTCACGCTGGCATACGAAATGTCGTACACTTTGACGGTCAGGTTCGTCAGATAGCTCGCGAAGATTCCCGGATCGATCGCGTTGGCCGGGGTCAGGCGAAGTACGATGTAGTTAGTAGCCATGGGTTTGCTCCAATCGAGTGATTCGAATTACGCTTAGGTTGAACATCAATTGTCTCTCCTGAAAACGAAATGTCGTTTGCTCAATTCATCGCCCTTACGGGAATCCGCACCCACGTCCCAAGCCGGCGTGACGGCCAGGGTAGCAGGGGCAACCTGGCCACTCGAGTTGTCATGCCAAATGTCGTACGCCGTGATGGTCAGGTTGCTGAGATAGCTCGTGAAGGTTGCCGGATCGATCGCGGCGGCCGGGGTAGGGTGAAGTACGATGTAGTTAGGCATGGGTCGGATCCAATAGAGAGATTCGAATTACGATGAAGGTAATAGACATCACCTGAACGCTATCGCGAAGCCGATATTCGCAAGGAAATTGAGGTGGTCCAAGTGAGCCGGAGGTCCCGTCGGCGATTGAACAGTTGTCTTTTCTTGCAACACATAACCGCTCGCGCCGATAGTCATCGCTCCAAGTTTATACGTGACTCCGCCGCCTCCGCCAAACAGCTCCGAGGCGCCCACTAGATCCTTTGCCGCCGTGCCCTTGGCATAAAAGGCAACTAGCTCCGGCGCGATGTTCAACTTCTTAGTGACGTCGAACCCGACTGACCCTTGAATACCCCGGGATACGGAGTTATCGAGCTTCACGTCGGCAGGCGTGGAAAATTGCCCAAAAGTGACAGGAAAATTGAGGTCGAGGGTGGCTTTTTGCCCCAGCTTGGCTTCGAACACAGGATTTGCCGTGAACGACTGTGTCTGTATATTGTAATTTACGTACGCGGCGCCTCCTAACGGATGATTGTCAGTCCCCATCCCACCGTGTCCTGTCAAGCTCACCTGCGATGGGTCAGGCCCTCCTTGGAACATCACACCCAAGTCGAAATTTACTGGCCCAAGAGATCCGACACCGTAGCGCGCGGCACCTACGCCTACAAAGTTTGTAGCCGACAGCTTGCTGCCGATTATTCTCGTGATCCCTCCCGTTGCCTCAACCGCCCAAGTGCGCGGAGCCGTACTTCCCGCCGCGTTGGTAAGAGACAGGGACACGGGCTGTTCGGTCTGGAAACGGGCCAGCAGGTCATCCAGGACACCCTTGGGTTTGTTGCTCGGACCCCGGCATTCAATGCCACAAGCGCCATAGCGTCTCATTTCTAGCTTAGGTTTACGTTTGTTATCTGTTGAATGGGTCTGAGTCCCTTCAGGGTCTGTATACCAAATCGGGTTCAGTCTCGCATAAGCAAAAATGTTTAAGCCATCAACCATCCTTAATGGATCAGTACTTATCCATCTACCAATCCAATTCGCATAGTAACGTGCCCCATGATAACTCAACCCGGTCTCATCATCCCGCTCTTTACCCGTGTACCTATACCGCTTGGGCGTTTCCATCTGGCTGCGCGCGGCCTGATAGGACGTGCTGCCGTAGGGATAGTATTCCTCATACGAAATCACGGAGCCGGTGTCATCCAGTTCCAGGCTGGCCGAGCCGAGGTGGTTGGCGAATTGGTAGCGGATCAGTTGCGCGGGCGAGCCGTCAGCGCCTTTAGTGCGCGTCTCCACCAAGGCGAGGCGCCGCTTGTCGTCCATGACGTGCAGCGTTTCCCGCACAAGTGGGTCCGACCCGTGTCTGCGGTAGATCTCGAATCTTCCTAGATACGTCCGCTCGTCCTTGACTGACCCGTTGGCGAGTTCGGTCGCCTTGCGCACGCGCTGTCCGCTGGCATCGTAGACGTACCAGGTACGCTCGCCATCGCCGGCATTCACCGCCTGGCGCTGGGTCATTTGGAGTTGGTCTTTGAAGTCCCACTGCATGATTGGCAGGTGCGGCATTCGCAGCATGTTGCCGTGTGCGTCGTAGCCATTGCCGCCGGTGCTGTAGTTTTCAGTAATGGGGCGGATGGTGTTGCTGCTCAGGCGGTTGCTCTGCATGGCAGGTTCGAGCTGGCTCGCTTCCTTGTATTCGTAGTCGCGCGTCCAGCCGGGATTCACCGGGTGGCTGCCACGATGGATCAGCTCCTGGAAGTTGCCGACGGCGTCATAGGCATAGCGCTCGAGATAGCGACCCATCGCGTTGCCGTCGCTGGCGGAGAACAGGATGCCCACTCGGGGCTTGTCGTTGTAGGAGGTGGGCACGGGCGGAGCGCCGACCTGGCCGAGGTGCTCGCGGCCAGTGGCTTCGATCAGCCGGTAGATGGCGTCGTAGGTGTAATCGGCGGTCGGTGTGACCACCTGGTTGCGGAAGTAGATGGTTTGCTGGGCGTCGTCGCGGATGTGGGTGATGTTGCCGACGGGGTCGTAGGCGTAATGCAGGCTTTGAAGAGCGTCGGCGCCGCGCAGGGTGAGCAAATGCACCAGGCGGAAGGTCAGCGGATCGTATGTGTAGGTGGTCCGGGCGCCGTTGCCGTAGTCGATCAATTCGCGCTGGCCTTTGGCGTCGTAATCAATGTGGGTGACGAAGGGCGTCCAGACTGGCTGGCCGTCGTGCTGCTGGCCGCGTAGATTGGCGTCCACGCGGTCCAGCAGGCTGGCCTCGTTGTAGCCGTGGCGGATGACGCTGTGGTCGGGCGAGGTCAATTCCGTCGGGCGGTTGAGCGCGTCGTATCGGGTGGCGCTGGTGTAGATGTCCGGCTCCAGCGGCACGACGCGCGACCAGTCCAGGGTGGTCTTGTATGCGTGGGCAAGCTGGCGCTGGCTCCGCAGCAGGTTGCCTTTGAAATCGTAACGGTCGCTGGAGACCACGCCGGCCTGGTCGAAGAGCTGAAAGGGTTTCCCGCGCAGGTTGTTGGTTTCCGGGTCGGGCTGGCTTTCGCCATAGACTGTGCGGCCCACCAGTGCCTCAGGACTCGCGCCGTCGCGCAGGAGGGAGTCCGTTGGCCTGCGCAGCGAGTCGTAGGCGGTGCGGAATTCATGATTACGGCTGTCCCAGTGGCGCACTGGCTTGCCTGGCTTGTCCTTCTCCACCGAAACGTCGTGCAGCGTCCAGCGCGCACCCGCTTCCATGCTGGACTGGTGGATCTGGTGGCCCAGCATGTCGTAGTCGTACAGCATGACCTTGCGGCCCAGCGCGTCGGTAACCGAGCGTTGATGGCCTTCGATGTCCAGCTCGAGGCGCGTGGCGTAGTATTCGTCGACCAGCGCGCCGGTGGGGGTGGACTCCTCTCGAAGCCAAGCGTCGCCATGAGTGGCGACGCGGCACGCAGGAGTGCGTGCGCCACGGTTGTGCTCCATGGCACGGTTGTGTTCTATGGCACGGTTGTGTTCTGTTGTGTTCTATGGCAGGGTTGTGTTCTATGGCGGGGTTGTGTTCTATGGCGGGGTTGTGTTCTATGGCACGGTTGTGTTCGATGGTCAGGAAGGGCCGGCCTAGGGTGTCGAAGTAGGAGAGCTTGGGGGTGCGGGCGTGTACGGCGGCCTTCGCCGCCGCGGCTTGCGCTTCCGGGCCTAGCGCGCCATGGCGGCGCTGCTCGTACCAGGTGGGCAGATAGTCGTCTTTGGGAAGACGGAGGAAGAAGCCGCCGACATCGCGATCCTCGGCGGGATCGGATTGCAGAACGGTATCGTTCACGTCCCACGACTCCTGCCGCCATGGATCGAAAACGACCTTCTCGTAAATGTGGTCGGGATGGAGAGTGGCGACGGCCCGCTCCACGGGATCGTACAGCAGAGTCGAGGTCACGCCGGTGATGTGGGCGAACTCGAACGCGTGCGTCGAGGTGAAGAAGGGTTCGTATTTGCGGACCGGTTTGCCCTTGTTGTTGAAGATGGTCCAGCCGCTGCCGACCCAGCGCGGGTTGCCATCGCGGCAGGGCTCGGCTTGAATCTTCTTCTGCACCTCGCGCCCGAAGCCATCGGAGTAGGAGAAGGAATGCTGAATTTTGGTCTGTTGGCTGGGAGCCAGATCGGAGACGTGGGTCTCGCGCGCCAGCGAGTAGACCACGGCCGGCTGCGTGCGCTCGAAGGCGAACAGGTCGTAGACCAGGCGGGTCGTGGCGCGGCCGAGGATGCGGTGCGGATCGTGCAAGGGATCGCGGATGTGTGCCAGAACGGCGATCGGGCTCAAGTCGGCGATGAAGCCTTCGAGCGAATCTCCCTCGTTTTGGCCTTCCTTGCCCATGACGGCTGTGCCGGCGACCATACCGAGAGCATCGAACGCTACCTCCGAGCGATTGCCGTTCATATCGGTGATTAGCCTCGGCGCGAGGACTCGATAATCGCATTGTGATTTCGTGGTGTTGCCGAGGGGGTCGCGGGTTTCGATCACCTCCAGGTCGTGAGGATCGTACGCAACGGTTGTGATGTTCCGGAACGGGTCTTCAAACCGGTGCGGCTGGAAGAAATGCTCCCGGGCGTACGGTAGTTCCACTGCTGTGGCTGGCGAGTAGAACAGACGGCCCGAAGGAACCCACCAGTGGCCGTCGCGGTTGAGGTCCACGTAGCCACCCTCACTTGCAAGCACGGCCTTCGGATCGGGCAACAGCTCTTGCCGGTCGCGCCGGTAAACCTGCCGGATGAGACCCGGAGTGAATGCCAGCTTGTAGCTCTCTCCCGGCAGTGCCAGCGCTTCCAGGTGGCCGAACGGCAGGAGCCGGTCCAGGTTATCGGCGCGATAGCGGGTGCGGTTCTGCTGGACGATCCGGCGCCAGGGAGAATCACCTGTGGCTCCTACGCCGTCCACGTCCTCATAGGGCAGGTCGTGCCGTCCGTCGCTCGCTTCGCGAACCCTTTCCTCCAGTTCCCCAAAACGAAATCGATGGGCGTGCGGCTCGAGCTTGAGTAGTTGATACACGCGCGATTCCGAGGGCATCGGAGTGCGGTACGCGCCGGGTTCGCACACAGCGTTGGTGTACTGGTTTTCCGCCAGCGTCGCCAGGAGCTGTTCCTGCTTCGCGCGATCGGTGGGGGTGAGAAGACTGGACGGATCGGGGAACCGCCGCCCGTAACCGATGTTGACGGACTTGAGCACGTTGCCGTAGTCGTCCACCTCCAGGGTTACCGCGTGCGTGACGCGTGGATCGGGCACTCCATCGTAGAGCTTTCGCTCGTAGTGGAACGACAGACTCTCGCGGGCGTGGGTGAAAAAGACACCATAGGCATAGAAGTTGCGGCCATGCGGCTGGAGCGGCCGGATCGTGAAATTGCTTTCGGTCACGGTGTACGGGCGCGAAGACTCTTCCGAGGCGTCGAGAGCGTAGACTTCCTGCCGCAGCATCGCAGTCTTCAGGGCGCGGCAGGCTTCGCGAGCCTCTTCCGCCGTCAGGCCGCTGGGCAGAATCGTGTCGTCGAGGAGCATTTCGTTCGCCGCATCCGGCTCCCGGTAATATTCGCTGGCCAGATGGCGGGAGACCTCGCCGCCTCCGATGAAGACGCCGGTGTGGTACCAGGTCTTCGTTAAGACAGGAGGAACATTCCACGAGGCGTTCTCGTTGGCCGCGGCGGGAAATGCGCCGCTGTCGGTCAGGCTGCAGAATTCTTCGGTGTCGAGCTCTTCGACTCGGGCGAAGCCGCGAAACTCGCGTTCCACGCCATCGTAATAGCCGTGGTGATAGGACTTTCTGGTGACGAATCGATTGCGGCTGACGTAGTCGTAGGTCTCGATGCGTTTCACGACGTGAACGGGGAACGGCAGACGCGTGATCCACGGTTTTCCGGCGGCTTTGTCGGCAAGATAGAACTCGGTGGACGAGGCGTACTCGATCACGGTTTCCGCGCCGAGGTTGTTGCGCACGTGCGTGAGCAGATGCGGCTTCTGGCCGCACATGAGATCGACGTATCGCAACGGGCGCCGTGCATCCGCAGGCATAGGCGAAGACCACACCAAGCAAGCCGTCCCGTGTCCCAGGAAATCGGTCACCTGGACGGATCGGAGATCGCCGGCGGGAATGCCTTTCAGCAGCCTGCGGCCGGACCAGCCGTTGCCGGCCTCATTCAGCCAGACCCGAATGCCGTTGGGGCTGAGATTAGAGAATATCGGCCGTGCCGGAGCCATCGGTATCGGCCAGTTGGATGCGCTTCTGGTCGAAGAGATCCGGGGTGTCGAACCATGGCGCGCGATCCATGGTCACCTTGGGGCCGAAGTGTCCATAGCCGAGGTTGGGCCAGTAACAGATTTCGCCATTGCGAACACGGACGATGTCCGTCAATCCGTCGCCGGACATGTCGGCAAGATAAATGGACTGCGTGCGGTCGGCGAAGACGACTCGCGGGCCATCCTGCTCGTCGTGGGGAGCAGGGATGCGCACGGCGGGGCCGAATCCCTCCTGGAGGAGCGAAGGATGCCAGCGGATGGCGACGTCCTCCGTGACCAGAACATCGGCGATGCCGTCTCCCGTGATGTCGACGAACCGCAGATTCGGATCGTTCCAATCGAGGACGGGGAAAGAACGGAAGGCGCGAAAGCGTCCCCAACCGTGTTCGTCCCCACCGGGTTCGGTGGTTCGCTCGTAATACCCGGCGGCGGCCGGGGCAAGGTCTACCAGATCGAGATCGCCGTCCCCGGCGATATCCATCAGGTGCTGATTGCTGTTGCTGAGGGCGGCGGTCGATGGCCTGGTCGAGACGAGCTCCATGGCTCCGAAATGGCCGTTCCCCAGGTTGTGCTTGTAGTACCAGCCCGCGCCTTGGTCCGCGAGCACGCCCGAAATGCCTTCGCCATCCAGATCGAGCCACCGGGCGCTGGCGCCGTCGATTCCCTGGGGCAGATTTTCGGAGTCGGCCGGCTTCAGTTCGAAGCGATCGAAGGACTCGTCTTCGAGGGGACTCGCCGTGTAGGAGAGATCCAGCGGGGGCAGACTCTTTTTGAGGTAGAGATCGTTGGATTGGCGCTTGTAACCGGACTGTACGATTCGCGTGAGGAGGGAGCCGTTGGGCTTCTCGTGATGTTCACATTGGGTGGACCGGACCAGGTAATGCGGGGTCCCGAGCTCATCGGGAAAATGGTGGAAGAGCAGGATTCGCCGGCACAGGCGATGGGTGCGAACCTCGAATCCTGAGCGATAGGTGGAAAAGGAATCGGCTCTCGCCGGCCAGGCGCTATCCTCCCTCTGTTTGGCGGTGACTTGGACGAAGACCCTTCCCTCGCCGTCGGGAGGGAATTCGCGGTAGTCTTCCTCGCCGAAATCGAAGACGGTCTCGAACATCCAATCGGCGTCAGGAAGACCGTGGCTGCCGGGCCCCAGCGGCCTCCGATTGCCGTACAGGATGCGCTTCAAATACCGGTTGGCGGTCGGGTCGCGGTGGCGCTCGTTGGCCTTCGTTAAGTCGATGCCACGATCGTTCTCGGCGACGTGTTCATAGAGGATCGCGTTGCCTTTGTCGTCGAAGCTGGCGGAAATGAGCCAACTGAAGATGTGAGAAGGATTCGCAGGGTCGGCGACGCGCGATTCCGGGCTGTCGCCGTAGATCGTGCAAATGTTGTCCTTCGAGAACGAACGCCAATGGATGTCGCCGTCGTCGATTCGGGTCCATCGCTCGATGCGCGCGAACAGGCCCTCGATGCGTGGCCGGTAAGGCTTGATACGGTAGCCTTCGCGTTCGAACTCGTCGGCCACCCATTCGCCGCGGCGCTCTTCGTGGAGAACGGGGACCAGGTCCTCGGCCCCGGACAGAATGAAAACGTCGGACTCTTCGTGGTCCCGATATTGAGGTAGCCCCTTGTCGGTCTTGCGCGTTATGGCCGGTACGGACAGACTCCAGCCCATGCCAAACACGCCGTTCCCGGCGCCCGAGTCGTAGGACAGCGAAAGTTGGGGGCTGAATCCCGAGCGCGCCAGGCTCACCGCGATGGGCACGCTCAGCGAGCCCGTTCCGGTGACCGCATTGGCCGAGAACTTCTCGCCGATGTCGCGTATCGCACCGCCGCCTTTCGGCAGGGTGAGCTGCGGCGCCGCGAAGTCAGATGCCTTCGATTCGGCGGGATTCTCCGCCGATGCTTTCTCCGCCATCGATCCACGCTCCGTGACGTTACCAGGGTCGGCCAGCTAAAGTTGCGCTCAGGTATTGAACGCTTTTGCGTTCAGTAGGATTGTTTCTTTCCCTTCGGTCGAGGTACGGCCGGTGGATTCGGTAAGTGATTTGAGTAGACGGGATGAAAACGCCAGGATTCGCCGGAACAATTTGGTTTTGATCGGTATGAAATAATGTGGCGCACAGATCTTCGCTCGGCAGCGAGACTCCGTTTTTCAATGCCGGCGAGCGAGCAAACGCGGGGCTGTGCATCACCGAACAACGAAGGTATGGAGACGTGAACGGTCTTAATTGAGATGGTGACGGAGTGAAGTGGGCATGATGCGCCTCGCGAATGTGGTTTAGTATATACCCATATTGTTTCGCTTTGGGGGTGCCCGAATCGAGTCCGCGGTCGAAATTTGAACCTTTTCGAGGTACGGTCGAATTATCAGAATTAATAAGTCCATCAGGTCCAGATCTTGGTTGGTAGCAATCCCGCCAGGAACTGGCCATGGGCGTATCGCAGGCAACGGCTTCCCGAGGAAAACCTATAATGGGGTCTTGCCATGCGCGTATCCGCACATTGCCGGATTCTCGAACTGTGGGTTCTCGCGATCTCCTGTTCCCTCCACGGCGCGCAGCTTCCCCTCCGCCGTTACACCACCGCCGACGGTCTGGCGAGCAACGCCGTTTTCAGCATTGCGTCCGACTCGCGCGGCTTTCTTTGGTTCGCTAACGCGGAGGGCCTCTCGCGTTTTGATGGTGTCGGATTTGCGAATCAGACGACGAGTTCCGGCTTACCGCACCGCACCGTTACCCAGGTGCTGATCGGCCGCCATGGCAATTACTGGCTGGCCACCCCCGCGGGCCTGGTGCGCTTCCGGCCCGATCTTCCCCCATCGAGCGCCCAGCGCATGCTCGTCCTCCGGCCGAACGGCAAGCCCGAGTCCGCCCGCATTGCGGCGCTCCTGGAAGACCGCGCAGGCACGCTTTGGTGCGGCACCGAAGCCGGCCTCTATGCCATCCACGACACCGCCAGTCCGGCGCCACAACTCGCCGAGGTGCAGATCGGGCTTCCAGGCACCGCCTGGGGCGATTCCGATATCAGCGCCCTGGCGGAAGATGGTGAGGGCGCTCTGTGGATCGGGGCAACCGATGGAACCTTGTATCGCCGCCTGCCGGACGGGCGCGTGGAGCGCCATCTTTCACACATACCACTCCCTCAGGGACAGGTCACCCACCTTCTCGCAGACCGAAAGGGGCGGATCTGGGTGGGGAGGGGAAGCAGCCTGGAGCGCTCCACTACCGCTCCTCACCCGGGAGCGAATGGATTCGAACGTCTCTCCGGACCAACCGGCGGCGTGCCGCCGAGTCGGGTCTTCGACATATTCGAATCACGGGAAGGCGACATCTGGGTCGCGATGTATAGGTTTCTCGTGCAGTTTCCGGCTGATGGATCGCCGCTCCTCGTGTGGGCCAAGGACAACGGGCTGCCCAGCCGGGGAGTTGGATCGCTGGCCCAGGATAGAGACGGAAACCTCTGGATGGGAACCGGCGACCTTGGCGCGTTCAAACTGGCGGCGGGCGGCATCCGGACGTATTCGGCCGAAGACGGAATCGGAATGGACGCGGTGATCTCGGTTGCCGAGACCCTCCGCGGCGAACTGTACATTGGAGGCCGCCGGGAGGCCGAGGGCTTTCGTATCGGCGTGCGTTCGGGTGAAGCTTTTCATACGGTCGCGCCCCGCGTTCCCGCGAAAATCCACTATTTCGGGTGGCGGCCGGCACGGGTCATCCTGCAGGATCACACCGGCGAATGGTGGCTGGCGAGTAGTGAGGGACTATGCCGCTATCCACGTTTGGAGAGCCCGTCGCTGCTGGCCCAAACCACGCCGAAGGCGGTTTACACCACGCGCGATGGATTGCCGGCGGATGTCGTGGTCCGCCTGTATGAGGACCGCGGCGGCAACATCTGGGTAGGGACTGAAGCCACAAGGTTCGCCTACTGGAGCAGGAGCGCGCAGAAGTTCATCGAGGTCCCCGCCGGCGGAGTTCCCAGCTTCGCTTCCGCGTTTTGCCAGGATGGCGCCGGGTCTGTTTGGATCGGCGATGAGTGGGGCCAGTTGTGGAGGGTGCGGGAGGGACGCGCTGCGCTAATCGGCGGCCCCGCCAGCAAGGGGTTCATTCACGATTTCCTGCTCGATCACGCCGGACGCCTCTGGGTGGCGACCGGCAACCGGGGGCTCCTGCGCTTCGACCAGCCCGCGGCCGCTGTCCCCCAATTCCGGCAATATGGCTATGCCGACGGCCTTTCCAGCCTCAACCTCTACAGCCTTGCCGAGGACCGCAACGGCTACCTCTATATTGGAACCGGAGGGGGAGTAGACCGCCTGGATCCGGACCTGGCCCACATCCGGCACTATACTTCCGCCGATGGCATCGCTCCAGGACAGGTGATTGCGGCCTATCGCGACCGCACCGGCGATCTCTGGTTCGGAACCAATCACGGATTCACCCGCCTCGTCCCGCAGGCCGGCCCCGCCAGCAATCCGCCGCCGGTGTGGATCACCGGCCTCTCGATTGCCGGGCGCTCCGCCCCAGTTTCGGAGGCCGGCGAAGCGAGCGTCCACCAGGTGGTGGTTCAGCCGGGCCAGGAGCACATTCAGTTTGATTTCGTGGGGCTCAGCTACTCTCCGGGCAACGTTCTGCGCTATCAATACCGCCTGGGCGACGACCCCTGGAGCGCGCCCATCGCGTCGCGCTCCGTGCATTACGGCGCGCTCCCTCCCGGCGAATACCGCTTCGCGGTGCGCGCCGTCAACTCCGATGGCGAGGCCAGCGCCGCGCCCGCCACGGTGGATTTCCTGGTGGCCCCGCCGCTTTGGAGGCGCGCCTGGTTTCAGGGAATGCTCACTGCCTTGGCAATCGCCGTCGCCGTCTCCTTGCACCGGGTGCGTGTCGCCCGACTGCTGGCCATCGAGCGCGTCCGCACCCGCATCGCCACCGACCTGCACGACGATATCGGCTCCAGCCTCTCGCAAATCGCCATCCTCAGCGAAGTGGCGCACCAGCGAACCGCCGGAGGGATAGCCGCCGAGCCCATCGAGCGCATCGGCGCGCTCTCCCGCGAACTGCTGGATTCCATCGCCGACATCGTGTGGGCCATCCAGCCGCACAAGGACCACCTCAGCGATCTCAAACAACGCATGCGCCGGTTTGCCGCGGACGTCCTTTCCGCCAGGAATATCGAGATGCACTTCGCCGTCACCGGTTCCGGCCGCGATTTCGAGCTGAATACCGAGCTGCGGCGCCAGGTCTACCTGATCTTCAAGGAGAGCATCAACAATATCGCGCGCCATTCCAGGGCCACCGAGGCCCGCATCACTCTACGCGTTGTGGATCGCCAATTAGCGCTTGAAGTGAGCGACAACGGATGCGGCATCGACGGCCGGAATTCGCATGACGGCAACGGGCTCAACAGCATGAAACTGCGAGCCGCCAGGCTCGGCGGCTCGCTCGAGGTACGCTCGGACGCCGGCCAGGGCACTACCGTCCTGCTGCGCACGACACTACCAGTGTAGGTAGTTGCGCTCAGAAGATTCGGGGGTACTGTTAAGGGTGATCCCAGTTGCCATCATAGAGGACCAACGCGAAATCCGCGATGGATTGTGTGAACTGATCGACGGCGCGGAAGACCTGCGCTGCTCGGCCGCATTCGGCTCGGTGGAAGAGATGCTTCCGGGGATTGCGAGCGACCTCCCCGAAGTCGTGCTGGTGGATATCGGGCTGCCCGGCAAGTCCGGAATCGAGGGCATCCGCCTGCTCAAAGAGCGCCATCCCAAGCTGGTGTCGGTGGTGTTG
This sequence comes from Candidatus Sulfopaludibacter sp. SbA4, assembly GCA_900290305.1. Classification (GTDB taxonomy): domain Bacteria; phylum Acidobacteriota; class Terriglobia; order Bryobacterales; family Bryobacteraceae; genus OMOG01. The sequence goes on from OMOG01000201.1 coordinate 24,777, forward strand.
ACCGTGTTCGACGACGACCGGCGCGTCTTCGAGGCCATCTGCGCGGGCGCCTCCGGTTACCTGCTGAAAAAGACCCCCGCGCCGCGGCTCCTCCAGGGCATCCGCGACGCCGCCGCGGGCGGGTCCCCCATGTCGCCGGAAATCGCCGCCCGCGTGATCGCGCTGTTCCGCCAGGCCCGCCCCGCGCCGCCCGAGGGCCACGACCTGACGCCCCACGAAATCCGCGTGTTAAAGCTCCTGGTTGACGGCCACAACTACAAAACGGCCGCGTTCGAGTTGAGCGTCAGCGTCAATACCATTTCGTTCCACCTGCGGCGCATATACGAGAAGCTGCAAGTGCACACGAAATCGGATGCCGTGGCCAAGGCGCTGCGGGACCAGATTGTCAAGTGAAAGATGCCGGCCGTAGTTCTCTTCGACGGAGTGTGCAACATGTGCAACCGGTCGGTGCAGTTCATCGTGGCTCGCGATCCGGCCGCGCACTTTCGTTTCGCGGCGCTGGGGTCGGAGGCCGCGCAGCGCCTGCTGGGCGAATCCGTCCTCACGGGCCCGCTGCCGGATAGTATCGCGTTGATCGAGCACGGACGCGCCTACACGCGGTCGGCTGCGGCTCTGCGCATCGCCCGGCGGTTACGCTTTCCGTGGCCTTTGGTCTCCGCGTTGATCGTGGCGCCGCGGCCGCTGCGCGACCTGGTTTACGACCTGATCGCGCGCAACCGCTATCGCTGGTTCGGCAAACGGGACGCCTGTATGGTTCCCACGCCGGAGCTCCGCAAGCGGTTCCTGGCGTGAGCGTGTGCCGGCGCGGATCGACGGGTGGCGTTTTTACTACCCGACCCCATTTTTACCACCTGAATACGTGGTGACAGCTTGGCCTGTAGCCATCATGATTCGATAAGGAAGAATCAGGATGCTGCAATACTCGAAGACCTCGCGTGCCGCGCGGCTTCCGCCGTGGGCCGGAATGACCTCAGGGTTTGGAGCATTCACAGCGGTCTACTCTCTCGCTGCGATCGCCTACGCCATGTACAGCATCGGCGCCGAGTCCGGACTGTACGGCTACGTGATGATCCTGGAGATGGACACCATCGGCATGGCGGAGAAAACGATCACCGCGCTGTTGACCTTTGGCGTGCTGTTCGCACCGTTCGGCGCGATTATCTGGATTGCGGGAAATCTTGCCCCATCGCTGGTTTGGGCGCCGGGCCCTCCAAAATCCGGTCTGATGGAACGCCTGAACCAGCCGGTGCGGAGCGTCTCCTGGAGGATGATCTTTCTCGTCACTGCGATTCCCATTCTGGCCGGAGTGTTGATCTGTCCCGTGCTGTACCATTCCGAGCAAAGGGATCAAAACCAGAAAATCTATCCGATCGATCTCACATCCGGCGGCGGGGATCCTGCCAAGGACGCGAAGTTCGCCCAGGTGACCGGCCTGATGGCGCGGCAGTACGCATTAAGTTTCAAACGCACCTTCAACACGGTCACCAAGAGCCATGAAATGTTCGCGCCCCTCACTGGCAACGCGTGGACCCACGCCGATCCGGTTCGCTACTTCGTGCGCGTCGAGTCCTACGAGGACGGACAGGGCAAGGTCGAATGGCCTGTCGAGCTTCGCCAAAGCGGCCCCGCCCGATTTTCAGGCAAGATCAGCCGCTCCCTGCCCGCCTACGTGGAGAGCGAGTTCCGGTCCAAGGGCCTGAAGATCGGGCCATCGCCCTGTCCGCCGGCAGCCATTCACTCACTGCTTCGTACGCGGGGAGTGCCACCTACGCACCGAGTACCTCGCCGCCAGTCACCGAGTCGGTCGGTCAACTGACTGCCACCACTACCTCTCTTACGGCGGCTCCTAACCCCTCTACCCCCGGCCAGAACGTGACTCTCACGGCCACGGTAACACCGGCCGCTGCCACCGGGACGGTCTCATTCCTCGATGGCGCGAACCTGACTGGGAACCGGGCCCCTGGCCAGCGGAGTGGCCACCTTCTCTACCAGCTCGCTAACAAGCACCACCCACTCGCTGAGCGCTTCCTACACTGGAGATGCCAACGACGCTCCGAGCACATCCGCCGCCGTCAATCAGTCTGTCGCTACCGCCAGTGGCCGGAGCATCACCTCGCTCGTCCCCGCCACCGCCGCAGCCGGCGGTGCGGCCTTCACCCTCACCGTGAATGGCGCCGGATTCAGTTCCGGCGCCGTCGTGCAGTGGAACAGCATACCGCTGGGGACCACATTCGTTAGCGCCACACAAGCGACGGCCTCGGTGCCGGCCGATTTGATTGCCAGCCCGGGAATGGTCACCATCACCGTTGTCACTACCGGAGGCGCCATCGGCGGTGCGACGTTCCAGGTCATCTCCCAAGGGCAGCCTACGCCGGTGTCGGTGACGCCCGCCTCGGGGGTTGGAAACGCGCAGAGTTTCACGTTTCAGTTCTCCGATGCCGCCGGTTACCAGAGTCTTGGAGTGGTGAACGTGCTGATTAATAATTTTCTGGATGGGCGCAGCGCCTGCTACCTGGCGTACGTGGTCCCGTCCAACACGCTGGTGCTGGTGGACGACGGTGGCGATGCAGGCGGACCGTACGCCGGCTCGGTCGTGCTGGGAAGTTCGGGCGCCATCCAGAACAGTCAGTGCGCCGTGACCTTGGTCTCGGCAGTCGGCACTGGGACCACCCTCACACTTTTCCTGAACATCGCGTTCAAGCCGGCGTTCGGGGGCAACCGCGTCATGTACATGGCGGCCCGGGATCTGGGGGCGGGGAACTCGAACTGGCAGGCGTTGGGAGTATGGCAGGCGCCTTTCACGCCCTCCGGGACCATCGTCGTGACCGGTGTAGCGCCGGGCCGGGGAGCGGGGCCGTCGGCCACCGGCCAGGAGTTCTTTGTGACCTTGACAGACAGCAAGGGGACGGGCGACTTTGGGGTGGTGGATGTGCTGATCAACAACTTCATCGACGGCCGGCAGGCCTGCTACCTGGCGTACGTAGCCGCGAGCGGCGCGCTGATTCTGCTGGACGACCCCGGGGATGCAGCCGGGCCGTATGCGGGGTCGATGGCGCTGAACGGGGGCGCGGGGAGCATCCAGAACAGTCAGTGCACGGTGAACGGAGCGGGCTCGGCAGTAAGCACGGTGTCGAACACGCTGACGCTCACGTTGAACGTTACCTTCAAGGCGGCCTTCAGCGGCAATCGCGTGGTGTACGCGGCCGGCCGGGACAGCGCGGGCGGGAATAACACCGACTGGCAGGCGATGGGGACGTCCACGGTGCAATAAAATGTACCTTACCTTACCAGCCGGAGAATAGCCACCATGCTCAACGAGACACTGCTTCGCCGGACCTTTCGTATCGCGGCTGTCTACAACATCTGCTGGGGCGCCGTGATGGTGCTGTTTCCGAATTTGCTCTTCGAGTTGTTCGGCTTGCCGCCTATGAATTACCCTTTTGTGATGAGCGGCCTGGGCATGTGTATCGGTCTTTACGGCTATGGCTACTGGGTGGTAGCGGGTGACTTGCGCCGCTACCCGCAACTCGTGATCCTGGGCTTTCTGGGCAAGACGCTGGGCCCCATCGGCTGGTTCTGGACCGTGGTCACTGCCGGGCTTCCTTTGCGCACCATGTGGACCAACGTATTGAACGATTTCATCTGGCTGCCCTTCTTCATCGCCTATTTCATCTGGTACCGGAGACAAATCCATGCTTTATCCCATGCTGCTCAAGGCTGATTTCGAGAGGTTGCCGCAGGTGCTCCGGGAGTTTCACTCGGCCCCGCAGGGCGGCCGGGCCAAGGGGAGGGTGACCGTGCGACACGAAAGCCGCTGGGCCCGGCTGATGGGATTGCCTCCGGCGGGAGACGGCATTCCCGTGCTTCTGGAGGTACTCGCCACGGAACGTAAGGAGGTCTGGGTCCGGCACTTTGGGAGCGCCGTCCGGCGGTCGGTTCAGACCGCTGAAGGCGATCTCATGGTGGAAGCGATGGGGCCAGTTCGCATCTTCTTCCGCCTTTTCGCCGATCACGAGGGCCTGCGATTCGTATCGGAGCGTGCCTGCTTATGGCGGATTCCGCTGCCCTTGCGAGTGGTGGCCGCAGCCCGCGGGCAGGAATCTTCGTGGGAGTTCGAGGTTACGGTGGGAGGCGTGGGTTCGTACCGCGGCTCAATGGAGCCCTGCAAATGATTGCCGCACTCAGAGTCCTGCTGCTGGTCGGCATTCTGGGCGGCCTCGACACATTCTATTACCACGAGTGGAAGCTGCGGTTACCGGAGACGCCGTCGGCGCGTCGGGAACTGCGACTGCATGCCGCGCGCGATTTCGCCTATGCCGTTCTGTTCGGCTCATTGGCGTGGATTAGCTGGCGAGGCTTATGGGTCTGGCCCTTTGCCGCCATCCTCCTTTTTGAAATCGTAGTCACGCTCACCGACTTCATCGAAGAGGATCGCACGCGCCGCCTCCCGCCCGGCGAAAGGGTGATGCACGCGGTGATAGGCATCGCCTACGGTGTCTTTGTGGCCCTGCTATATCCGAGCGCGGCCCAATGGGCGGGACTGGCCAGCGGGTTCGGCCGGGCGGATTACGGATGGGTGTCCTGGATGCTGACGTTATTCGCGTGCGGGGTATTCGTATCGGGAATCCGGGATCTGTCGGCGTCGAGCAATCTGCGGCGCCGCGGAATGTGAGCGGCCTCACTGCTGTGAAGGCCGGGCCGAGATAAGCAAACCAGGCAAGGGCTTGGCCCTTGTGGACCCGCTGAAAGCCGGCGGATGGCCGGGTTAAAAGCCCGGCCGATGACAGGCCACAAAAGCTTGCTGCCCGCGGGGCGGGCCAAGACGTAAAGGAACCGGCCGGTCTTCGCCAAATATTCGCCAAATTTCTGGATTCGCTAACAAATCTATTTTCAGTGGCTTAGCGACATGTTCCTTAGAAAACGATGGCCTGTCCCAGCTCGGGCTCGACAAAATGGCCCAACTCCAGGCAAGGGCTTCGCCCTTGTCAGGGTTCAAGGCCCCACAATTTGTGCAGAATCCCAAAGTAAGCGGCATTGGGCTGAAAGCCTGCTCCACCCGCCATGCTAGACTTAGAGTTCCGACCCATGAAGGTCCGCGCTCTATTGTTGATGGCAGTTGCCTGCGTGCCGGTGGCCGGCGAGGCTCCCTCGAGTCCGGGGGACGCAATCGTCGAGAATTATTGCGTGGCATCGCGCAACCAGGAGCAGGTATTGAGGGCCGCGTCCATGGACGTGGAGATCGCGGCATCGCTGCCCAAGCTGAAGAAGCAGGGAAAGCTGCACGCGTTGCGGCGGATTTCGGCGCTGGGCCGCATTACTTACGAGAAGCTGCGATTTGAAGGCGACGGCACGGTCAAGAACCAGGTGATTGCGCGCTACCTCACGGCGGAGGCGGAGTCGCAAAAGGAACAGGCGCCTTCCCTGGCGGTGACCCCCGCGAATTATAAATTCAAATACAAAAGCCGCGGCATGCTGGACGGGCGCGAGGCGCACATTTTCCAGGTGACGCCTCGGCAGAAGCGGCAGGGCCTGTTCCGGGGCGAGGTGTGGATCGATGCGTCGACGTACCTGCGCGTACAGGAATCGGGATACCTGGTGAAGACACCCTCCATTTTCCTCAAGAAGGTTGCATTTGTAAGAAAGTACGAGATTCGCGACGGAATTTCGGTTCCGCGGCAGGTGCAAAGCGTGGTGGATACGCGGCTGGTCGGCCGGGCGGAGCTGACGATCGACTTCAGCAATTTCTCGGTGGACGGCGCGAAGAGCCTGGCGACCGATACCGACGGGCAATAAGCGCCGGGCGGTGAATGCCTGTGCGACGGAGAATACATGAGAACGCTGTTTCTGAATCCCCCCTCGTTTGAAGGTTTCGATGGCGGTGCCAGCTCGCGCTGGCCGGCATCGCGGGAAATCGAGTCGTACTGGTATCCGGTGTGGCTGTGCTACCCCGCGGGGATGCTGCCGGACAGCAAAGTGGTGGATGCGCCGCCGCACAAGATCTCGATCGAGCAGACGGTCGAGATGGGCAGGGATTTCGAGCTGCTGGTGCTGTACACGTCGACCCCTGGTTTCCACGTGGACGTCAAGATGGCGGAGATGATGAAGGACGTCAACCCGAAGCTGCAGGTGGCCTTCGTGGGACCGCCGGTGACGACCGAGCCGGACAAAACGCTGCGAGGGACGAAGGCGATCGACTTCGTGGTGCGGCGTGAGTTCGATTACCAGATTGTGGATTACGCGCGCGGCAAGCCGCTCGAGGAGCTGCCGGGCGTGAGCTTCCGCAAGAACGGGCACATCGTCAACAACCCGGAAGGGCCGGCCATCGAAAACCTGGACGATCTGCCCTGGGTGACGAAGGTGTACAAGCGCGACCTGGACATCACGCGGTACAACGTGCCCTTCCTGCTGAACCCGTTCGTATCGCTGTACACGTCGCGGGGCTGCCCGGCGCTGTGCACGTTCTGCCTGTGGCCGCAGACGCACTCGGGGCACCGCTGGCGGCTGCGATCGTCGGACGACGTGGCCAACGAGGTGCGATACGCGCTGGAGCAGTTCCCGCACATGAAGGAGATCTTCTTCGACGACGACACGTTCAATTACCGCAAGGAGCGGACCATCGAGCTGTCGAAGAAGCTCAAGCCGCTGAACTTCACGTGGTCGTGCACGTCGCGGGTGACCACCGATTACGACACCCTGAAGGCCATGAAGGAAGCGGGCTGCCGGCTGCTGATTGTGGGCTACGAATCAGGGGATCCGCAAATCCTGAAGAACATCAAGAAGGGCGCGACGGTGGAGATGGCGCAGCGCTTCACCGCCAACTGCAAGAAGCTGGGGCTGGTGGTGCACGGGGATTTCATCATCGGGCTGCCGGGGGAAACGCGAGAGAGCATCCGCAAGACCATCGATTTCGCGAAGCGGTTGGATACGGAGACGATCCAGGTTTCGATCGCGCATCCTTACCCGGGGACGGAATTCTACGATTACGTGAAGCAGAACAACCTGATCACCATCGACTCGATGACGGACGAGACGGGTCATCAGCTTCCGAACATCATTTACCCGGGGCTCGACCGCGGGGAGCTGGTGGAGTGGGTGGAGCGCTTCTACGGCGAGTATTTCTTCCGGCCGCGGGTGGTGTGGCGGATCGTGAAGAAGGCGATTTTCGACGGCGACGAGCGCAGGCGGCTGACCAAGGAAGCGCGGGAGTACATGGCGCTGCGGGCCAAACGCAAGAGGTTTGTGGCTGAGCACAAGGCGGCCAAGCCGGCGCCGGTCACGGCGGGCTCGGGCGATTGATGGAAGGCAATGAAGGCGGAGCCATGGCCACGGTGCCCGTGGCGGGATGGAAACCTGGCGGGAGCGGACCTTCGGCAGGTGGAAGACGCCGAGGAAGTGTCGACACGAGCGGGGGACGGTCCTTTCGGAGCGTCTCTGGCGGCAGAAACTTTGGGGCTCGAAGTGGGCCGATTGCAGATCGGCCTGCAGGATGGAATCCTGCCCCACAAGCAGCTCAGAATCAGTGGGTTGTCCAGGGGTTTCTGGAGAGTGTCGACGCTGCACGCTGAGAGCGTGCGCCACGGTTGGGTACGAGACTGCATTTACGACTCGAGGGCGGGCACGAGCACCTGCCTCACGGCATGAACACGGAAACAGCGCGGCTTCGAGTGAAGACCTGGATCTGTGCCACGGTGGTGGTGTTCAGCAACGTCTTCGGCAACTTCTTCATGAAGCGCGGCATGCCGGCGCAATTGTCAACGCCGCTGGCGTACGTCACGGTGTTGTTCCAGCCGTGGGTTGCGCTGGGGGTGCTGCTGATGATTCTGTGGCTGCTATCGCGCATGGCGCTGCTGAGCTGGGCGGACTTGAGCTATGTGCTGCCGGTGACCTCGGTGGGCTATGTACTGGTGGCGCTGACGGGAAAGATCCTGCTCAACGAACAGATCACGGCCAAGCGGTGGGCGGGCATCGTCCTGATCATGGCGGGGGTGGCGCTGGTGAGCGGGCGGACGGCGCCGCGGACTGTGGGGGCGGGCCGATGAAGTGGATGTGGATCGCGATCATCGTGGCGGCGACGACGGTGGGCGAGGTGCTGCAGGCCATGGGAATGCGGCGGCATGGCGAGATTCACGATTTCCGTCCGGGCGCAATTGGAAGGGCGCTGGCGGTGCTGGCACGCAATCGTTTCGTGATCGGGTCGGTGGCGGCCATGGCGGTGTCGTTTTTCGCGTACATGGGGCTGCTGACCATCGCGGACCTGAGTTTTGCGGTTCCAGCGACGGCCGTCACGTACGTGCTGGAGACGGTGCTGGCCAGGTACGTGCTGAAAGAGCACGTGAACTGGCTTCGGTGGGCGGGCGCGTCGCTGGTGATCTGCGGCGTGGCGCTGGTTTCGTTGTGATCTGGCTGGCCGTACCCGCCGTGGCAGCGGCTCTCTATTATTTGCTGGCGATACTGGCAGCGCTCAAGTGGTGGAGCGAGGCGCGACGGAAAAAGCAGGAAGACACACAGGCAGGAATGCCTGTGCCACTTTCGCAGGAAGACACACAGGCACGAATGCCTGTCGCTCCGTGTAACGGAGTGCCACTTTCCATTCTGAAACCGGTTCACGGGCGCGACCCGCAATTCTACGAAGCCATCCGGTCGCACGCAACGCAGGACTATCCGGAATTCGAAATCCTCTTCGGGGTCAGCGACCCATACGACGCCGCGCTGGAAGACATTGAACGCCTGCAACGGGAATTTCCGGAGCGGGCGATCAGCGTCCGGATCGTCCACAGCAAAGCGCCGAACGCCAAGGTGGGGGTTCTGGCGGAGCTGGCGGCGCAGGCCCGCTACCCGCTGCTGCTGGTGAACGACAGCGACATCGTGGTGGAGCCGGGCTACCTGCGGGCGGTCACGGCGCCGCTCGAAGATCCCCAGATCGGGCTGGTGACTTGCCTGTACCGGGGGCGGGCGGAGTCGTGGGCGGCGCGCGCCGAGGCGATGGGGATTGCGACGGAGTTCGCGCCGAGTGTGCTGGTGGCGCGGCTGCTGGGTGTGTCGGAGTTTGCGCTGGGGTCGACCATGGTATTTCGCGCCGAGGCGCTCGGCCGGTTCGGCGGGTTCGACGCCATCTCGGGATACCTGGCTGACGATTACCAACTCGGGCGGCACATTTGCGAGTTGGGCTATCGCATCGTGTTCGCGCCGGTGGTGGTGGAGACGGACCTGGGCGGAGAGACTTGGGCGCAAACGTGGCGGCACCAGTTGCGCTGGTCGCGGACGATTCGGGTGTCGCGCCCCGGGGGCTACTTCGGGTACGTAGTGACACATGCCACGTGGTGGGCGCTGGTGGCTTTTGCGGGCCACCAATGGTGGGCCGGGGGGGCGGCGTTGGGCGTGCGCATGATTGCGGGCGTGATGGTGGGGTCGGGGGTCCTCAAAGACAGGCAGGTGGCGCCGCACTTCTGGATGATTCCGCTGCGCGATCTTTTCGGGTTTGCGGTGTGGCTGGCCGGGGCGTTTGGCCACGATGTGGACTGGCGCGACCGCCGGCTGCGGCTGCAGGCGGACGGGCGGATCTGCGGGGAGACGTACCACAGACCGGGTTGATCCACGAAGTCCCGCTTGCCACCCTTGACGTGGCCCTCTAGTAACGGTAGTTTAAGGTATGATTATCCTGTTATTGGGCCCGCCCGGATGCGGCAAAGGCACGCAAGCGGCTTTCCTTGCGGACAAACTCGGGATCCCTGCCATTTCGACCGGGGAGGTGTTTCGCGCCGAATGCAAGGCCGGCACGGAGCTGGGCAAGCAGGCGTGCTCGACTGTGAGGAGCGGCGGATTGGTGGGCGACGACATCGTCGATGGTATCGTGGCCAATCGGATCGCGCGGCCGGATTGCGCGCAGGGGTTCCTGCTCGACGGGTATCCGCGGACGCTGGCCCAGGCGATGCATTTTTCGGCCCTGCTCGAGCGGCGCGGGCTGCCGGACCCCATGGTGATCCATCTGGATGTGCCGGAGTGCGCGCTGGTGTCGCGGCTGACTGCGCGGCGGCAGTGCCCGCAATGTTTGCGCATTTACAACCTGCTGTCGCAGGCGCCGCAAATCGCGGAGCGATGCGACGACGACGGGGCTGCTTTGCTCACGCGGGAGGACGACCGGGAGTCGGTGATCCGCGACCGCTTGCGGGCGTATCGGGAGCTGACGGGCCCGATTCTGCAGTGGTACGGGGAGACGGTGGTCCGCGAGGTGGATGGCTCGGCGGCGGCGGAGGTGGTGTCGCGGGAGATCGAGCGGGCGTTGATGGAAACGGCGGCGTGTGTGAAGAGGTAGCTGAAAAGGGGTTAGGGGTTAGGGGTTAGGGGTTAGGGGTTAGGGGTTAGGGGTTAG
>OMOG01000391.1:0-6130 GCA_900290305.1 Candidatus Sulfopaludibacter sp. SbA4
CTGCCGCTGGTCGAGTCGCGGATAGCGGCTCGGCGGCGGCTCCGTCCCTTTGGTGACCCACTCGATCAAGGCCGCGGTCAGCGCGCGCATGGTGTCGCTTTCCGGATTGGGATTGGCCGGAAGCACGCAGCCATTGGGCGGCCGCGGAGCCGCGGTGCTGAACCCTCCGCGGCCGCCGCCATGCGTCGTTCCGGGGAAGAAGTAGCGGCGCACGTTGGGCGGCAGCGGAATGTCCGATTTGGCATCCGTGCCGACCAGGTCCGGCGACTCGCGCAGGAACCAGAACTCCAGCGCGCCGAAGGTATCGAAAATCTTGGGGCAGGTATTCGTGGCGCGGCAGCGGTCCAGCAATCCGGCCGTGGGCCGGCTCCGCACGCGGTCCTGGTAGTCGCTCCACCAGAGCACGCCCTCGCTGCCAGGCTGGTACCCGGCCGCGTAGCCGCCGGCCACCGCGAAGCGGAAGTTGAGCGCAAGCTGCCGCGCGGCAATATGCGGATTAGCGCCATCCCACACCATGCGCCCGCCTTCGTCCTGGTTGAAACCCAGGTGAATGTAGCTGCGGATAAAGTTGCCGGATTGCGAATCGCCCCGGCTGATCGCCCACTTGAGCTGCCCGGCGAGCGGGTTGGGCGTGCCGATGTCGTCCTTCGCGCCGTAGCGCAGGAATGAATTGAGGTCGCGTGTGGCGGCGAAACCGATTCCCAGCACCAGCGGGTCCTTGGCGGTGAACACCAGCACGTATTCGGAAGAAGGGTCGAATCCGCCCTTCACGCACAGCTTCCCAGGATCGGGTGTGCCGGGGAACGGCTTCGCGGTGCAGTCGGCGAATGCCCAATCGCCGCTGGGGACGGCGGCGGCCGGCGCATTCTGAGAAGTGCGCCGCGTGAGGCTGGCCTTGGCGGTGTCGAGCGTGAGCGGGCGCTGGTACGTCAGCCCCACGTATGGCGTCGTCCCTAGATCGACGGTCGTGGTGTTCGGCGGGATGTCGATCAGGCGCTCCAATACCGGTCCGGTCAAAGGCGAGCCATCGGACTTGCGCGCCACCGGCGCCACGATGGTCTGTGCATTGGACCGCTGCGGAAGATCGCCCTGCCATCCGCTGAGAAGATTGATGCGGCCATCTTCGGAGCCCACCGGAGCGCCCCGGCCGCGGTTGGACACGCTGTAGTAAAGGACGCCGTTGGACTTGGACATGTCGATGGGCTTCGACAGCGCAAACGTAGCGGAGTATTCCACCATGCCGCGCGCGTTGCGCGGCGCAAATTGAATGTCCATGATGATGGAATTGTGCGGGTCTTTCGGGTCGATTTCCCCGAAGAAGTGGCCGCTCAGCACCTCGTACTGGCCGGCCTTGCCGAACGCCTGTCCGCCAAAAGCCGGGGATTCGCGATGCTCGACGACAATTCGTGTGACGCGGGCCTGAAGACAACCTGCGCAGATCAGAATGACTGTGGCCGCAAGACCGGTCCGATTCAACATACCGGACATTATATGCAAGCGCGCCACATGCAAGCGCGCCGGGCGATCTCGCCGAAATTGGCAGAACCCGCTCGGCCCCGAAGCGCGGCCTTCTCGGCGCTCTCCCCTTCCTCCGTTTACTCAGGTTTTGACTTTCTCTTGGGTTTTCTCCGCGTCTTCCTCCGCGTGCTCTGCGCCTCCGCGTCAAAGACACGGTTTCCTCTTGCTGCCTCTTCACCGGGCTAGGGTGGCTAGGGGGCTAGCATGGCTAGCACGGCTAGCACGCAGCAGCGCGCCCCCTCACAACCCCGCCCGCACCTTCTTTTCCTCGCCCCACATCATCGCGTCCGGCCCCGACAGTTCCAGGAACAAGCGGTAGTTCGTCCGCGCTTCGTCCGCCTTGCCCTCCTTCTCCGCCTCCAGCCCGCGAAGATAGTAGTACCGCGGAAAGTAGAACGACAACAGAGTCCCCGGCCCCGTCAACGGCGGAATCGGGTTCCAGCGCAGCAGCGGCGCCGCTTCCTTCGCCCGGTCCGTTTCGAGCAGGCTCCACGCCAGCAAATATCCAATCTCGTCCGCCGCCGCCCCACCCCGCTCGTAAATCTGCTTCAGGACCACCGATGCCGGTTGAAACTCCTTGCTCACCAGCAGCGCATACCCCAGCGCGAGGTCGCGGAGCGAGCTTTTCGGCGCATCGGGAAAGAGTCTCTCCGCACGCTCGGCCCACTCGGCGGCCGAGCCCGGCTCCTGCACCAGAAATCGGGCCACCGCCGCGGTGGCCGCGGATCCCGGGCCCGCCAATTTCACCGCCTTCCGCGCCATCTCATCGGCCGCGGCCCGTTCCCCGAGCATCAGGCTCCACACCGCCAGTTCGCCATACGACCGCGATGCCGCTTCCCGCAACTCGCCCTTTTCCAGCACGCGCGCAAACGCGGCCAACCGGTCATAGCCGGCGTGCCGGCGCCCGCTCATCCAGGACCACTCGGCCCGGAAGGCCTCCACCAGCGGGTCCTGAGCCGCTTCGCGCGCCTCGGCATATTGTTTGGAGAGCGCGTCGGCGCCGGCCACGTCGCCCGACATCAATCGTGCCATGGCGGCTTTGAACAACTCGGCCGTGCGCGGATAGGCGGGATCCTTCCGGGCGGCCTGCAGATAGCAATCGTCGGCCTCGCGAAAGCGGTCGGCGAGCAGGTAGGCGTCCCCCAGCGAGTCCAGCGGATTGGCGTCCGCGGGCCGCAGCGCCTGGTAGCGGCGCAAGGCCGTCACCGCGCCATTGAGATCCCCGGCATACGACGCGGCGTAGCCCAGCCGGTTCCACCCATCCGCGTCCTCCGGCTCTACCTCCAGCGATTTCTGGTACGCCGCGACCGCCGTCGGGTATTCGCGCCGCGCCATGGCCGCCTCGGCCAGCCCTCGCCACGCCATGGCATCGTGCGCGTTCAGCTTCACCAGCGCGTCGAGCGCCCGTTGCCGTCCAGCCTCGTCGCTGTTCAGAGTCGCGATGTCGAGTTGGAGGTGCGCGCGCTCCGCCTCGGAAATCCGGCCGCCGCGCGCCAGCGCCGTCTCCAGCACAGCCAGGGCGCCGTCGCGGTCCTGGCCCTGCGTTTTCCGCTCGGCCAGCATGCGGTAAGCAGGACCGAAATCGGGGTCTGCAGCGATGGCCCGTTCCAGGTTCCCCGTAGCCGCCGCCGCGCCGGTCGATTCCAGGGCCGCGACCCACGCCTGAAGTGCCTGCGGATTGCGCGTCCCGTACGGCGCCGGCCGCTCCGCAATCTGCCGCGCCAGCCCCGATGCCGCCGTGATCGCGTCATTCGATCCCGCGGTGGCCGATACCACCTGGAATACCGCGCCCGTTTGCGGATCCTCGATGCTCAGCCGCGCCTCCAGGCGGCCCTCGCGGACCCAATACTCTCCGTACCCGATGCGGTTCGCCCCCGCCGCCAGGGCCAAGGTGCGCTCGGCCGAAATGCCCGGCGCCGTAATCGGCCGCACGCCGAGAGCTTGCTGGAAGCTGTGCATCCGGCTTGCCGGAATGGCATAGATTCCCGGAGCGCCCGAAAGTTCTGTGGTCAGGATTTCGGAGAAAGCCCGCCCCATCCAGTCGGTCGCGGTGTCCGGGCCCAGGTTTTCGAATCGCAGGATGGCGATACGCTCGGTTTGAGGTCTGGCCGGCTGGCGGTTGCAGGCAAAGGCAAATAGACCGGCAATCGCGAACGCTGCCTGAAACACGCGGGCGCTACACAACACCCGGGTCTTACAAGACACGCGGTTCCAGGGTGAGCAGTTTCTTGAATTCGTCCGTGTCTTTCAAGGCGGCGAACTCGGGCTCTTCGCCCATTTTCTTGTCGCGGAAGCCCTCTTCCAGCGCCTTCCTCAGGTACTGGAGCGCCAACTCGTTGCGCCCGCCCTTGGCGTAAAGCTTGGCCAGGTAGAAGTGGAACTTGCCGCGCTCCTCCACGCTGCGTTCCTCGAGCATCACGCCGAAATTTCCGTGACGCTCGAAGACGTCCGGGTCCAGGCCCAACGCCGTCTGGTATGCCTTGGTCGCGTCCTCGTACCGCTTGCGAGCGAAGTACGCCGTGCCCAGGTTCATGTAAATGGAGGCCGACCGGGTCTCTTCCGGCGCAATCTTCAGAGCCCGGTTGTACCAGGTGATCGCCCGCCGCGGACTCTTCTTGGCATAGTAAACGGTGCCCAGGTTGTTGAGCGCCTCCACGTAGTCGGGCTTGATCTTGATCGCCTGCTCGTAACTCTTCCGCGCCTGGTCGAGTTGCATCAGTTGATGGTAGGCGATGCCGGTTTTATTCAACAGTACAGGGTCCTTGGGAGAACCTTCGTGAAACGTCTCGATCGCCTCGCGGTACATTTTGCGCGCCATGAAGATGTCACCACGCATTTCCGGCGACAGCGGTTTCGCCGGCTGGGGCTGTGGCACGCCCGTCTTGGTGCCATCCAGCATTGCGTTGGGTGGTGATTGTGCGATCGCGGAACAAAACCCCGCCGCGAGGAACAGGGCAAAAGTACGGCCAAACATCAGGGCCCACCCCCTGTGTTCATTCTAGACCCCGGAGCACAGGCTTTCAAGCCTACCGAGGTTACTGTCAGGCGAGCGCCGTCTCCCGCGGCGCCAGTATTTCTACTTTCGTATGCAGTCGCGCGTTCAGCGCATCGAGGATTTTGATGGTTCGTTCCAGCGTGATTCCGTGGTATTCGTTCCGCTCGTCTCGAGATACCTGCGATTCGTGCACGCCGAGCCTCCTGGCCAGCTCGCGCTGCGACATCCCCTGTGCGATTCGCAGGGAGATCAGGAGGTGGCCGAACCCACGCAGGTTGTCGAGTTCTTCGAATTCGCCGCGCTTCAGACGTTCGTAGCTCTCGACTTCTTCCTGCAACTGAAGGTGAAACGATTCCATGGGATCGATGACGCGCTTAATCTCCTCATCGCCGAGGCCGGCCTCCTTGAGCCTTGACCGACGGTCAGCGAGCCGGTTTCGCTCCTCTGCCAGACGAGCCGACGCCTCTTGATATTCCGTCTCGTTGCGAATCATGTCTCACCTCCATCCCTGGCGATCGTGGCTTTCACTCCGGCAACTTCATCAGCCACACCGAACTGTGGTTCTCCTTGCGCGCAAAAACCAGTCCGGGACCGCGAACGGCCCACGAGTCTTCGGGCTGGATTGCCACTGGCGAGCCCGGGACGAACTTCACTTCGAACGGCTCGCCGAACCGGCGCGCCTGGGGATCGAAGCGCGTCGCCATGAACTTCGGACCCTGGAAGAAGTAAAGGAAATTGGAGTTGCCAGGCGAGTGGGAGTAGGGAGAGTTATCCGGGGGTAGGTTTACCGGGATCCATTCCGAGGGTGGAACCGGCTGCTCCCGCCAGGGGACTATATGGGTGATGCCCGAATTTCGCGAGCCGGGAGGGACCACCCTGATCGTGACCCAACCGCGGTCCTCGCCGAAAACACCCCAGGGTTCGACGGAATCGGAGGGGTGCTCCAGCCAGGGCCGGTCTTTGCCGGAAGCCACCTCCAGGAGCCGAACGGTGTATTTGCGTTTCGAGTCGAGCTTGGTGGTCTCTTCGGGAAGATACAAGAGAAAGCGCCCGTCGGCGGAAAACTCGCGGGCGTAGCCACAGCCCTTGCAAAGGACGCGCGCGGCGCCGACGCCGGCCCCAGGCTCGCCAATCCGGATCGAAAACGTATCGCCCTCCGGGACCGAGTAGGCGATCTGCCGCCCGTCAGGTGACACGAACAGCAGGTGGGAGCGAACCGGTGGCGATCACCAGCGTCTGCTTCCCGCTCTCCAGGTCCAGAGCGTAGACGTTGTGCGCAAGCGCGCGGCGGCTGGTGGAATCCAGGACCATGAAGTGAACGCTCCCGAAATCGCCTCCCATCGCCTCCAGGTATTTGTCGCGTCCGTCTCGAGTGAGCCGGGGTGCAGGCCCCGTGGGCTGGCCGCTCGAGTGAGAAACGGGAATCAGATAGAGATCGGAGGAGCGGTTGGCCTCCGACAAAGCTAACATGCCGGTGGCACTGATGGTGCCGGGGAGTTCATCCAGGGTGCCAAACGTGAGCTGGCGGGGAGGGCCCGCTACGCGCCACGATCCGGGCGACAGGCGAATCTCCCAAACATTTTGGCGCTCGCCTTTCAAGGGCGCGAACACAACGCG
>OMOG01000391.1:6140-8920 GCA_900290305.1 Candidatus Sulfopaludibacter sp. SbA4
TGTCCGGTGCCCATGTCGCACCCGTGGACCCGGCCAGGCGGCCCTGGGTGCTCGTCCAGGCCGGCAGTTCCCGAGACGGCCCCCCGTCCGACGACCCGATCATGAGACCATACGAAGGCGGGCTGGTGTCGAACCAGGCGATCTGACGGCCATCCGGGGAAAGGTAGTAGCTCGGGGGCCACGTGGCGTTGACCAGCGCCTTCGGTTCCCCACCCAATGTGGGGATAGACTCAATGGTGTACTTCTGCCTACCCCGGGGTACGGTCGCGTAAAGGACTCTGGTACCGTCCGGGAAAAACGAAGGACGGGCGACCGGTTCGGCCGAATGGGTCAACTGAATGGGGTTGCCGCCGCCCACTTGTTGCAGCCACAACTCGTCCTTTCCGGAACGGTCCGAAATATAAGCGACGAATTTGCCGTCTGGTGAGATGGCCGGGTACGAGTAGGAGTGCCCGTCGTCGGGCGACAGCCGTACCAGGTCGGGCCCTTGGGATGGAGTGCCGCCGCGGGAGCGCAAGAAGGTCCAGCCGATAGCCGCTGCCGCGATCAGAACGGACATGACCGCCACCGCCGGCCACAGCCAGCGCCGCCTTCCGGCCGGCGCCGGAGCAGATGCCGCGGAGCGCACCAGCTTGCCCGATTCCGACTCGTCGCGCAGCTCCTCCAGCGCCAGCTTGACGTCGGCCATATTCTGGCTACGGCGGTTGACGTCCTTGCGCAGGCAGCGCGCGATCAGCCGTTCCAACTCCGGCGGGGTATCGGCGGAGATCTCGCTGGGCGGCTGCGGGTCCTTCTCCACCACGGCGGCCAGCGTGGAAATGCGCGACTCGCCGCGGAACGCGCGCTGCCCGGTAATCATCTCGTAGAGCACCGCGCCGAACGAGAAGATGTCGCTGCGCGCATCCACCGGCTTGCCTTCCGCCTGCTCCGGCGACATGTAGGGCACGCTGCCCACGATGGCGCCATCCTCGGTGAGCACGGTGCGGGTCTCCTGCTCTTCGGCGATCGCCGCCGGCGCCGCAGCCCCCAACAGCTTCGCCAGCCCGAAATCCAGCACCTTGACCCGCCCATGCGCATCCACCATGATGTTGCCGGGTTTGAGGTCGCGGTGCACGATTCCGGCAGCGTGCGCGGCCGTGAGCGCGTCGGCCACCTGCACCGCGATGCGCAGCGCTTCGGTGAGCCGCATCCCCTTGCGCGGGATCGTCTCATTGAGCGGCTTGCCCTCCACCAGTTCCATGACGATGAAGGTCTGCCCGTCCTGCTCGGCGATCTCGTGGATGGTGACGATGTTGGGATGATTCAGCGCCGAGGCGGCCTTGGCTTCCTGAATGAAGCGCGCGCGCCGGTCGGCATCGGCCATCCGGGACTCGGCCAGCAGCTTGAGGGCGACCAGGCGTTCCAGGCGCGTGTCGCGGGCCTTGTAGACGCGGCCCATCCCTCCCTCGCCGATCTTCTCCAGCAGTGTGAAGTGGCCTAGATTGGCCTCTTCCATAGCATCCCTACCCGTGCCGGATCACCAGCACATCGCCGTCTTTTACGATATACTCTTTCCCCTCCAGCCGAAGCTGCCCCTTTTCCCGCGCGCCAGCGTACCCGCCGTGATCGATCAGCGACTTCCAGTTCAACACCTCGGCCCGGATGAACTTCTTCTCGAAATCCGAATGGATTGCTCCCGCGGCCTTCACCGCCGTGCTGTGCATGGGGATAGTCCAGGCACGGCACTCGTCCTCGCCGGCGGTGAGAAAGCTCATCAGGCCCAGCAGCGCATAAGTCGCCGAGATCAGCCGCTCCAGGCCCGATTCCTCCAAACCGTAGCTCGCCAGGTAGTCGCGCTGCTCGGCACGCGGCAACTCCGCCAACTCCGCCTCGATCTTGCCGCAGACCGCCGTCACCGCCGTGTGTTTCCTCCCGGCGAGCGGCCCATCGCGATATTTGCGCTCGCGCTCGTGCAGCTTGCCGGCCTCCTCCTCGCCCAGATTCAACACGTAGAGCATGGGCTTTTGCGAGAGGAACTGGAAGCCGCGCAAGCGCTTCTCATCGTCGGCATCGATCTCCATTTGCCGCAGCGGCTGATTGCCTTCGAGCGCGGCCTTGCACTTCTCCAGCAGCTCGAATTCGCGATCCAACTCGGGGTTCTTGATTTTCTTGCGGTCCTTGTCCAGGCGCTCCAGCCGCTTCTCCACCACCACCAGGTCGCTGAGCATCAGCTCCATCTCCACGTCTTCCAGGTCGCGCACGGGATCCACCGACCCCTTCTCGTGCGGCACGGTCTCGTCGGCGAACAGGCGCAGCACCTGCGCGAATGCGTCCACCACGCGCAGGCTCGCCACGTAGCCCGGGTCGCGCAGGTTCTCCTTGGAGATGGATGGCATATCGACGTATTCCACCGTGGCGTGCGTGATCTTGGGCGGCTCGAACAGCCGCGCCAGTTCCTCCACGCGCTCATCCGGGACCCGGGCCACGCCCGTGCGCGCCGCCGTGGAGCCGATCCTGGTTTCCTGGTGAACCCCGGTCAGGATCGTGAACAGAGAGGTCTTGCCCGTCATAGGCAGGCCGATGACCTGGTTTCCTGGTGAACCCCGGTCAGGATCGTGAACAGAGAGGTCTTGCCCGTCATGGGCAGACCGATAATGGCAGTCTTCATATCTGTGCTAACATTCTCCGAATAAAAAGAAGCGAGCGAAGCGAGCAACCTTCCCCAGCCCCCAACCCCCAGCCCCCAACCCCCTTTTTGCGCCTACAGAGGAACTTCCACCTGGTTGAGGATCTCTTCGATG
>OMOG01000384.1:0-9038 GCA_900290305.1 Candidatus Sulfopaludibacter sp. SbA4
TGGACGTCCGAATCGCGCGGACGGAAGAGGATCGGCAGTGAACAGGCTCGAAGGCAAACGGGCCCTCATCACAGGGGGCACCACCGGCATCTGTCTGGCAACGGCCCGCCAGTTTTTGAGCGAGGGCTCTTTGACCCAAATGAAGAATTAAACGCAGCGACCTTATTGTTTGCGCGAACACCGCTTGCTTACGCGCGCGGCTCCGAACAGGGCCGCATGGACGGATAGAACTCTCTTATGGCCGAACTCAACGATCCAACGTTGGATGCGATGTTTCCCAAACTGAGCGCGGCGCAGATTGCGCGGCTGGCTGCTTTGGGCGTCCGCCGAAAGGTGGCTGAAGGTGAGATCATCTTCGACCAGGGCACCGTCGGGCGAAGTTTCTTCGTGGTGCTCCAAGGCAGCCTGGAGGTGGTCAGTCCGTCGGCAGGTGGCGAAACTCGCATCAGGTTCCTCCGGACTGGCGACTTCACCGGTGAGATGGACATTCTCTCGGGACGCCCGAGCCTGGTACGGGCGCGCGCGGCCACCGCCGGCCAACTCCTCGAAATCGATCCGGCAACCCTGCGCCACATGGTGCAGACCGATGCGGACCTCGGCGAGTTCCTGCTGCGGAACTTCGTGCGGCGCAGGGTGGGGCTTATTTCCCGCGCGCTGGGCGATGTGGTGTTGATCGGCTCCAGCCATTCCGCCGACACGCTCCGCCTGAAGGAATTTCTGGCGCGAAACGGCCACCCGCACACCTATCTCGATGTGGAGCGCGACGCGGCTGTTGGGGATCTCCTGGAACGCTTCGGAATCGCTCTCGCGGATATCCCGGTACTCATCTGCCGCGACCGGTCTCCGCTTCGCAACCCAAGCAATACGCAGGTCGCGAGGTGCCTCGGGCTCAATGCTGAAATCGACGAGACTCGAGTCCACGACGTAATTGTGGTTGGCGCCGGTCCATCCGGCCTGGGGGCGGCGGTGTATGCCGCTTCGGAGGGGCTCGATGTCCTGGTTCTGGAGGGCGTTGCTCCGGGCGGCCAGGCCGGATCCAGCTCGCGCATCGAAAACTACCTGGGATTCCCGATGGGCATTACAGGCGAGGACCTGGCTGCCCGCGCCTTCGTCCAGGCGGAGAAATTCGGGGCCCAAATCGCGATCGCCCGCGCGGCCATGGGACTGTCGTGCGAACGCCGGCCCTTCACCGTGGAGTGTGCCGGCGCCGATCCTGTCCGCGGGCATGCGCTCATCATCGCTTCGGGCGCGAAGTACCGCAAACTGCCGCTGCCAAACCTGGGCCGGTTCGAAGGAGCCGGCGTCTACTACGGGGCGACCCGCCTGGAGGCGCAACTCTGCGCGGACGAAGAGGTGGTCATCGTAGGAGGCGGGAACTCGGCCGGGCAGGCTGCGGTGTTTCTCTCCGGAATCGCGAAGCACGTCCACGTGCTGGTGCGTGGCGCAGGACTTGCCGAGAGTATGTCGCGATACCTGATCAGCAGGATCGAAGAGAGTCCCACGATCACGCTTCGCACAGGCACACAGGTCGTCGGCCTGGAGGGCAATGGGCGGCTGGAAGGCGTTTCCTGGAAGAATCAGGAGAGCGGGTCGATTGAGACGAGAGCCATCCGTCACCTGTTCTCCATGACCGGCGCGTGCCCCAACACGGCATGGCTGCGGGGCTGCGTCGCGCTCGATGACCGGCATTTCGTCAAAACGGGCGCCGATCTCCTGCCCCAGGATCTGTCGGCTGCCGGTTGGCCGCTACGCCGTCAGCCTTACCTTTTTGAAACCAGCGTGCCCCGGGTCTTCGCCGTCGGCGATGTGCGCTCGGGGAGCGTGAAACGCGTCGCCTCCGCGGTGGGCGAGGGGTCGGTCGTCGTTCAGCTTGTCCACAGAGTCCTGGCGGAGTGAGCCGGGCGGGCGCCGTCGACCGGCCGGGCCGTCCATCAACGTGATGTAGAATGCACGTGGTGAGCCAAAAGTATCTGCTGATGGCGGTAGCCGGCATCGCCCTGGCAGCCAGTGTCTATGTGATCGGCCATCGCGAGTTGAAGCCGGAACGGCATCCGCCGGAAGCAACTTATGTGAACTCCGCGGTTTGCTCCGGCTGTCATCCAGGGATTGCGAAGACGTACGCGCTCACCGGAATGGGCCGGTCGTTTTATCGGCCGCGTGCAGAAAACACCGTCGAAGATTACGCTGTGCGGAACGAATTCGATCACCGCGCTTCCGGCAGTCATTACGCAATGTTCAGCCGCGATGGCAAATGGTTCCAACGGCGCCATCAGATCGGTTATGACGGGAACCAAACGAACATCCTGGAGATGCAGATCGATTACGCGATCGGGTCGGGCAACCATGCCCGGAGCTACCTGCATCGAACCGCCGAAGGAAAACTGGTGGAGCTGCCGGTCACATGGTACTCCGAGAAAAACGGCTACTGGGCCATGAGTCCGGGCTACGATCGCCCCGATCCGTCCGATTTCCGCCGGGCGATTTCGTACGAGTGTTTCTCCTGCCACAACGCCTATCCTCCCGCCCTGAACGGCGAGGGCGGCGATCCGATTTTCGGCGATGCGATTCCGGAAGGCATCGATTGCCAACGATGCCATGGACCAGGCAGCGCCCACATCGCCGCGGCTTCGTCTCCTCGCGCGCAGCCCGAGTCCATACGCAAGGCCATCGTCAATCCGGCGCGCCTGAACCGCCGGCAGCAGATGGAAGTCTGCATGCAGTGCCATCTGCAGACGACTGCCATTCACTCGCCGGACTCGATCCGCCGCTTTGACCGACACCCGTTTTCTTATCGGCCGGGCCAGCCGCTTCGCGATTTCGCGGTCTATTTCGATTTCCCTTCCCCAACCGACAAGTTCGAGATCGATCACGCGGCTTACCGTCTGTCCCAATCGGCCTGTTTCCAAAAGAGCCAGATGACCTGCACTACCTGCCACGATCCACACCAGGCGGTGCGTGGAGCGGACGCGGACGCGCGCTATCCAGCCATTTGCCGGAACTGCCATCGCTCGGCCCATGGAAATTCAGGGCCGCGCGCGTTGACGAACTGCCTCGATTGCCATATGCCCAAGCGGCGCGCGCGGGATGTGGTGCACGCGGTCATGACCGATCATTACATCCAGCGCCTAAAGCCGGCTGGCGACTTGCTTGCTCCGCTCGCCGAGACTCACGGTGAGAAGAGCGCGTATCGCGGCGAGGTTGTGGTCTACGACCCGGCGCAACTCGCTTCCGCGGACGCGGAGTTGTACCGCGCCGTGGCTCAAGCCCGGCAGCAAGCGAATCCGGATGCGGGAATCGCCAGCCTGCAGTCGGCCATCGAACGCTTCCACCCGCAAGAACCCGCATTCTATTTCGAGCTGGGAAGGGCCTGCCGCAACGCCGGCCGGCGCGAACAGGCAATTCGCTGGCTGGAAGAGGCCCTGCGGCGCCGTCCGGGTTTTCGGCCCGCGATGAAGGAACTCGCCGCCGCGCTTTCCGATTCCGGACAACTCGCCCGGGCCGCGGAAATTCTGGAAGGAGCCGGACGCGACGGCAGCGTACTAACGGACCTGGGCAATGTGTATCTTCAGGAGGGCAGGCCGGATCAAGCCGAGCAGGCCCTCCAACAGGCGATCTCCCTCAATCCGGATCTGCCCGCGGCTTACAATCTGCTGGGCCTCGCGCGGTTGCGCAAGGGCGACCCGGCCGGCGCCGGGAATGCCTTCCGCGAAGCCATTCGCATTCAGCCCGACCTGGCGGAGGCGCGGACGAATCTGGGAAACCTGCTGGCCGCGTCGGGCGATCTTCCGCAAGCCATGTTCCATTTGCGGGCGGCGGTGGAGAGCGACCCGGGCAACGTGGAGGCACACTTCGATCTCGCCGAGGCGCTGGCGGCGACCGGGTCGTTCGACAAGTCGCTTGACGAACTGGAAACCACCCTGCGCCTGAATCCGAATCACGCGCGGGCCCACATCGATCTCGGCCGCATCCTGACGATGAAGGGACTCACTCAAAAAGCCGCGGACCACTACCGGCGCGCGATCGAAATCGACTCCGGTCTGGCCGACCCTCACTACTATTTGGGCAGCATCCTCGCCAGCGGCGGCGACAAGGCGGAAGCCGAGCACCAATTCCGCCGGGCGGTCGAACTGAATCCCGAGCACTATGAAGCTCATTTCGCCTTGGGCCGGCTTCTGGCCGCGCGAGGCGATCTTCAGGAAGCACGGTCCCACTTCGAAACGGCGGCCCGCAGTCCCGATCCGCGTTTGCGCAGCGCCGCCTCCCGATTCCGATAGGAGCAACTCTGCCCGCCACTCCCGCCGGGCGCCTAACCGTTCCGGGGAATTCGTGGCTCAGTCTCGCAAAAACCGCTCCGTTGCAGTTGTGCCACTTCCGACACTTCCGCCCGCCCGCTTGCAACCCGCTTGCAAAAGGATAAGGCAAGTTATATACTGCTTTCACGTTTCCAAGTCCGTAATAAGAGTCTGTGGACGGTGCGCCATGTCTGCGCTTTTTGGGGTTGAGGCGCTCGCTCCTCGATTTGCCATCCTACGATAACGACGCCAGTTATAAAATTGTCAGCTTCTCGGCCATTCGGGACAGGGCTCGAGGAGAGGGGGGGCAGGATGAACCAACGCATCGCGATCGTTTCCGTACTGCTTCTGATGACTACTATCGGGAGCGCACAAACCACTAACGCGTCCATCTATGGATCCATCCTCGATTCTTCCGGGGCCGCAATCCCGAAAGCGAGCGTGACTGCCACCAACGTAAAGACGGGGGTAGCGCTGTCCACGGTCAGTAACGACTCGGGAATTTACATCTTCCCTTCCCTCTTACCCGGCGATTACACGGTGAGCGCCGAAGTCGCGGGCTTCCGCAAGGACGTGGCATCCGGCATCCAACTGGATGTCGGCTCGAGAATCAGCGTGGACCTGAAGCTGGAAGTGGGCACCGCCGCCGAAACGGTGACCGTGGAATCGTCCACCAGTCCGCTGGAGGCCGTCAACAGCTCGGTCAGCAACGTCGTCTCATTGCAAAAGGTCCAGGATCTGCCGCTGCAAAACCTGGATGCCGGTTCGCTGATCGCGTTGCAGCCCGGCGTGGTCGGCGACAATTTCAACGGCGTCCGGTCGCAATCGCAAAACGTCACCCTCGACGGCGTCAATATTCAGGAAACCCGCTACAACGGCGGCTGGAACAGCGGCAACACCGTTGCCTCCAGCGGTGTGGATCTGGTGGCGGAATTTCGCGTCAGCACCGCTCCGGTGGATGCCGAGTTCGGGAGGGGTATGGCGCAGGTCCAGATGATCTCGCGCTCCGGCACGAATGAGATTCACGGCAGCGCGTTTGAGTTCAATCGCGTCACCGCTCTCAGCGCCAATAGCTGGTTCAATAATCAACTGGGCACGAAGGCCGACGGCAGCTTGGCGGCGCCGCGCAATTTTCTCATCCGCAATCAGTTCGGCGCGCGTGCCGGTGCGCCCATCATCAAGAACCGGACCTTTGTGTTCTTCCTGTACGAAGGCCAGCGGCAAAAAACCAACACCGCTATCAATGACACGGTCTTGACCTCCACCGCGCGCCAGGGCATTTTCCGCTTCTACCCGGGGGTGCTGAACGGCAGCGCCACCGCCGCCGTGCCCACGGTCGATCTCAACGGCAGCCCCGTACAACCCGCCGGCGCCACCGGTCCCCTGCAGAGCGTGAGCATTTTCGGCCGCGATCCCAACCGCATGGTCGCCGATCCCACGGGCAATGTCGCGCTAGCGCTCAAGGACGTCCCGCTACCCAATAACTTCCAGCGCGGCGACGGCCTGAATACCGCGGGCTTTTACTGGCAGGAACCGGCCACCAACAACTTTAACCTCTACAACCTCAAGCTCGATCACACCCTGAACCAACGTACCCGTCTCGCCTTTTCCGGGCAACGGGTCAGTTACTTCCAGTTCAATGGCTATCGGGGCCAGGTCTATCCGCTTCAGCCCACCGACACCGGCTTTCGCACGAATTACCTCTACACCTTCTCCGCCACTACCAACATCCGGCCGAATCTGCTCAACGAATTCCGCGCCGGTGTGAACTACTACGAAGCCGGATTCACCGGCCCGTTCTATCCCAACGAAAGCTCGGTGCTGCCGCACATCGGCACTCAGCCGTTTTTCTTTACCTTCACGACCATCAGCAACGAATACACCTCCAACAACGCTCCGCAAGGGCGCACTTCGCCGCTTTACCAATATGCCGACAGCATGACGTGGCTGAAGGGGCGGCACGCCCTCAAAGGCGGCGTCCAGGTGTATTTCGACAGCTCCAACGGCTACAACTCGTTCTACGTGCTTCCGGGCGCCAACATTGGCGCAGGCAGCGCCGCCGTCTCCAATATCAGTACCATCGGCGGCATCGGCTCCAACCTCACGGCGGCGCAGAACCTGCTCCTGGATCTGTCGGGTTCGCTGACCAGTTGGGAGCAGTCCTACAACTCCGCCGGCGGCTTGCATCCGGCCTATATCCCCGGCGAGACCGATCGCCGCGACTGGCGTCAGCATGAGTACAGCGGGTTCTTCAAGGACGATTGGAAGGTCTCCCAGAGGCTCACGCTGAACCTCGGGGCCCGCTACGAGTACTACAGCCCGCCCTTCGAGCCCAACGGCAGAGCCGTCATACCGGCCAACGGGTCGGCCGGCGCCTTCGGCATCAGCGGCACCTCGTACGCCAGCGCGTTTACGCCGGGCGCTACCGGCGGCTCCCTCACCCAACTCGTGCTCGTGGGTGCGCGCTCCCCCAACCCCAACACACAGGTGTACGACCCGCAGTACAACACCGTCCTGCCGGGCGTGGGATTGAGCTGGTCCATCGACCAGGAAAACAAAACCATTTTCCGTGCCGGCTATGCCATGTCTTCGGATCGCAACTCGCTGCGCAATGCGGACACGGAAGTCGGCAGCAATCCCGGCATGAACACCACCATCAGCTTCCAGTCGGGAGGGCTGCTGAATCTGTCCAACGTCGGCGTGCCCTACGATCCCGGCCAAGCCCTGGCCACCGTGCCGCTCACCGACCGCACCCAGACCCTGCGCGTGTTCGACACCGGCCTGCGCAACCAGTATTACCAGAACTGGAACTTTTCGCTGCAGCGGCAGATCACCAGGGATTCCGTCTTGAGCGTGCGTTACGTCGGCACCAAGGGGACGAAGCTAATGAGCGGCGTCAATCTCAATACCGACGTCATCACATCCAATGGCATTCTGCAGGCCTTCAACGTTACGCGCGCCGGAGGCGAGGCCCCGCTGTTCGATCAGCTCTTCAACGGCCTCACGGTGTCGGGCGCGGGCGCGGTGAACGGCACCACGGTGCGCGGTTCGGATTACGCCCGTTCCAACTCCACCATCGCCTCGTACCTGGCGAACGGCAACGTGGGCGCCTTCGCGAATTTCATCAACACCACGGCCACCGGCACCAACGTGAATGGCGGCCTGTTGTCCGCCGCCGGTCTGCCGCAGAATTTTATCGTGACCAATCCGCAGTTCGCCAACGTGTACCTGGTGGGCAACAACGCCAATTCCACGTATAACGCCCTGCAGGTGGAATACGACAAGCGCTTCAGCAAAGGCTTTGTTTACCAGGGCAGTTATACCTGGAGTAAGGCCCTTGGCGAAAACGAACTGGGCAGCACCCAGTATTACGACAACAGCTACCGCAATCCGCAGAATCGCAGCTTCGACAAACGCATCATGACGTTCAACCGCACCAGCGTCTTCAAGAGCAATGGCATTTACGAACTGCCGTTCGGCAAGGGCCGCGCCATGATGCGCAACGCCAACCGCGTGGTAGACGGCATTCTGGGCGGCTGGAAGCTGAGTGGGATCCTCACCTGGACGTCCGGTTTACCGTTTACGGTAAGCGCGCCGGTCTCCACCTTCAACCAATTCACTACCGGCCAGACTCCCGACGTGACCGGCCCCCTTTCGAAAGCCACCGGACAACTCCAGTTCAATGGCAGCGGCGCCTGTTATTTCTGCGGCTTCAAGCAGATTCCAGATCCGAGTATTGCCACGCTCACACCCTCGATCGCGTCGCGCAGTACGCTGTTCGCGCAGACCGGGCCCAACGGCGTGATCCTGCAGAATCCGCTGCCCGGCACGCTGGGAAACCTGGCCCAGACCTTCTTCACCAGTCCCAACTTTTTCGATTTAGACGCCAGCCTCGCCAAGACCTTCCGCATCACCGAACGATTTAATTTCGAGCTGCGCACGGACTGGCTGAACGCCACCAACCATCAGGATTTCTCCAACGCCACCATCGATTCCAGTATCGATTCGGTGACCTTCGGGCGCTTCACCGGTGCGGGCGGCGCCAACAACAATCGCATCATCGTGATCGGCGGACGCCTGAACTGGTAAAATCGTCCGCATCCACTGAAACACACAGGCAGGAATGCCTGTGCTACGACGAGGTGTTGTCATGCACACGCTTAGACTATTCTGCCGGGTGCTGCTCCCGGCAGCAGCGCTCTGCGCCTTCGCGCAAACCGCCCCCAAACGTCCGCTCAACCACCGCGATTACGATGGCTGGAACGCCATCCAGAGCCAGGCGCTGTCGCGCGACGGCAAGTTCCTCGCCTATTCCCTGGTTCCCGAAGAAGGCGACGGACAATTGGTGGTCCGCAATCTGGCGACGGGCAAGGAACTGCGGGAGAACTGCGGCTCCGCGCCTCCCGCCGTGGAAAGCGGCGGCGAAGAGCCTGCGGCCGAGGGGCCGCCCGCCGTGCGCGCCATCCGCATCGCGTTCACCCATGACAACGCCTTCCTGGTGGCGAGTACCTTTCCGCCGAAGGCCGAAACCGACAAGGCCAGGAAGGACCGCAAACGGCCCGACGAGATGCCGCGCGGCGGCATGATCGTCGTGAACCTGGCGGCGCTCGGCGCGGCGCGCGTGGCAGACGTCGCGAGCTTCCAGGTTCCCGAGTCCGGCGACAGCGTCGTCGCTTACCTCCACGGTCCGAAGACCGCCGCGGGCGGCCCATCCACGGATGGCCCCCAGGACTACGACCAGGCTCG
>OMOG01000384.1:9048-26727 GCA_900290305.1 Candidatus Sulfopaludibacter sp. SbA4
CCCCCAGGACTACGACCAGGCTCGCGGCGGGCGAGGCGCCAACGCGGCGGGCGGCCGCGGGCCGCGCAACCCATACGGCTCGGATCTGGTCCTCCGCGATCTTCCCTCGGCAAAGGAGCGAACCTTTGAAGACGTGCTCGAATATTCGATTGCCAAAGATTCGAAGACGCTGCTCTACGCGGTCGGATCGAAGAAGGAACAGACCGACGGCGTGTATGCGGTAGCGCCGGGGTCGGACGCCGCGCCGGCCCCCCTTCTCACCGGCAAAGGCCACTACACCAAACTCACCTGGGATTTCGCGGGGCGCCGCCTGGCTTTTCTGAGCGATCGCGACGATCAATCTTCCAAGCCGGCGAAGTTCAAAGCTTACCTTTGGGATCGCAGCGTCAGTGTGGGGCAGGCGCTTTCGCCTGCCAACCCGGCTCCCGTGGAGATCGTCTCCACGGCCACCGCCGGGTTCCGCGCCGGCTACGGCATTCTCGATCGCGGCGCCATCAGTTTCTCGCGCGACGGTTCGCGCCTGTTCCTGAGCTGCGCGCCGCTCGACCAGATCGCCGCGCTCGAAAAAGAAGCTCCTCCGCCGGCTCCCGTTCCCTCGGACGACAAGGTCCAGGCCGACCTGTGGAGCTGGCGGGACGACTACGTGCAGGCCATGCAGAAGGTCCGCGCCGTGCAGGACCGCTCGCGCTCTTATCGCGCCGTCTACCGCCTGTCCGATAAAAGCTTCCAGCAGATTTCCGACCCCACCATGGCCGGTCTGCTGCCGAGCGACGACGGCCGCGTAGCGCTGGGCACGGACGATCGCGCCTACCGTCACATGGTGGATTACGACGGCGCCTACAACGACGTGTACCTGGTCGATACCGCGACCGGCGCCCGCCACCTCGCGCTCAAGCAGTTTCGCGGCGCGGTGGGGACTGGTGGTGGACGCGGTGGCGGCGGAGGTGGAGTGCAGTTGTCGCCCGACGGCACCCACGCGATCGCCTTCAAGGACAAACACTGGTGGTCGATCGGCGTGCCGGACGGAAAGATCGCGAACCTCACGTCACAACTGGGAGTAGCGGTCCACAACGAGGATGACGACCATCCGGACGAGCCCCCGGCTTATGGCGCCGGTGGATGGACCAAAGACGGAAAATGGGCGCTGCTCTACGATCGCTACGACGTCTGGGCCGTCTCGCCGGATGGCGCGCCGCCGCGCAAGCTCACTGACGGCCGCAAGTCCCAGCTTCAGTTCCGCGTGGTGCGGCTGGATACCGACGCCCCGGACGAGGAGCGCGGCATCGATGCCTCCAAGCCTCTGCTGTTGCGCGCCGAGAACCTGGAAACGCGCGACACCGGATTTTATTCGCTGGCCAGCTTCGGCGCCCCGCCCCAGAAGCTGCTCATGGGCGCCAAGAACTACCGCACTCTCGGCAAAGCGAAGGACGCCGACGCGATCATGGTCACCGCGACCACGTTTCACGACGAGCCCGACATCCACGTAACCGATTCGTCATTCCGCTCACTGAAGAAGGTTACGGAAGCCAATCCCCAGCAGAAGCAGATCCTCTGGGGATCGGGCGAGATGATTCATTTCCGCAATGCCGACGGCGTGGAGCTGGAGGCCGCGCTCTATAAGCCGGAGAATTTCGATCCGTCGAAGAAGTATCCGATGATGATCTACCTCTACGAGCGGCTGTCGCAAAACCTGAACACGTTCGTACGGCCGGCGCCGGGGCACTCCATCAACATCACGTACTACGTGAGCAACGGGTACCTGGTGTTGACGCCCGACATCGTCTATTCGACGGGCCACCCGGGGCAGAGCGCTCTCAAGTGCGTCCTGCCGGCGATCCAGGCGGTGGTGGATAAAGGCTACGTCAATCGCGACGCAATCGGAATTCAGGGTCACAGTTGGGGCGGGTATCAGACCGCGTACATGCTGACGCAGACCAACCTGTTCCGGGCGGCGGAGGCCGGGGCTCCGGTGGCCAACATGATCAGCGCCTACGACGGGATCCGATGGGGCAGCGGCTTGCCGCGCCAGTTCCAGTACGAGAAGACGCAGAGCCGGATTGGAGGAACCATCTGGGAGTATCCCTTGCGTTTCATCGAGAACTCGCCGATCTTCATGGTGGATCGGGTGACCACGCCGCTGCTGATTCTGCAGAACGACGCCGATGACGCAGTGCCGTGGTATCAGGGCCTGGAGTTGTTCCTCTCTCTGCGGCGCCTGGGAAAGGAAGTCTACCTGTTCGACTACAACGGGGAGCCTCACCACATCAACCGGCGTCCCAACCAGAAGGATTACACCGTTCGCCTGCAACAGTTTTTCGATCATTTCCTGAAAGGCGCGCCTGAGCCGGAGTGGATGCTGAAGGGCATCCCCTACATCGAGCGCGAGCAGGAAAAGGAAAAGTTCAACGCCGTCTACGAGAGCTCCGCCGAGGATAAGAAGGACGTGAAGAAATAGCTCCCGGCCTTTCAAGGCGCGCCGTTTGCAGTCCCCCGATCGGGTTCGAAACAGGTTACAATTGCCCAGGTGTTGCAACCACAGAGAAGGGCTCTATGACGAAACGGTTACCGATCGCACTTGCTGTTCTCTTCGCGACCATCCTGGCCGCGCCCTGCGTCGGGCGCGCGCAAACGTTCAAGGTTGAAAAGTTCGACATCAAAGGCGAGGGCGGCACGGACTACGTGGCCGTCGAAGCCGCCACGGGGCGCGTGTTCGTTTCCCGAGCCAGCCACATGATGGTGGTCGAAGGCGCCACAGGCAAAGTGCTTGGCGACATTCCGAACACGCCGGGCGTGCATGGCGCGGGCATCGCCACCAAGGCTGGTCACGGCTTTACGACGAATGGCGGCGACCAGACGGTCACCATGTTCGATTTGAAGACGCTGGCAGTGATCAAACAAATCAAGGTCGGCCCCGGTCTGGACGGCATCATGTACGATGAGCCGGACGACAAGATCATTCTGACGAATCATAGCCGCCCGATCGGCACACTCACCGCGATCGATCCAAAGAGCGGCGACATCGTCGCCACAGTCGAGTTGGAAGACACGGCACCCGAAGGGGCCGCGGCCGATGGCAAGGGACACATCTTCGTCAACAACGAAGGCAAGAACACGATCCAGGCGATCGACGTGAAAACGTGGAAGGCGACGGCCTCGTGGCCGCTCGCGCCGTGTCAGGGGCCAACGGGAATCGCGTACGGTGGCCGCTCGCGCCGTGTCAGGGGCCAACGGGAATCGCGTACGACAAAGCATCGGATCGCATTTTCTCGGGTTGCAGCAACACATCCGTCGTGGTCGATCCAAACACGGGCAAAGTCGTAGCGACCATCAAGAACGGCACGCGCGTGGACGCCTTGGGATGGGATCCGTNNACGCACAACGTGTATCTCTTCCAGCCCGAGCGCGGGCCGGCTCCGGCGCCGCCCCCTGGCTCGGAGCCACCGGCGAAGGGCGGACGTGGTGGCCGCGGTCCACAGGGTCCGATCGTCGCTGCGTGGTTTATCGTCATCAAGCAGTAAGCTGCTCGCTCACGATATTGAACTGCCAGCGCGGCTAGAATCTAAACGTCGAGGTGTTTCCGAGAAGGTCGGCCCAGCCATTCGGGAGGGGGCAGAATGGCCATCCGGGTAGAAGCCGCCGCGGAGCGCCAGGTGAACCTTGTTGAGCGTGGCGCCCCTGAGAGTTGTTTTGCCGTGCAACCAAGGCCAAACCCGCAAATGAGGAACCGCGTCGCGTCCCCGGCGCCGTGCTATATTCCGTAGCGGTGCACCGCATACTCCGGCCGCGATTGCTTCTGGCGATTTTGGCCTGCCTGGCCGCCGCCGCTCAGGATGCCCGCCAGGACTCCGCTAAGGCTAAGCCGGGCGAGTGGCAATCGCTCTTTGACGGCAAGTCGCTCCAGGGCTGGCGCGAAACCCCGTTCACCGGCCACGGCGCCGTACGCGTCGAAAAGGGCCAGATCGTTCTCGGCCCCGGAGCGCCCATGACCGGCATCACGTGGTCCGGCTCCTATCCCCGATCCAACTACGAGGTGCGCTTCGAAGGCGCGCGGCTCGCCGGCGGCGACTTCTTCGCCAGCCTCACCTTTCCCGTCGAGGACTCCTTCTGCACCTGGGTCACCGGCGGTTGGGGCGGTGACATCGTGGGCCTCTCCAGCATCGATGGCTGGGACGCGTCCGACAACGAGACGCGCTCCTATTTCGACTTCGAGACGGGCCGGTGGTACTCGCTGCGGCTCCAGGTCACCGGCGATCGGATCCAGGCCTGGATCGATGACCGCCCGATCGTCGATGTGAACATCGCAGGACGCAGGATCGGCCTCCGCTTGGGTGAGATCAAGCTCTCCGCGCCGCTCGGCTTTGCGTCCTATAACACCACGGGGGCGCTGCGCAAGATCGAGTACCGCCTGCTGCGCCCCCAGTAAGCCGCCGCGCGCTTCTCCGCTTCCTCTGCGTTCTCGAACCCGCAGCCGAGCCTGCCAATTCACACGAATCCACTCTTCTCCTCCTTCCAAGCCTTCCCCTCCGCGCAAATCTCAGCGCCTCCGCGCCTCCGCGTCAAATCGCCTATCGCCCTAACTATAAAGTTCCCCCGCATCCCGCCGATCTACCTAATGTGTCATCGCAAGTCTCCAACGCAGGTGCCTCACCCCGGGATGTCCGTGAAATCCTCCACACCCTGGTGCGCAATTTCGATCGCGATTCCTCCGGCTATAGCAAGCAGATCCGGACTCTGGCGAGTCAGGATCGGCAGGCGTTCTATGCCACCGCGATCGAGATCCTGGCAACCCAGGAAGATTCGCGCGGCGTGCAGCTTCTGGTGACGATCCTGGTCGAGAATCAGCTCCTGGTGAACGCTTTAAGCGACCTCGTGCTGACACGGGAGCAGGCTACCGCGCTGGCGCGCGCGGCCGCTCGCGCCGGACAGATGGTGGACGTGGCCCTTGTTCATTACCTGGCGGCACACGCCCCCGCGATCGTCGGTGAAGCCTGCCCGCCCGAAATGCAGCGCCTCATGGATATCATTGCCGAGATCTCCGATGGAACTCGTATCCTCCCCGGTCTCATGGCGCTGACCCGCCTGCCCAATCCTTATCTGCAATCCAAAGCCGTGCTCATGATCGGCCGCATGAATCGTAACGTCAAGTGGGTACAGAACCGTCTCTCCGAGCCGGACTCGCGTGTTCGGGCCAATGCGATCGAGGCTCTTTGGGGCCTCGACACCGAAGAAGCGCGGAGCCTGTTGCGTGCCACTGCCCGCGATGGCAACAACCGGGTTGCCGGCAATGCGCTTGTCGCCTTGCATCGGCTGGGCGATTGCTGGTCGATTCCGGAACTGATCGCCATGGCGAGCCATGAGTCTCGCCGGTTCCGCGCCACCGCCGCCTGGGTCATGGGCGAGACCGGCGACCCGCGTTTCGCCAGGGTGCTTGCCCGCCTGGTCGGCGAGCCCGACCTCGCCGTGCGAACGCGTGCCTTCGCCGCACTCGGCCAGATCAAAACAGCCACTGCGCAAGCCCGCCAGGCGGGCGAATGGCGTGTGCTGGCCCGCTTCCGGCCCGCTCGCCGCAGCGGATGGCGGGAACTCCAGGTGGAGGTCTGCTCGAACGATGGCCGCGAACAGATTAAGGCCCTTCCCACCCAGTTCATCCTGACCGAAGACGCGGAAGCCGTCACCGGTTACCTGGTGGAAGAGCGGCCCTCCCTCCGAGGGCTTGCCGTAGCATTCCTCTTTCCCAGAACGCCCGATCCCGCCGATGCGCCCTTCAACCTGGGGGCGCTCCGCGCTCTCACCTGGAAACGGCCATCCGATCTCTGGTCCGCCGTCCCGTATGTCGCGGCCGCCGCGGAGCTGCATGTGACGTTATTGCAGGAGAAGATCTCCTTCGCTGCGGAAGTAAGTGAGCCTCAATCAGATGTCCCGCTCCAGTTCACCTGCGACCCCGAGCAGGCCAGGGACGCTCTCCTGAAAGTCCCGCCCAAGATGGACTGCACCGATCTCTGGAGCGCCATCCGGCAGTCGGTTCAACTCGAGACCGGCCCCGCCAGGGGACAACGCCACCTGATCGTCTACAGCCAGCGGGAGACCGCCCAGCCTGCCGGCTATCCGGAGCTCGCCTCGGCCGCCATGACCTCCCACACCCTCGTGCACGCGATTTCCTTGACCGCCAATTCCGCGTTGGAAAACCTGTGCCAGACCACCAAAGGAACCTTCCAGATCGCCCGCTCCGAACAAGAAGTTCCTGCCTGCGTCGAGCAAGCCTGCCTGGGATTACTGGCTCGCTATGCAATTCGCTACCAGCCGGCCAACCCCGCAGCGGCTTTCCTGGGAATCCGCGTGCAGTCCCCGGCCGGATGGGGCGAAGCCAGCATCCCCATTCCCCCGCAGTGACCGGCAAGAACGCAGGCGACGCGCCCAACGCCGCTTACCTTGGAATTCTGCACAAATTGTGGGGCGGACCCCCTGGTCCGCGCGGGTCCCCCTGGACTCGCTGTTTGCACAGCCAAATCAGCCCGATGCGATCCGCGAGAGGCCGACGAGGGCGCTCCCCCGAGGGGACCCCGGCGGACCGGGGGGTCCGCCCCACAATTAACGCAGAACGTCCGATTGTGGACTATGTGGCATTAGGCAATCTTGCCCCGGGGTCCCCTCTGGGGGCGCCTTCAGGCGGCTTTTACGGGCCGCGGGCGGGATTTCGTGCCCGCCAAACGCCGGCTGAAAGCCGGCGGCAGCCAGGATTGGCTACCCCACTATTTGTGCAGGATAGCCGCGAGACTCAAAGTAAGCGGCATTTGGCGAAACCGCCTGCGCCACCACCGCGAATCAACAGTCTGCGACTTTGGTATTACAGTAGCTCCATTTCTTTCCTCCTTGAGAAGGTTTTCTTTAAGCGGCAGGGGCCCCCGCTTGCTGATTCTGGCTTCAGGCTCCTAATCTGTGACTCCCAGTCAAGTCCTTTATTTTCAACGTCGGCCAACACCGGGAAAATGCGCTCCAGAACGTACAAGGGGACATGGCCGGAGTCACAGATTGTTCAATCCGGCCCGACCGGAGGCGCGGCTGAATTCTGGCTCCTCGCCCCAAGCATTTGGTTGCGGCTGTGCCGCTTTTGCGGGGCAGGCATTCACCCTGCCGGGACTTCTGCGGACCGAGGGCCGTGATCAAGAAGTCGTGGGATGACTTCAGTCCTTCGCGCCGCCGCCGGACGAAGGAGAAGGCGGAACATCCAGCGTTTCGGTCCAGGTGACCATCATTTCATCCTCGCTCCGGTCACCCCAACGCACGGCCTTCGCCGGATCGGGATTCGCTCGGTTGTTCGGGCTGTTGTCGTAGTGAAACGTCACGACCATACGGCTGCCCTTTTCCATGAGCACCGGATCCTGGAAGCGGTATTGCAGTTGCCAATCGAAGTTATACTGTGGCACGGCGAGTAAAATCTCGCGCCGCCCCCCGGCGTGCACCAACTCGTAGGTTGCATCCTTGCCCCGGTAGTGCATGTGAGGCGTAATCGCAACCAGCCATTTGTCCTGCTCAACGTCGTAGCAGCGCTTCACTTCATGTTGAGAAGCGCCCGCCGGAATGAGAAAGAATCGGTTCCGCAGATCCACACGCTTCAGGGGATTCACAGGCGGCTTGGCGGCCAGATACAACCCTACCCTGGTCCGGTCCGTATCCGCCTGGTCAACCTTGGCGTAATGAATTTGGAACCGCAGCCGGGCACCCGCCGGTAAGTATTTTGCCGTGCTCCCGTCTCCGAAAACATCGTACAGATCGGGCGGCTTGCCCGGCAACATGGTCGCCAGCGACCCCTCCTCGAAGCCCGCCAGGTTGGGCAGTCCGCCGTCTCCGGCGCAGGCATCGTTAATCACCGGGGCATCGTTTCGAACCCTCGATAGCCCGTTCTCAACCTCGAGAAAATCGCCGAGCTTGGGCGCGTTCGCCGTTGTGGTTCCGGCCACAGACCGGCCTTCCCCCGCCATCGCGTAGACATGGGCGTGATGAACCAGCTTGCGATTCCCCGGCAGGACCTGCGCCGCACGAATCCACTTGCCTTCCGTCAGATTTGTCGGGACCACGAAATCCGCGTACAGATCCCTTCCGGCGGGGACCGGAAAATCCTGTCCGATATCGATCACGAGATCCGGCTTACCATACCGCCACCCATCCGCGAAGGCGGGCGGAGCGGGCAGATCCGCGGGATTTCCCTCCGCGGCGCCACCATCTACCCACGCCTTGACGGTTTCAATCTCCCGCTCGCTGAGGCGCGGGTCGTTGGAGAAGTGGCCATACCGCGGATCGGCAAACCAGGGTGGCATCTGGCGCCGGACGACCGCGTCTCGAATCGATTTCGCCCAGGGGCGAACCGTCTTGTATTCGAGCAGCGACATGGGGGCGATCTCCCCAGGGCGATGGCAACTCACGCAGCTCTTGTAGAAGATAGGCGCGACATCCTTGGTAAAGCTGGGTGCCGCGATCGTAATCGACGCGGTCGTTAATCCTAGCAGCAGCACTCGCATCTTCCGCGGCCCTTCTCTTGCCGTCCCAAACCCCAATCAGTATACAGCAGTTGGCCGATGAGAGCGCCGTACCCTTAGGCAAGGCGCCAACAGCCAATCTGACTCGTGAGTCACTGACGGTCCGCAGCCGGCCGCCCTGCCGCCCGAACTACCTCGATCCGGTTCAGCGTGTGCTTCCACTCCACAACTCCGAACGGCTCGCTGTCTCCGTTGAGGAACAATTCCTGCCGATAGACTCTCCACATCCTGGCGCGCGACTCCGCCCGCACCGCCGCGCGCTCCCGCTCCGCCACCGCACTTTCGTCGTAGCCAAAGGCCTGGATGTCGCTTCCCACGCCTTGAACTAACGGTTGTTCCCGGATATACGGCGGGCGGTCATCGAGTCCGTCGGACTGTGACACCACCTTCACCACTTCGCGAAACGTCGCCGCCGCCGGCAAATTCTTCCGCCGCGGCTGGACCCGGTAGGTGACCGCCGCCACTGCCCCGACGAACCTCTCGATGCAAGCGGAGGAATCCCCGCTGCCCGAGTAACACAACTCTTTTCCCGGGTTCAAGCTGTTGTGAAAAACCAGCCGCCCGCCCACGTACGGAGGGAAGAACCGCACGCCCATCTCGATGCGATAATCCGCTGTGTCGAGCCGGTAGACCGCCTCCCGCTCCTCGGCCCCGCATCTCCCCAGAGCCAACCACACCAGCAAAACCATGCGCACGGAAACGCCGGGTATTCGCAGCAAAACCATGCGCACGGAAACGCCGGGTATTCGCGCGAGGCCCGCCGCAGCCAACAGCGGTGCCCAGACGAGTGCTGCGAGAATCATTTCCCCCTCCTGCCGCATCCCGCGGCAAGGAGGAGTTTGCAGCGCGGAGCCGCCGGTTGGAATGGCGCCGCAGTGACTTGTTCATGATTCGTGGATGATCTGCCAGGATACTGATTCGCGCGGACTTAGCCCGCATGTACAGGATCCGTGATACAATCTCAGTACATTCGGCATGGATGAGCTTTTCGACCCCCGCAGGTCTGGCCGATGTTTCCCGGCCCCGGCCTCAACGCGGAAGCGAATCCGCGGCAATCCTTCACCGCTGTGAACTGGCTGGCGGAGCCCAAGTCATGACCCGCTTTTTTCGCTTCGGCCCTTTCGAGCTCGACGTTCGCGCCGGTGAGTTGCGCAAGCACGGCATCCGCATCAAGGTCCGCGGCCAGCCCATCCAGATCCTCCTCATGCTGCTCGATCGCCCCGGCGAGGTGGTTCTGCGCGACGAGATCCGGCTTCGGTTGTGGCCCAACGACACCGTCGTGGAGTTCGATTACGGCATCAATGCGGCCATCCAAAAGCTGCGCGACGGCCTGGGAGAATCGGCCGATAAGCCGCGCTACATCGAGACCGTGGCGCGCCGGGGTTACCGGTTCCTGGGCAAAGTGGAACCTGCCGGCGAACCGGAACCCGCGCCCCAAACGGCCGCGTCGGCGGATGGGTTAGACGTGGATAATGTCGGGTTTGACGGGGATGATGTCGCGTTTGACGTAGATGATCTCACCGGCAAGGTCTTCTCCCACTACCGCATCCTCGGTAAGCTGGGCGAGGGTGGCATGGGGGTCGTCTACCGGGCCGAAGATCTCAAGCTCGGCCGCCAGTGGCGCTCAAGTTCCTGCCTTGTGGAGCCGGCGAATTGTCCGAGTCGATGCGCCGGCAGTTTGAGTCGGAAGCTCGCGCCGCGGCGGCCCTGAGCCACCCGCATATCTGTACCATCCACGGCCTGGAGGACTTCGCCGGACAACCTGCCATCGCGATGGAGCTAGTGGAAGGCGAAACCCTGGCGGCGCGCTTAGGCAAAGGCCCGCTGCCCCTGGATCAGTCGCTGGCGTTGGCCTCGCAGATCGCCGGCGCACTGGCCGAGGCCCATCGCCGCGGCATCGTGCATCGCGACCTGAAGCCGGCCAACATCATGCTGACCGGTCCTGGAGGGCGCCCCGGCGCGAAGGTGCTGGATTTCGGGCTGGCCAGGATGGAGCGGGCGGCAGCATCGGTCCAAGGGGAGAAGGCGCAGGCGGGTGCGGTCGGCGGCACGCTGCATTACATGTCCCCCGAGCAGACGCAGGGGGAGGAAGGGGACGCACGCAGCGACATCTTCTCTTTCGGCCTGGTGTTGTACGAGATGCTGACCGGCCGGCAGGCGTTGACCGGCGATTCCGCGGCGATCCTGGAGCATCCGGCGCCTTCGCTGCCGCCGGCGGCACCGCCGGACCTGGCTTGGTTGCTGCAGCGGTGCCTGGCGAAAGATCCGGACGACCGCTGGCAGACCGCGCGAGATCTGAAAGCCGGGCTGGAGCGGATCGCGGCTGCGCCCGCTGGGACAACCTCGCCGGCACGAAGCAGGCGCAATTATTGGCCGGCAGTGGCCGGGTTCTGCATTCTTCTCGCGGCGACGTTCGCGCTTCTCTGGCGCTCTCATCCGGCGCCGCCAATGCGGGCGGTGGAGTTCGAGATCAGTCCGCCCCCTGACAGCGGGTTCCAGAATCCTGACTCCGCCACGGCAATATCGCCGGACGGCCGTTGGATCGTCTTCCGCTCACAACCCAGCAGCGCGCCCGCAGCCACTCTATGGCTGCGCCCGCTGGATTCGCCCGTGGCCCGTTCGCTGGCCGGCACCGAAGACGGAGATTCTCCGTTCTGGTCGCCGGATAGCAAGTCATTGGCGTTCTTCGCCAACAAGAAGTTGAAGCGTATCGAAATTGCCGGCGGACCTCCGTTGACGCTGTGCGACGCGGTGCGGGCAACCGGTGGTTCATGGAGCCGGGAGGGCGTGCTTCTCTTCACATCGGGCGAACGAAACCTGCTGCGCATCCCGGCTTCGGGAGGGGAGCCGGTGAAGGTGACCGAAACCGACACGGCGCGCAACGAGATCAAGCACATGTGTCCGCAGTTTCTGCCGGACGGAAGGCATTTTCTGTACCTGATCAAGGGAGCGACCCCGAACACGACCGGAATCTATGTCGGCTCGCTGGACCATCCGCGGGAACGCCGGCGCCTGCTTGCATCGAGTTATAAGGGAATCTATACGGTGTCCCCGGACATCCACTCAGGGTGGTTGTTATGGCTGCGGCAGCAGACGCTCATGGCGCAGCACTTCGACGCCGCCGGCCTGCGACTGACCGGCGAGCCGGTCCCGATCGCGGACAAGGTGATGGTCGACCGGTTCGACGAGGCGGCGTTCTGGGCGTCGGACGCGGGGATCCTGATCTACCACACCGGCGCCATCAACTCGGCCTTGGGCTGGGTTAGCCGGGAAGGCAAAATATTGGAGAAGGTGGAACCGGGCGGCCGGTACGACGCCCTGGCGCTTTCCCCGGACGGCAAGCGCGTGGCGCTCTGCCGCGCCGACGCCGACAACATCAGCGACATCTGGATCTACGAATTCGGCCGGAAAGTCATGACCCGGCTTACCTTCGATTCCGCCCCCGTGGATTCGCCCGTCTGGTCTCCGGATGGCCGGCAACTCGCTTTCGCTTCGAGCCGCAACGGGAGCTTTCAAATCTACCAGAAGAACGTCGACGGGAGTGGCCAGGAGGAACAGCTAACCGATGGGCCGGGCGACAACTATCCGGATGACTGGAGCCGCGATGGCAAATACCTGCTCTATCAGCACACGATCCCCGAAAAGTCCTCTGAGGTCTGGCTGTTGCATATGGATGCCAGCGGCAAGCCGGTCCCGCTGTTACAGGCGCCGTCCCTGCAGACACTGGCGGTCTTCTCCACCGACGGAAAGTGGATTGCGTACGAGTCGCGCGAATCGGGCGTCATTGAAGTTTACGTGCGGGCCTTCTCCGCTCCGCCACCGGTTCTCGGTGGCAAGGTGCAGATTTCGGCCGGCTATGGGGGGTGGCCGCGCTGGCGCAGCGACGGGAAGGAGGTTTTTTACCGCTATTTCAGGAACCCTTCAGCGTTAATGTCGGCAAGGATTCTGACCGGGAGCGGCGAGATCGAAGCAGCGGCCCCCGTCCAAGTGTTCCCTTTAGGGGGATTCGCTTCCAATACTGCCCGCGCGTGGGACGTGGCGGCCGACGGCCAACATTTTCTGCTCGCGGGTTTGGTTGAACCATACACCCACATCAGCCGGCTGAACGTGGTGGTGAACTGGCAGGCACGGTTGAATCGGTAATCCGTAGCGCGTGGTCGGGAAGCGACAGGAGCCCCCACTCCGTCGGCCGCCCCAGCATCACGCGAGCCAATCCTGTTCGTAGATGTGCGAACATAAGAACGTGCCGCAGACGGCCATAATCTTCTACAAGGAACGTCAGAAGATCCTGTTCCGGGAGTGGCTTGGTGGTTTACCTGTCTCGGCCCAGTCGAAGTGTTTGAATTACATCCGGCTTCTCGAAACCTTCGGCCACGACTTGCGCCGTCCACATGCTGACTTTCTTCGGGATGGAATCTATGAGTTGCGGCCCACCTCGCAGAACGTGAATTATCGAATCCTGTATGCATTTGTTGGCAAGCAAGCCGCAATTGTTTCTCACGGGATCGCAAAAACGGCCAAGGTGCCCGATGTAGAGATTGATCGGGCCATCGAGCGTGTGAAACGATATCGGAGCAACCCATCGGAATATGGTGCGCAGTATGAAGAAGAAAAAGAAGAAGACTCTCATCCAGGCGATGATCGATGATTTCGTCGCTGGTGATCCCAAACGCAAAGCCATGCTGGATGAAGACAACTTGAACATCCAGGTCGCCCAGATCATCTACGACATGCGTACAGCGGCGGGCCTGTCGCAACGGGAGCTAGCCAAGAAGGTGGGGACGACTGCCAGCGTGATTTGCCGGTTGGAGCGCGCGGATAGCGGCCACAGTCTTCCCATGCTGACCCGTATCGCATCGGCGCTTGGGCAGCGGATCGAGCTTCATGCGGTTCCCAAAGAAGCGGCGTGAAGGCTCACCCGAAATACGCCGGCACCATNNGCTGATTGGATCTGTTGCAGCGTACACCTTTACCGTCTCGAAGATACTTTGGGCTGTCATGCTCTCCCCACACAGCCGGTCCCGTTTGTTCACTGGACGAAACCCGACCCGAAGTGAGGCGCGCCTCCCGGGTCCAAACGTCGATTGCTGCCTTTGCGAATGACGGCGTGGGAATGGAACGAACACGACCGGAAACTCATGGCAGCGCGCACCCTGCCGGCGTCCAGGCTGCGCGAGCTGAAAATGCCCGTCTTGTTCATTACCGGGGCGGAAGATATCGTGATTCCTCCGCCCCTGGTAGAAGCGCTCTCCACGGTGGTCCCTGGAGCGAAGTTGGAGATCGTTCCCGAAGCCGGGCACTCGGTCTACTTCGAGCGCGCGGAGCGATTCAATCGAGTGGTGGACCAATTCCTCACTGAGTCGCTGGCTGTTGGCGCGCGGTAGCTTCACTTCCCACCCGCCACGGGAGTCAGGTACTTCTCCGGTATCGGATTTCCCTCGCGCTCCGCATCCCAAAGTATCGTCATCACCTTCCACACTCTGCCGTCCTTCACCAACTGGAAGCTGTTGATGCCCCGCGCAAATGGCTTTGCCCCGGGCGCCCGCCGCGATTCGTACGTGCTGAACACGTGCGCGATACTCCCGAACGTCTCCACCTTCCGGGACACTTCCCCTTCGTAAAATGCCGTCTTTTCAAAGCTCGCGCCGGCTTGCTTGGCGTAATCGTCCACCGTCAGCACCCGCGGCGTCGCTCCCTCCGCAGTCACCCGCATGGAAATCAGCCGGGCTCCGTCCGCGAACAGGGACCGGAACCGTGCCCAGTCGCGAGTCCCCGCCTCGCCCGAAATCACCTCGTAAACCGCGCGCACGATCGTCTCGGTCGAGTCGTCGTCCGCGGCCCTCGCCACTGGGCCCACCGAAACCGCCATCAGAAGCAGTGCAATTCGTCGCATTTATCCCCCCGATCGGCCATTTTATACAAAAGTGACCCCTCGAAAAAACCGAGTCACAAAATTTGGGGAAATATTTTCGTTTTGTTTTCAACAACTTAGTTCATGGAACCTGCTTCGATCGCAATGATCGTCTGCTAGCTTTAAATCAGGAGAGGAATTGCGAGCGGTTTTAACCCGCAAGCGGGGCTTCACCCGCAAACGGGGCTTGAACCGCCAACCGGCCTTCCGCGATTTTCGCGAAGGCCGGTTTTTTATTGGAAAGGAGCAAAAACATGACCAACCAAGAAACCGAAGATGCTCCCACACCGGAAGCCGCCGAAAACGGTCCGCAGCCGGAAAAATCAAAACCTGCCCTCAAGCGTGCGTCTTGCCGGGGCTGCAATCTCTGGGATGAGGTCAAAGAGAGGGTCCGGATCACGGAGCTCCTTGAGAACGCCATCGAAAAAATGGGCGACAAACTCAAGGCCGAAGAGTTCAAGCCATCTCTCGCCGATTACCTGAAGCTCATGCAACTGGAAAAAGAATTCGAACAGGAACAAGTAAAGGAGATTAAAGTCACATGGGTCGCACCGGCACCGTCGAACGAAGAATAAACTACGACGCGTTGCCGTCGCAGAAAGACTTCCATGACTTGCCCCACCCGTACAAGGGTTTTTCCGGCCCCATCGGCAGCGGCAAGAGCATGGCATTGTGCCACGAGGCCATCCGTCTCAGTTACGTGAATCCGGGGCGCATGGGCCTGCTCGGGGCGCCCACGGTCCCCATGCTCCGGGAAGCCACGCAGACCACCCTGTTCGAAATCCTGGACGACAACAAGATCCCTTACGAGCTGAACAAGGCGGAAAACACTCTTCTCATGCTGGATACCAACTCCAAAATCGTGTTCCGTCCGGTCGACGAGTACGAGCGCCTCCGCGGTACTAACCTCGCGTGGTTCGGTCTCGACGAGCTGACTTATAGCTCTGAAGAAGCCTGGTTCCGCCTCCTGGGCCGCCTGCGCGATCCGCAAGCGACTCGCAAGTGCGGGTTTGCGTCATGGACTCCCAAAGGCCATGACTGGGTCTACAAGCGGTTCATCGCCAATCCGACTCCGGACTATAAAGCCATCCAGGCGAAGCCGGCCGAAAACCGGCACGTGCTTAAATCCACACCGGAGTTCTACGATCGCCTCAAGGAAAGCTACGACGAGCGGTTCTACCGCCAGGAAGTGCTCGGCGAATACCTGAGCTACGACGGAAACTGCGTCTATTCCTCCTTCGAGCGCAACACTCACCTGACCACCGATCTGGGTCCGGACCTGAATCGTCCCCTGTGCTGGTCCCTGGACTTCAATGTGGACCCCATGTGCTCCATCATTGCCCAGGTAGACAAGGGCAAGGTTTATGTCGTGGACGAGATCTGCCTGCACCGCGCCTCTACGCGGGATGCCTGTGTGGAGTTCCTCAAACGCTATCCCAAGCATCAGCCCGGTGTGCTGGTCTACGGCGATGCGTCGGGCAGCGCCAGTCAGTCTACCGGCTACTCGGACTACCAGGTCATCAAGGAGTTCTTTGAAACGAATTCCGAGATGGTCCTGTCACCCAACATTCTGCAGGCCAACCCGAAGGTGAGGGAGCGCGTCAACCTCACCAACCGGCAACTGAAGAATGCGCTCGGTGAGTCCGGCGTTCTCATCAACGAGAAATGCGTCGAGCTGATTCAGGACCTCGAGCAGGTCAGTTTTAAGGCCGAGACCGGCGAAATCGATAAAAACCGCGACCGCATGCGCACCCATATGTCCGATGCCTTCGGATA
This sequence comes from Candidatus Sulfopaludibacter sp. SbA4, assembly GCA_900290305.1. Lineage (GTDB taxonomy): Bacteria > Acidobacteriota > Terriglobia > Bryobacterales > Bryobacteraceae > OMOG01. Next base: position 25,270 of record OMOG01000384.1, read on the forward strand.
TCTGATCTGGGCAACCTGCCAGCCGAAGCCCCAGATCACCATCGGTCCTGTGAAAGAGGATTTAGGGCTATGTCACTAACCATCAATCGAGAACATCCCGAATACATCGCCCGCAAAGCGATGTGGAAGCAGTACAAAGATCTGTACGCCGGCGGCGAGCAGTTGCGCGTCAACGCGTCGGAATACCTCGTGCGCCGTCACAAGGAACCCGGCCAGGTCTACCAGGAGCGTCTCAGCCGCGTCTTCTACGAAAACTACGTCGGCTCCATCGTCGACTGGTATGCCGCCACCCTCATCCGCCGCGAGCCCTCCATCCTCTTCGAAGGAACCGACACGGCCGCCAAGGACTTCTACAGCCTGCTGTCCGGCGACTGCGATCTCAAGGGCACCCGCATCAGCGAATACTTCCGCCAGCGCTTCGTCCAGACGCTGGTCTGCGGCAGCAGCTACATCGTGGTCGACTTCCCCCGCATGAACGGCTCCGCGCTCAACCGCGCCGACGAGGATGCCTCCGGCCGTTCCCGCGCCTATCTCGTGGACTACTGCCCCGATGAGGTCATCAATTGGAACTACGATCAGACCGGCGGCCTCGACTGGATCGTCATCCGCACCTCCTGCCTGCAGCAGTCCAAAGTCACTGATGCCAAGTGGGAACACGAGACGCGCTGGATCTACTACGACCGCGAAAATTTCCAGATCTATCGCAAAACCGGGGACGACAAACCGGTCGAGCTGGTGGATGAAGGCCTGCACGGCCTGGCATCCCTCCACCGTGTGCCCGTGTTTCAAATGAAGGTGTCCGACGGCCTCTGGCTCATGAACAAGGCCGCGCTCCTGCAGCTCGAACACTTCAACAAATCCAACGCTCTCTCCTGGGCGCTCACGATGGGGCTCTTCGCGACTCCGGTAGTTTACTCGGACAAGCAGTGGAACCAGATCGTCGGCGAATCCTATTACATCCAACTCGGCCAGTCGGACCGGTTCGGATGGACGGAGCCGGAGGGCAAGGTTTATCAGATAGCAGCCGACACAACCTGGTCCGGTTAAAGGACGAAATCTATCGGGTCTGCTATCTGATGAACCAGGCTGGAACCCCCAGCGCCGGCGACCTGCGCCTCTCCGGGATCAGTAAACAGAGGGATTTCAGCGTCACCCAGGAAGTCCTGCGCGCCTATGGCGATGTCGTGAAAGACGCCATGCGGAAAGTGTTGTGGGCCATCGCCGCCGCCCGCCAGGACGGAATCTCGATCGAAGTATCCGGGCTCGACGAGTTCGACATCGACGATTTCGGCAACGAGCTCGACGACGCCAAAAAGCTCCTGGACCTGGGAATCGGGTCCGAGACCTTGAAAAAGCAAGTCTTCAAGAACCTGGCATTCAAGTACCTCGCCGACGCGCGCCAGGAAATCAAGAACCAAGTGGCTGAAGAAATTGAAGAGGGGGTTGGGGGTTAGGGGT
>OMOG01000086.1 GCA_900290305.1 Candidatus Sulfopaludibacter sp. SbA4
GGATCGCGACGATTACGGCAGCGCCGCTGTTGCAGGCCGCGCCCTTGCCAGACGCGCCGGCCGCGCCGGTGTCGATTGCCAAATGCGCAAGCTACGACGAGGACATTACGGCTAAACTGGCCACTATGTTCGACCAGTTGGGCGGGCTCGAACGCCTGGTGCGCAACAAGACCGTCACCGTGAAGCTCAACATGACGGGCGCGCCCTCGCAACGCGTGCGCGGCATGGCGCCGGCGCTGACGCACTACACGCATCCCAAGCTGGTAGGGGCGGCGGCCTACCTGATGGGACGCGCCGGAGCCAAGCGGGTGAACTTCGTCGAGAGTGCGTGGGCCACAGCGGGGCCGCTCGAAGACGTCATGCTGGATGCGGGCCACAGCGGGGCCGCTCGAAGACGTCATGCTGGATGCGGGGTGGAACGTGCGCAGCCTGCATTCGGCGTTCACCGGCGTGGAGTTCGAAAACACCAACGCTCTGGGCAAGGGCAAGCGCTACTCGCGGCTGAAGGTGCCGGAGAATCCGTACATGTACCCGGCCTACGACCTGAACCATGCGTACGAAGACACCGACGTGTTCGTCAGCATGGCGAAGCTTAAAAACCATGCCACTTGCGGCGTGACGCTCTCGCTGAAGAACTGCTTCGGCACGATTCCCGCCTCGATCTACGGCGACAATGCCGGGGTGGATGAGCCCAACGAGAGTCCGGCCAGCGGCCGCAGCGCGGTGGGGCACGAAGGCCGGCGGCAGCCATCCAAATCGGCGCCGCAGGAGCTGCACTTCGGGGCGAACCACGACCCGGGGTATCGCGTGCCGCACATCGTGGCCGACGTAGTGGCGGCGCGGCCCATCCACCTGGCGATTATCGACGGCGTGGAATCCATCGCGGGCGGCGAAGGCCCGTGGAATCGCGGAATACGGGTCGTCAAACCGGGGCTGCTGATCGCCGGGCTGAATCCTGTGTCGACGGATGCGGTTTCGATGGCGGTGATGGGCTACAATCCGCGCGCCACTCGCGGCACCGCGCCGTTCCAGACGTGCGACAACACGCTGCTGTTGGCCGAAGGCCACGGCGTGGGCTCGACCGACTTGAAGCGCATCGAGGTGCGGGGCGTCGCGATCGAGCAGGCGCTATACCGCTACGATAGCTAATAGATGGCAGAGCGCAAACGGGCCCGCCGGCCCTACCGCGTCTTCCGGCTGGAATCCTGGGAGGCGTTCCTGAAGCTGGTCACCAGCCCTCCATATTCACATTGGGCGTTTCGCGGCGAGCGCGACGAGCGATGGCCGCTCTACAGCTCGATTTCCCGCTACCTGCAAAATTTCGGCGTGGCCCCGAAGGCGTGGCCCGCGCAAGAGGAGCGCATCCTGCGCATCTTCAAGCGCAAAGCGCACCAGTTCCTGGACAAGCCGCCCGACACCGACGACGATTTCCAGTGGCTCGCGCTGATGCAGCATCATGGCGCGCCCACGCGGCTGATCGATTTCACGTGGTCGCCCTACGTGGCGGCGTTCTTCGCTTTGGAGCGGACGCTGGCCGACGGCGTGGTGTGGGCCATGAATCCGGCGCGCATCGACAGCAGCCGCAATCCCCAGCCGGCGCGCATGGATCCGCGTCCGAAAGGGAATTTCCACCGGTTCTACCTGAAGGGATATCACCGCTTCATCTGGATGGGGGAACCGCACACCATGAACCGGCGGCTGATTGCGCAGTCGGGGACTTTCGCGGTGCCGGGCGTGCTGGATCTGCCGATCGAAGAGATGCTGAGCGACGCGGACCAGGAGAATATCCTGGCGAAGATCGTGCTGACAAACCCGGTGCGCGAAGTGGGGATGCGGGAACTCTACCGCATGAACATCACGTTCGCGACGCTGTTCCCGGATCTGGATGGCCTCGCGAAATCCATGGGGTACGAGCTGGAGTTTCATTGGGGATACAATCCGCGGACCATGGAGCGATACCACACGTAAGTGCCTCCCTGCTTGCCCGGACCTGCTCCCCGAAGTCACAACTCTCTTGGTCTTCTCTCCGGAAACTTCCCGTCAAGTCGTAACTGCAGTCTCGAATCCAACCGTGGCGCACGCTCTCAGCGTGCCGCGTCGACACTCGTGTCGACGCTTTCTTCGCACCCCCACCATGCTGCAGCCCGCTCCCGCCCAGTTTCCCTTCTCATTCCGCCACGGGCACCGTGGCCAAGGCTCCGCGTCTTCCTCCGCGTCTTTCTCCGTGCCTCAGCGTCAGGGACCAATTCCCGTTTGGTTCGCTCTCATCCACATCAGGAACCCCTCCCACCATCACCGGGCTGCGGAAGCAGCGGGCGCGGGGGGCTGGAGCGCGGCCCACGGACCGGGACCCTCGGGCGCGTTGGCAGTCTCTCCACTGCGGCGGATCGCGCGCAACAGATCCAGCGCCTCGGGCAGGGCGAACTGCTCGCCCAAAAATGCATCGAGGAAACGGCCGCCGCGGATTTCGCCCCGCGATTCCATGCGGCGGAGCACCACCAGCAGGTCGCGCCATCCCGGTGAAATCGATTCGCGCGCAGTGACATCGCGGAAGACCACGCCCCAGCGTGCCAGCAGTTGACGGGCGAAGGCTTCGGCCTGGCCCTCGGGCGGCGCGCCGGTATGCCGCAGCAGGGCCCATCGTCCGGGCGCATGGCGGGGACGCGCGCTGCGGCCCTTGCCCTGGCCGGCGCGGCGCTTGGGATCGAGCAGGGCGCGCAGATTCTCGAAGCCGTCGGCGGTCACCAGGCCGGCCGCCACCAACTCCCACAGTGCGTCTTCCACTTCGCTGGCCAGGCGGCCGGTGGCGCGCGCGAGATCCGCGAAGAACGAGGCGCCGCGCGATTCCAGAACGGCCAGCACCTCGCGCGCGGGATGCGAGAGCGAGTCCTTGGGAGATGGCTGCGGAGTGGCTAGCAGCCAGGGCGCATCCTCGCGCAGGAAGATGGCGAGCGGCGCCACGCGGGTGGGGCGCACGCGCCGGCTCTTGTGGTCCTCTTCTTCGCGATCGAAGGCCGGATGGGGCGAGAGCCGCCCCCAGCTCACTTCGCCCGAGAGGCAGAGCTGGTCGAGATAGTCGGGCACATACCGCGCCACGCGCCGCGGCAAGACTTCGGACTCCCACGCCGCCGCCGGGAATTCGGAGCCTTGCAATTGCTTGATAATTTGCAGCGTGCCATCCACGCCGTGCAACTGGCTGCCGGGCGTGAGGTGCTGCCAGCGGTTCAGGAACGCGAAGAACTCGGCGGTCGAGACGGGCTCGATTTCGCGGCGCAGGCGTCCGATGGTGAGGCGGTGGATGCGCGCCAGCAAGCGGCGGTGGCACCATTCGAGCTCGGGGCGCGACGTGAAGTTGCCGCGCAGGATCTGGCCTTCCGCTTCGAGCTGCGCGAGGGCTTGGTCCACTAACTCGCGAGGCATGGCGAGCGAGTCCGCGAGGCCCGAAGCGCGCAAGGGACCGGAGCATTCGAACCATCCACGCAGGATCTCGGCGGCGCAGGCTTCCGGGCTTTCGGGAATAGGGCGGATGCCCTCGGGCGCGGCCATGGGCGGCTCGATGACAGCTTGCGGGTAGACGCGGCGCACCAGGTCGATGCGCTCGGCCGCGGCCCAGAAGGCGCAGCCCGCGATCGTCACGGTGGCGGCGCGCCGGGCGGCTACCAGCTCGGAAAAGAAGGCGCTTGTCGTGGCCGGCATCAACGTCAGGTCGCACAACGCTTCGTGCAGCTCGTCGGCGTCGCGCATGGGCGGCCAGGCTTCCGAAGAGACCAGCGCAATGGCCTCGGGATCGAGCGCCGACGCGCCATCGGCGTAATCGGCGGGCAGGGTGCGGCGCATCTGCACCATGCGGGCGCGGCGCTCCTCGAGCGGGGCGTCGTCCAGGTACGCGTAGGGATTGGCGTTCAGGATCTCGTGCGAGAAAGGCGAGGGCTCGGGGGTATCGATCGCGAGGGTTTGCACTTCGCCCTCGTGAATGGCGGTGAGCAGCGACTGGAGGCCGCGCAGATCCATGGCCTCGTAGAGACAGTTGGCGATGGTCTCTTTCACCAGCGGGTGATCGGGAATCCGTACCTCGCCCGAAAGATTCTCCGGGCAGGCGGCCTGGTCGGGAAACACGGCGGCCATCAGGTCGTCGGCGCGCATGCGCTGGATGGGCGGTGGCAGCTTGCGGCCGCCCACGTATCGCGGGATGGCAAGGGCGCGCGTGGCATTCCACCGCCAGCGGGCGGCGAACATGGGCGCGGCCAGCAGCGCCTGCGTGAGCACGTCTTCCACGGTGGCCGGGCGCAGGAACTCGAAGACGATGTCGAGAGGAAAGGAGTGCTGCTCGCCCAGCGAGATGACGATGCCGTTATCGGTGGCGGCGGCCTGCAGCTCGAAGTTGAACGATCGGCAGAAGCGTTTGCGCAGCGCCAGGCCCCAGGCCCGGTTGATGCGCGCCCCGAACGGCGCGTGGATAACGAGTTGCATGCCGCCGCCTTCGTCGAAGAAGCGCTCGGCGACGATGCGCGTCACGGTCGGGGTGGCGCCCAGGGCGGCGCGGCCGGCTTGCGCGTATTCGATGGCCTGGTCGGCGCCGCGGCGGTCCAGGCCGCATTGGGACTCCAGGTCGATGGTGCCACTGGCGATCTCTTCGCGCAGGCGCGACACCTCGCGCGAAAGCTCCACGGTGCGGCCGGGAGCCTCGCCGCGCCAGAACGGGATGGTGGGCGCGGCGCCGTGTGCATCCTCCACGCGCACGCGCCCCGACTCGACGCGGCGGATGCGCCATGACGTGGTGCCCAGCAGGAAGACGTCGCCGGCCATGCTCTCCACCGCGAAGTCCTCGTCCAGCGTGCCCACGGTGGTGCCTTCCGGCTCGGCCACCACCAGGTACTGGGCGGTCTCGGGAATGGCGCCGCCCGAGGTGATGGCGGTGAGGCGCGCACCGCGACGGCCGCGCACGCGATGGTTGACGGCGTCGCGATGCAGATACGCGCCGCTACGGCCGCGGGCGGTCGCGATGCCCTCGGAGAGCACTTCCAGCACGGCGTCGAAATCGCGGCGCTCGAGCGTGCGGTAGGGCCCGGCGCGGCGCACCAGGGCGAAGAGATCGTCCTCGGAAAAATCCTCGCAGGCGCACGCGGCCACCAGTTGCTGCGCCAGGATGTCGAGGGCGTTGCGCGGGACCTCCAGGCGGTCCAGTTCGCCCTGGCGAATGGCGCGCACCAGGGCGGCGCACTCGATCAGCTCATCGCGCGTGGTGGCGAAGATGCGGCCCTTGGGCAGCGCCCCCACCCAGTGGCCGGCGCGCCCGATGCGCTGCAGCGCGACCGCGATCGACCGCGGCGAGCCGATCTGGCAGACCAGATCCACGGTGCCGATATCGATTCCCAACTCGAGCGAG
>OMOG01000153.1 GCA_900290305.1 Candidatus Sulfopaludibacter sp. SbA4
GCTTCTTATTCTAACCCACGGCGAGCGGACAAACGTCCGGATGAGTCGGGACGCGGCAGCCACGAGTGGCTGCGCCACGCCGCTACTTCTTCGTGGGCACGGCGTGATCCTTGACGTAGGTGTCGACGCGCCGCTCGCTGCCGCCTCCGGGCCCGATGTAGTGGAAGGCTTCGGCGTACTCGACGCCGTAGCGTTTGCCCAATTCGCGGCTGCCCGCCATTTCGAATTCCTTGATGTAGTTGCGGTCGGCGGTGAGGTCGTCGTCGCCGAGCAGAGGCAGCCGCTGGTTGCGCTTCGCCAGGTCGGCGCGCAGGCGGGAGCCGAGGTGTCCGGCGGGGCCTTTGGCGGTGTTCGCGCGATTGACTTCCACTTTCTTGTCGATCTGCTTCGTGATGTCCACGACACGCGTGATCTCGGGACGCCGCGCGTAGTAGTACTTGTCCACGACGGCCTTGGGCTGCAGGCCGGCGGCGAACTGCTCCGGATAGTCGTGCGCGCGGCCGGCCATCCAGCAGGCCGCTTCGATGCCGCGGGCCAGCATGTAGTGGTCGGGATTCTCCTCGTCGTGGGCCCAAGGGTCCCAGCACACCACGGTATCCACCTTGAGCAGGCGGATGATGAAGATGAGGCGGCAGATCAGCTCGTTGAGCGAGATGTCGGCCATGCGGTGGTTGTTGTAGTTCAGGTCGAAGTGGCTCTTGCAGCCCAGGGCGCGCGACACTTCGTCGGTGTCGCGCTCATTGCCCAGCACGGCCTCGCCGATGGTGCCGGCGGTGCCGAGTCCGGGGGCGTCGCCCATGTCGTCGTTGGTGGCGCGCAGCAGGTAGCCGGTATAGCCTTCTTCGATCAGCTTGATCACCGTGCCCGAGGCAAACAGCGGGACATCGTCGGAGTGGGCCTGCAAGGCAAGCAGCACTTTGCCGCGGTGCGGCTGGCCCGCAGCAGGGCGTTCGAGGAACACGCCGCCAGCCGGTGCGGCGGGCTGCTGCTGCTCGGTGCGTGCACGCCGCCAGCCGGTGCGGCGGGCTGCTGCTGCTCGGTGCGTGCCAGGCGGGTGAGCGCGCCGCCGGCCATCAGGGTGCCCAGGAAATTGCGCCGTAACATGCGTCCGATTATACTCTGTCAAGGTCGAGATGAGAATCACGGAAATTCGGTCGGCGGGTTTGCGCCACGGCACGCCCGAAGGCGGCTGGGCCAACGAGATCCGGCCGGAGGATTGCGTCCACACGCTCGTCGCCGTGTTCACGGACGAGGGCATCACGGGCTGGGGCTCCTCATTCACCAACGATGCGCTAGTGCGCGGCGCGCTCGACGTGCTGGCGCCGCTCTACCTGGGAGAGAACGCGCTCGAGCCGGAGCGGGTCACTGAGAAGCTGCACGCCAACACGTTCTGGATGGGGCGCGGCGGCTCCATCACGCACGCCATCAGCGGCATCGATATCGCATTGTGGGACATTCTCGGCAAGGCCACGGGGCAGCCCGTGGGTCGGCTGCTGGGCGGGCGGTATCGCGAGCGGGTGCGGCCCTACGCGTCGCTGCTGATGCGCGAGCCGCGGGCACTGGCGGAGCAGCTTGCGGCGGTGCGGGCCGAAGGATTTCGCGCCTTCAAGATCGGGTGGGGCCCGTTCGGGCGGCAGAGCTTCGCGGTGGATGAGTCCATCGTGCGGGCGGCGCGGGAGGCGGTGGGGGCGGAGTCGCTGCTGATGGTGGATGCCGGGGCGAGCGATGCCTTCTGGCCGCAGGATTTCAAATGGGCGGTGCGCACGGCGAGGATGCTGGCCGACTACGACGTCCACTGGTTCGAGGAGGCGCTGCCGCCCGACAGCCTGCACGACTACGTGCTGCTGCGGAACAGCGCTCCGTTGCCGATCGCGGGCGGCGAGGTGTTGACGAGGCGGCAAGCGTTCACGCCGTGGCTGCAGCAGAGGGCCTTCGACATCGTGCAGCCGGACGTGACCAAAGTCGGGGGCATCAGCGAAGAGCGGCGCATCGCGTGGATGGCGGAGGAGTGCGGGGTGCGGTTCATCCCGCACGGTTGGAACACCGCACTGGGGCTGGCCTCGGATCTCCACCTAGCGTCGGCGTTCCGCAACACCGACCTGGTTGAATACCTGACCGGGTCGCCATTCATCGACGACCTGGTAGAGAATCGCTGGAAGCTGGATGCGGACGGGATGCTCGCGGTGCCTGACGGCGCGGGCTTGGGGATCGCGCTCGATCTGGATGCGGTGGAGAAGCACACGGGCGAGCGCTTCGGAGGCTGATGTGGAGCTGCCGCGAAGACTGGGCGCGCTGGATGCCACCGTAATCGTGATCGGCATCGTGATCGGGTCGGGCATCTTTCTGCTGCCCAACCTGATCGCGAAGAGCCTGCCTTCGCATGTGGCCATCCTGTCGGTGTGGATCGTCTCGGGCGTGCTCTCCTTCTTCGGAGCGCTGGCGTACGCGGAGTTGGGCGCGATGCTTCCGGCGACCGGCGGGCAGTACGTCTACCTGAGGGAAGCGTACGGACCGATGTGCGCGTTCGTGTGCGGATGGACGTTCATGCTGGCGGTGCTTTCGGGAGGCAGCGCGTGGCTGGCGGTGACGTTCGCGATCTACGCCGGATACTTCGTGCCGCTGACGCCAGTGATGGGCAAGGTGGTCTCGATTGCGCTGATCGCGCTGCTCTCGGCGGTCAACTACGTGGGGGTTCGGGAAGGCGCGTGGGTGCAGCGGATCTTCACGGGCTTGAAGATTGCGGCGCTGCTGATACTCATCGGGGCGGCGCTGGCGAGTCCGCAGAGGGCCGCCTCGACGGGTCCGGACGCGCCCGTGTCGCTGGGGAATTTCGGGGTGGCGATGGCGGCGTGCCTGATGGCGTACAACGGCTGGAGCTACGTGAGCTTCGTGGCAGGCGAGGTGCGCGATCCGCAGCGCAACCTGCTGCGCGCGCTGGCCATCGGGATGGCGGCGGTGGGGTTCCTGTACGTGTTCGCCAACGTGGCCTACCTGAAGGTGATGACCATCCCGGAAATCGCCGCGACGGAGCGGGTGGGCGCGGATCTGGCGACCCGCACGATAGGCCCGATCGGCGGGACGTTCGTGGCACTGGCGGTGCTGTGCTCGATCACCGGCGCGGTCAACGGCTGCATTCTGACTTCGGCCCGGATCCCGTTCGCGCAGGCGCAGGACGGGCTGTTCTTCGCGCGATTCGGGAAGGTGCATCCGAGGTTTTTGACGCCTTCGAGCGCGATTGTGTGGAGCGGCGTGTGGACGGCGGTCCTGGTGGTCAGCGGGTCGTACGAGAACCTGTTCACGTACTCGATCCTGGCGGCGTGGATCTTCTACACCATGAGTGTCGCGGCGGTGTGGGTGCTGCGGCGCAAGATGCCGGGGGCCGAGCGGCCGTACCGGATGTGGGGTTATCCGTGGACGTTGTGGGCCTTCGTGGCGGTGTCGGTGTGGTTCATGGTGAATGCGTTTGTGACGCAGGCGGGGCCGAGCCTGATGGCGTTTGTGATTGTGGCTACGGGAGTGGCGGCTTACTGGGGCTGGCGGAAGGTCGCGTGACACAAGAAGCGCCGAGACGAATCTCGGCGCGGCAGGCACGACTGCCTGCGCCACAGGCTGGGGGCAAGGTTCAGGTGTAGGGGTTGGGAGGCACGTCAGTTGCGCCAGTTGTAGGCGGCGAGCTGCGCTCCATCATCGCCGATGAGGAGCAGCGCGGCGCGGCCGGCGTCGAGCGAGCCGGAGAACGTCTTGCCGCTGCGCTGGTCGCGGAAGGAGACGTCCTGGCGCGCGGATTCCGAGGTCAGCACGTACAGGGTGGCGTGGGGAAAGCGGGTGGGACAGATCAGGATGCCGGGGTCCTGTACGCCAGCGGCGTAGGTGGCGGCGACGCCCGCGGTCTTCAGGGCGTAGCGGTACACGGCGCCGATGGCTTCGAGGTTGTCGTTCAGCTCGAGCGGCAGCGGCGAGAAGAGGACGCGGCCTTTGCCGAGCGGCTTCTCAGCCCACGGCGCGCCATCGGCGAGCGAGGCGCGATCGAGGAAGGTGGTCTTGTCGCCGCCGTAGCTGAGGCGGGCTTCTCCCTCGGGCCACTTGATGAGAGCCTCGCGGAGGGTCATGGGAACGGTTTGCGAAACGAACCCAATTTCCTTCAGACGGCCGGTGGGGTGGAAGTGCGGGTCGTCATCGAAGGGTCCGGAGACCAGGAGAGTCGCGCCGGCCTCGACCTTGCCGCGGATGGCCTCCCACGCGCCCGGCGTGAGGCCGAAGGGCGACGGCAGGACGATCAGCTTGGGATTGCCGAGCAGCTCTACCTGGTATTCGCCGACGGCGTAGGCTTCGGCGCGCGCGTAGTGATAGAGCGCGCGGACGCACTTCTGCTGGGCTTCGAGCGCGGTCGAGTTGCGAACTGAAAGCTGTAGCGATTGCGGCAGCACGATGGCTACCTCGGGCGGAACGACCTCGGAGGCCCAGGGCGCGAGCTTGCCGGCGAATTGGCCCATGTCGCGCATCATGGTCTGCCAGATTTTGGCGGAGCCGTCGCTGCGCTTCATGCCGAAATCGACCTCGCGGGCCCAGTCCCATTGCAGCGCGCCGCTATTGGCGGCGGCGAATCCGAGGGCCCATTTGCGCTCCTGCAGGCCGTAGCCGGTGATTTCGTCGTAGCGCCAAGCGCCATCGAGCGCCCATACGGGCTGGTAGCCGGTTTCTCCGACGATGTTGGGCATACCGGGGCGCTTGGCCACGACCGAATCCCAGAGCAGGGCATCGTCGCGCCAGTAGGAGTGGTTGGTGGTGAACGCGACGCCGCCCGCGCCGTAGAACTGGTTCAGCACGCGATCGGTAACACCGCCTTCATCCTGGCCCACGTTGACGAGCTGGCGGCTGCCGGCGCCGTGGATGGCGGTCACCATGGCGCGCACCCACTGGGTGAACATCTCCTGCGCGAAGAGGTTGTAATCGAGCGCGCGGACTTCGCGGGCGTTGCGATAACGGGCGAAGGCCAGGTCGGCATCGGCGGGAAGGGGCACGGCGTCGAAGCTGCCGAGCTGCTCGGGCGTGACGGACCACGCGGAGGCGAGGGCGGCGAGAGTGCCGTACTTTGCGGCGAGCCACTTGCGCCAGGCGGCGTTTTCCGCGGGGTCGCGGTTGGGGGTGTTGCCTCTCCAGGGGCGGCCGGGGTTGGAGAAGCTGGGCTCGTTGATGAGGTCGTAACAGAGGAAGGGAGCGTCCTTGAAGCGATTCACGAGGGAGAGGATGTAGTTCTGCTCGGCGCGGATGGCCGCGGGATCGATGTAGGGATTAGGGGCGGGCGGCGATGACGGGGCGGCTCCGCGGCCGCCGCGGCCGGGACCGGGCGGCGGAGTGGGCGCGGGTTGGTCGGCGGGAGGAGGCAACTGGCCTTCGGGCGACTGGCCGGGCCGCGGGTGGAAGGCATAGAAGGTGAAGTTGACGATGATGTTGTGGCGGCGGGCGCTGAGCAGGAAGGCTTCGAGGTTGCGGAGGAACCGCTCGGGAGCGGCGCCGGTGGCGGGATCGAGGAAGCGCAGGACGGGCATCCACACGCCGGTGCGGACGAAGGTCACGCCGTGGCGCGACATTTCGGCGAAATCCTTTTCCCAGACCCAGGCGTTGCGCGGGCCGGCGAAATCCCAGCCGTTCTCCTCGGTGGTGAAGTAGTTGGCGCCGATGGGGAAGAAGGGCTGGCCATCGCGCGTGAGGAAATCGCCTTTCACGCCGAGGACCGGGCCGGATTTGAGGAGTTGCTGGTCTTCCACCCAGAAGCCGTTCTGGTAGGCCTCGCGGGGCTGGCCGCCGTCTTCATACGTGCCGCGGACGGTGTAGAAACCGGGGGCGAGCGACTGGTGGAATTCGGCGGTTTGGCCGTCGGCGGCGCGCGCGGTTTCGAGGACGGTGGTTCCCGAGAGCAGCTCGATCTTGACGTCACCGGATTCGCGGCGCGCGTGCAGATGCACGATGACGCGCGGGGACTCGCCGGGCAGCAGGGTGGAGAAGGGCAGCTCGAGAGAGAACTGGGTGGCGCCCTGGCGCGCGTAGTTGGCGGCTTCGTGAATGAGGGAGATGCCGTCGGGCGATTCCCAGTAGCCGGGGGCGGGGTCGAAATCGAGGAGGACGAAGCGGGCTCCGAGCATGGCTGCACTTCGGGCTGCCGCGCCCCCGCGGCCGGCGGAGGCATGGTCGGCCACGACCACGGGTGCGGCCAGTTCGAGTCCTTCGGAGTTCAGCATGTAGCCGAGGCCGGAGACGCGGCCCTCGAGCGTGAAGAAGCGGCGGGCGCGGATTTGGGGCGTGTGGAGGAAGGCATAGCCGGGCTTCCATGCGAAGGTGGCCGGGCCGGGCACGGGCACCTCGTAGGTGTGGCGGAGGTCCAGTTCGCTGGAATAGGAATCCTGGGGCCGCGCCTCGGTGAACTTACCGGCGACTCGCGTTACGGGGACGCGGAGGGGCTGGCCGCCGAGGACCAGGAGGTTACCGCCGGCGCGGAGATATTGCTGGATGGCGCTCCAGGCATCGGTGGGCACGGCGGAGCCGTAGGGCAGGACGAGGAGATCGGTGGCGGCCAGAGAGGTGGGGTCGCGGAGCGAATCGAGGGAAGCGAAGACCGGGTCGAGGCCATCGAGGGCTTGGGCGAGGGCTACGCGGGCGATGGGCTGGCTGGCGACGGTGGGGAAGGCGTCCTGCCAGAAGACGACGGTGCGGGCGGACGCCGGCGGAGCGATCAGGAGGAGTGCGGCTATGAGGGTGCGCATGGAGACCTCACTTCCCGCGGGCAGCGCGCGGGGGGAATTTCGGAGTTCACTGTCAGGATAAGTCGCGGCGGGGTGGGTGGCAAGGGTGTCGAGACTGGATTTGACGCGGAGCCGCCGAGGCGCGGAGTTGGCAACGCGGAGGGCGGGAGAGAAAAGCACGAGCGCGGGGGGAGCGGAGAAGAGGGAAGCCGAGGGGTGGCTTCGGGCCGGGGACAGCAGGGTCGGGGTGGCTTCGGGCGTGTTCAGAGGTGACATGGTTGACTCCTTCAATGGACGCGGGTTGGGCGTTAGCACGGCAAAGCGGATGGGATTCGAGCCGGTTTCGGGCTCGTTTTTTGCCTGCGCGGGCTCTTTTGAGCCTACGCGCTGCGGGGCGGCGCCTCGTCCGGGGTTCCGCGGGGGTCGGAGGCGGATTCCGGACCGAATTTCGGGGCGGCGGGGATGGGGTTGGGGGCCGGGGACCCGGTGGCGGCGGGCTCGGGGGCGCTTTGGAGGTTCGAACCCAATTCCTCGGCGGGGGCTTCGGTTTCAACGGGTTGCGGGGCCGGCTCGGCCGCTTCGGCGGCGAAGCGGTTGGACTGGAGACGTTCGAGCTCGTGGCGGGCGTGGTTCGAGAGGCGCTCGTTGACTTCGACACGGCGGTCCAGGCGGCTGAAAACGATCGGGCACAGAGAGTAGCCGTAGCCCACGGGATTGGGTTCCTTCCGCCCGAGCGGTCTCTCCATGGTTGAGCGCCAGATCTCAGCTTCGCAGCGGACATAGCGCCGGGCCTTCCAATCGCAGTGGATGATGATATCGACCTGGTGGCGCTCGGCCTCGGTGGCGGGTTTTAATATCGACCTGGTGGCGCTCGGCCTCGGTGGCGGGTTTTAATTCGGCGCCGATCCGGTCGGCGAGAGCCTGGAGTTGGGCGGGGTCTTCGCCGGGGATGATGGCGGATTTGGCGTCGATGCCGGTGGTGAGGTGGTTCATGGAAGAGCGGGCCTTGCCCTCGGCGGTGCGAGGCCCGGTGGATTTTTGCGCATTCTGGCGGTTGGCCTCGGTTTGTTTGTCGGTGGCCATCGTGGAATCTCCTTTGAGGGGGAAATAAAAAAGCCTCACGGCCGGTTGGGGACCGCGAGGCTTGCAAAGCCAAGTGCTCTTCGTTTTTCTTCCCTATTCAACACGTAGCACGACAACATCAGCATGGCAGGAGCGCGGAGGACTAAGTGGTTGAAAACATGGGGAAAATAAAGTTCGATTTTTGGAACTGACGCAAACTAAATGCGCCGAAAACACGCGATAGGAGGCCCGGAAGAGCGACAGATCGGGGGTTGGGGGTTGGGGGTTGGGGGTTGGGGGTTGGTGCGTTCAGGCTGGTACTTTTTGGATCGCCGTCCGAATTTCC
>OMOG01000344.1 GCA_900290305.1 Candidatus Sulfopaludibacter sp. SbA4
CGTCGGCGAGAGCTCGAAAGCCACGAGACTGGGGGCAACCGTATCGCTGTTCGCGGAGGTGACAATCAGCGTGATTGGAAATCCCAACGTTTGCAAAGCTGCCGTGGAGAGCGTGGCAGTATTGCCAACCACGTCTCGCAGGGCGACCGCCAACACTTGCCACTGCCCCTGCTCAGCCGATTTTGCAATCGTCATCTGGGCTTGAAAGATCCCGTCGTTTGTGGTGCCGCTCAGGGGAACGGGGTCAATGCTGCTGGTCGAGGTCTGTTGACCGGAGGGGCTTACCAGCTCTACCCACCCCCAATTGAATCCTGTTCCCGCATCTGCATCGCCGCTTCGAATCAGTCCGCTCCGCGGGAGTACCGAAGAGACCCGGAAGACGCTTCAAATCTTGCTCAGTTTCAAAAGCCGGCGGGACCTCTACCTTCCGCCGATCACCGATGAGGACGCGACCGCGTTAGGGTATGCGGTGCGTTTCGATGGTATCGCCCAGATCAAATTAGAAGATCTGCTTCTAGCCCGCCGCGTCCGGTCGCTCAGTCTGGCCGGCTGGCGGATTTTCGGATCATTTGCTCGAGTGCTCATCGCCAGAACGACGGACGGCGAGGTTCGTCTGTGGAGTCTCAGCAGCGGCAGGGCTTGAGGTCGTGATCAATCGCTTTAGCCGGTTTGCAAACGGACGGCCGTTTGGAGCCCCCCAAAAAATTTCACCAATTTCGTTTGGTCACGGGGTACACGGCTGGAGGGTCGCCCTTCGGCAAGCTTCTTTCCGGACATTGCACAGCTCGTTAACCTGCCGGGGCAATTTGCTTGGGCACCTCCAGGCCGGACTCGATGAACGCCGTTGGATTACCATATCGGCGGCTTGGGTTTGGGGGGATTCGGGCCGGCTTTGGTGCAGGCAGCCATCGCGCAGTTGTCTGGACGGTTGTGGCTGTGTTTGATGCCGAGCTGGCCGCTCATTCGTGGAGATGGTCCGCCTGGCTGTCGCTGGTGTTGCGCGAGAGCGAGAGGGCGGATCTGAGATTCAGAGTGCATCTTCCGGCTCAGGGAGAGAAGGACTGGAACAACATGGTGCAGGTCGCAGTCGCCCGGCGCCAGACACGGACGCCACGCTGAGGGTTTTCGGCCCTTCCCTCTGAGAATTTTCGGTCCTGCCACTTTCGTTTTGACAGTTGGCCGATTGATGCGCCTGCCTCAGCTATGCCTGGATGGTCGAAATCTGCTACGACAGAAGGTGACACATGGCGGATCTCATCTTCAGTTCGAAGGGCTACCAGGACCTGTTGTCCCTACTTAAGAGCCGCATCCGAATAGCGCAGGTTCGCGCCGCCGTGGGCGTAAACCGCGAGCTCGTACTCCTGTACTGGGGAATCGGAAGCGAGATCCTGACCCGCCAGAAGGAAGAAGGGTGGGGGACGAAGGTCATCGAGCGACTGTCCAAGGATCTACACTCGGAATTCCCGGATATGCAGGGGCTCTCAACCCGCAACTTGAAGTATATGAGGGCTTTTGCAGAGGCCTGGCCGGATGAACCAATTGTGCAGCAGGCTGCTGCACAATTGCCGTGGTTCCATAACTGCGTTCTTCTTGACAAGGTCAAGGATGCCGGCGAGCGGCTCTGGTACATCCAGAAAGCGATCGAGCATGGCTGGAGCCGGAACATCCTTGTCATTCACATCGAGAGTGGCCTCTACCGCCGCCAGGGGAAGGCGATCACAAACTTTCGGGCGACCCTTCCATCACCGCAATCCGATCTCGCCCAGCAACTCATCAAAGACCCCTACAACTTCGACTTTCTCACCCTCTCCGAGGAAGCACAGGAGCGCGACCTTGAAAGGGGGCTGCTCGCCCACCTCCGCCAATTTCTTATTGAGCTCGGAGTTGGTTTCGCCTTCGTGGGCAGCCAGGTGCCGCTCGAAGTTGCGGGCGAGGATTTCAAGTTCGATCTGCTCTTCTACCACCTGAAGCTCCGGTGCTTCGTCGTTATCGACCTGAAAATGACACCTTTCCGACCGGAGTATGCCGGCAAAATGAACTTCTATCTCTCGGCCGTCGATGACCTGCTTCGTCACCCGGATGACCAGCCGAGCATCGGACTCATTCTCTGCAAATCGAAAAACCGAGTCATCGCCGAATACGCCCTCAGGAACACAGCGACTCCGATGGGCATATCGGAATTCCGCCACCTGAAAGCTCTGCCGGAGCAACTCAAGGGCACACTTCCGACCATCGAGGAGATCGAGGCCGAGCTGGGGAAGTCGGAGGAGCCATCGCGACGACCAGCAAAAAAAGTATAGGCGGAATCCGGAACGGGCCCGCAAACCGGCGCCTGCCCCACGGTGAGTGGGCTAGCTCTTCATCTCATCTGGCCGGTGCCTTCGACGCCGATGGGCTCGCCCGATACCACCAGTTCCACGCGGCGGTTCTGCTGGCGTCCGGCGGCGGTATCGTTGGATGCTACCGGTTGCGCTTTGCCGAGGCCCACCGCGGTCACGGACCCGGACGGCACACCCTGGGCGGCGAGGTAATCGCGGACCGCGTCGGCCCGTTGTTCGGACAGGCGCTGATTGTACTCGTCGCTGCCAATGCTATCGGTGTGGCCTTCCACCTGGATCTTGAGCCCGGGATAGGCCAGCAGGATTCCCGAGACCTTGGCCATTTTTTCACGGGCGCCGGGCTTCAGCGTGTACTTATTGAAGTCGAACAGGACATCGGAGATGTTGACGATGAGGCCGCGGGCGGTCTCGCGCGTCTCCAGAATCAGGTTAAGCTGCTGGCGGAGGCGCTCGCGCAGTTGGGTCTTCTCGGCTTCGGCTTGTTGGCGCTCGCGGTCGGCCTGCTGAGCGGCCAGGCGGGCTCGGTCGGCTTCGGCTTGGGCGGACTGCTGTTGCGCCAGCGCAGCAGCGCGCGCGGCATCGGCGGCAGCCCTATCCTGGGCTGCCTGCGCGGCGGCCTGCTGGGCTTGCGCGGTGGCCAGTTCGGCGTCATGCCGGGCCCGCTCGGCGGCCTGGCGGGCGGCGTCGGCTTGCGCCCGGCGCTCCTGTTCCATTCTGGCCTGCTCGGCGGCCTGCTGGGCCTGTGCCTGCGCCTCCGCCTGACGTTGGGCCGCAGCCGCACGCTCGTTGGCCTGTTCCTCTTCCTGCATTTTGCGGAAGGTGATGATGCGGGCGTCTTCGGCCATCTGCGCGGCTTCGCGGGCGTCGGTCTCGGATTCCTTGCGATTCCGGCCGCGGTTCAGAAAGTCTTCCGCGTTCTGAAGGTCGACTACCGCCTTGTGAAAGGTGTCGGCGGCGTATCTTTCCGCGCCCGCGAGGCGCGCGATCTCCACGGCATTTTCGGCCTCCGAGAGCTGCAGCGGTCCCTTGGGATTGATCCTCACCGGCCGGTACTGAGTTCGGTTCCAGACATACTGGCCGCGTTGGAGTAGATGGTAGTTGGCGTCCACCTGCTCGATGGTGCCGGCGGTGTCAGTGCGGATGAAGTTCTCCGCCACGACCACGTCGCTGGGCTGGGTGACGGCGAAATACGGCTCGGCGGTCACGATCAGTCCGAAGGTCTGGAGATCCGTGGTGGAGAGAAGCTTGGCGTGATCGCCTTCCAGAACCACTTCGCCGAGGTTCGCGGCGCGTCCCTCGGGCGTGATGCCCCACAACACGTAGGTCATGTACTCGGGGCCGTATTGGGCGGCAGGCGTCATGTGCCGGAGGGTGGTCTCGACCTTGGTGGAACCCATCTGGCTGTCTACCTTGGCTTCGCCGATGGCGGCGGGCATCAGTTCGGTGCCGCGAAAATCGATGTGGGTGGATCCGGTGCGATGGTGATAATTGACCGCCTTGGTGGTGCGGGAGATCACGGTGACGTGGAAGATCGGCATGGGCTGGCCGGTCTCCGCGGGAGTGAGCGCTTTTTGCTGTGTAGGATTGGGCACCTGCGCTGCCAGAGTACCGAGTGCGAGTAACAACAATCCAAGGGGTTTCATTGTTCGCATCTTCTCCTTCGGAGTTTGATGTGCACAAAGTGGGCCGATGTGCGCGGCGGTACGGAGAGCGGCGACTCCCGGAGTGCGCCGGAAGCTGCGGGCGGCGTAACGGAGATCGGTCCAGCGAATCCTCCAGCCAGCGAAACTGCCAGGCAGCCAGCGAAACTGCCAGGCAGCCAGCGAAACTGCCAGGCAGCCAGCGAAACTGCCAGGCGGATCGAGTCTCCTCGCGCATGCGGGCGGGCGATCCGAATTCGCGGCGGGCCCGGGTCTGACGCGGGCCAGCGGATCGGGTTAGGGGAATGCTAGACTGAGATTTCGGCCCTGTAGCTCAGTTGGTCAGAGCGTCGGTTTTACACACCGAAGGTCCACAGTTCGAGCCTGTGCGGGGCCACCATCCGTCCGCCGGCGCCACTTAGTCCCGGAAGAGCCGCGGCGCGAAATCGTTCAAGTCTCTACGCCAGGTCTGCCACTCGTGCGCCGTGCCGGCCGATTCGAAGAAGATATTCTTGATTCCAGCCTGGTCCAGCGCGACGTGCATCCCCTGGGCGCCCTGGTGCATGCCTTCCTCGGCCGTCCCCGCCCCGATCCACAACAGCCGGACCTTTTTATTGAATCCCGCCGCATCGGCGAAAACTCCGTTGTAAGACGCCTTCGCGTCGAAATTGCGAATGGGCGCGCTGAATGACCCGATCCAGGCGAACTGCTCCAGGTGGGTCAAGGTGATCTGCAGCGTCTGCGCCCCGCCCATCGACAGTCCGGCCATAGCCCGGTGCGCCCGGTCCGCCGCGGTCCGGTAGGTACCGTCGATCATGGGGATCAGGTCGCTGATCACCACTTCCTCGATGGCGTTCGGCGGTCCGCCGCGCCCGCCGGCCGTGGGCGCCGGAGCGGCTCCCGGCTTCACGGCGTAGCCCGTCTCCATCACCACAATCATGGGCACCGCTTTGCCCGCGGCGATCAGGTTGTCCAGGATCAGGTTCGCGCGGCCCTGCTTCGTCCAGCCCGTGGCGTTCTCGCCTGCGCCGTGCTGCAGATACAGAACCGGATAGCGCGTCCGCGAACCGTCATAGCCGGGAGGGGTATAAACGTACGCCTGCCGCCACTGTCCGGTCACTTTGGAATGGTACACGCGCAGGCGCACTTCGCCGTGCGGCACGTCCTTCGGCTCGTAGTAATCCGCGCCCTTCTCGGGCACGACACTCCTCTCTGGTACTTCTACGGCGCTGGTCTCCTTGCCATATCCGAAGTACGTCTCGCTCCCCGGATCGTTGGCGGCAAAGCCGTCCACCAGGAACCAGTAATAGTGAAACCCGGGAACGGCCGGCGGGATGGTCACCGTCCACGCGCCCTTGTCGTCGCGGACCATGTCGTAGGGGCCCTTGCCCAGTCCGCTGTCCGCGCCGCCTGGCTGCAATTGCACTTTCTGCGCGCCGGGCGCAGCGATGCGGAACGTGACGCTCCCGTCCGCGTGTATGCGCGGATACTGCGCATTCATCACGTTGGAAAACGCCGGCTGGGAATCGTCGGGCGTTTGCGGGAAACACAAGGTGGACAGCGCGAGCGCGAGCAACGGAAGACATTTCATGGGAAGCCTCACCGGCGCCACCTTAACTTACTTCCCGCCCAAGTGCAACTGACGCCCTCTCGGCTTTTCTCCGCGCTTGTCTCCGCTCCTCCGTTCCTCCGCGGTGAAATCGTCAGTTCTCCCCCGAATGCAGCCCGCCCGCCCCCGCGCGAAACGCGATGTTGCTCCGCAGCGGATCGTCCTCCAGCGGCGCCACGCAATTCCACAAACACGCCCCGCAGTGGACGCACTTCTCGCGATCGAACGCCGGCACCCCGCCGGGCCCCGGCGTGAGCGCCTGCCCCGAGCACATCTCGATGCACATCTTGCTGGCGCACCGCTCGCAGAAGTCGGGATAGACGAAGCGCACGTGGTCGGCGTAGCCCGGCGGCGCCTGCACCTTCCCGCCGATCAGCAGCGCGTCCTGCTGCGAGACCAGCAGTTGCCCGTCGTACGGAATCTCCGGCCAGCCGCAGCGCTCCATCAGGGCCGCGTGGCAGGACGTGCCCCTGGCCCGGCACTCCGACAGAATCCGCTCCACCTCGCCCGCCGGAATCTTCGGGCGGTAGTACTCCTCGAGCGATGGCAGAAGCTGCGGCTCGCCGCCGATCGAGTGCTTGCCGTTGGTCAGCCCGGCGATCGCCATCCCCAGCAGTCCCGGAATCACGCCGCGGTGGAATCCGTCGCGAGCCTTCTCCGCAACCCGCCCCTCCTGCTCCACCCAGCTTGCCCGGCGCCGCTTCACGTAAGTGTCTTCGAGATTTTTCCCGGTGAACGGCTTGCCCTGCCGCAGCAACTCCAGCACCGCCTC
>OMOG01000112.1:0-9392 GCA_900290305.1 Candidatus Sulfopaludibacter sp. SbA4
AGGTCATGGCATGCGGCAAGCCGGTGGTGGTCTACGACATCGGCTGGGCGCGGGAAGTGGTGGAGGACGGCCGCACCGGCCTGCTCGTCAAGCTCGGAGACATTGAAGGTCTGGCAGGAGCGATGCTCCAAATCCTGAAGGATCCGTCATTGGGAAGGGATTTCGGCGAGCGCGGCCGAAGCCAGGTGCAAGCCAGATTTTCGTTGCGCACGATGGCGGAGGCTTCCATCGATTGGTACGGCCGGGTTCTGGAAGGAGCCGAATGCCGCAGCCGCGAGAACCACTCTCATTGATCGTCTGTACCTATCGCCGTCCCTTGGCCGTGCGCCGTCTGGTGGACTCGTTGAACGGCCAGATTGCCCCGCCCGAGGAAGTTCTCGTGATCGACGGCTCTGAGGATACCAGCACCGAGACGGCTGTGCGAGAGATGGAGACCCTGGCGCTCGTACGTTATTTTCGAGTTCCACCGGAGGATCGCGGCCTCACGCGGCAGCGCAACTATGGGGTCGCGAGAGCGCGGAGCGGTATTGTGGCGTTCCTGGATGACGACACGATTCCGGAGCCGGGATACTTTGAAGAAATTCGAGCCTGTTTCCGGCGCCATCCCGACGCGGGAGGCGTGGGCGGGTACATCGCCGGGCCCCGCTGGTGGCGGGTAGATCCCGGCGGCAAACCCAGTGTCGGCGTGTTTCGTTGCGGGGACTGGGAGCGGCGGGAGGACTACCGATGGCGCTTGCGAAAGCTCCTGCGGCTCGATAGCGATTCGCCACCGGGGTGGATGCCCCACTTCGGGCATGGGCGTTCGGTCACATTTTTGCCGCCTGACGGGAACGATTATCCAGTCGAGTTCATGTTTGGTGGGGCTTCAGCGTGGCGCCGGGAGATTCTCGATCGCCACAAGTTTTCCACTTACTTTGAAGGCTACGGCCTTTACGAGGACCTCTCCTTCTCGCTGCAGGTTTCGCGCACGGTTCCGCTTTACGTTTGCACGGCCGCCCGCCTGGCGCACCGGCACGATGAGGGCGGACGGCCCAACTCATTCCTCTACGGCCGGATGGTGGTACGCAACGGCTGGTATGTCTGGCGGCAGCGCTGGCCTCACCCTTCCGTGCCCGATCGGCTCCGATGGTGGGCTATCACGTTGCTGCTGACGCTGTGCCGGTTTGTAGATGCTCGCCAGGGTGGGCTGCGACGAGGGGTTGGAGAGGCGCTTGGCAGGATAGCCGGCGCTATGTTCATTGTGATAGACGCCCCGAGGGCGCCCTCGTCTCCGGCGGTGGTGTATGAATGAGAAAACTCGCCGAGTGTACCGGTAACAACATGAATGCTTCCCCGACCGATCGCTTCTATGAGGAGTTCTGGCTCAGGCCTGGATGGAATTCCGCCACGCCGAATGCGGATGAGGGCGCGAGGTATAAGGTCATTGCGCGGATGGTGGCCCGAATTCGCCAGGAATCCGGCCGGGCTGCCGCGCCGCTCTCCATACTCGACCTGGGCTGCGGGAGAGGTTGGCTGTCGCACCTGCTGGCCAAGGAAGGCCGGGTAACCGGTCTCGACCCGGTTCGCAAGGTGGTTGAAGCAGCGCAGCAGAACTTTCCCGAAGTTACGTTCATTGCAGGCACCGTCGATACACTGCTGGCAGATCCGATGGTATCACCCTTCGATGGGATCGTTTGTTCGGAGGTGATCGAGCATGTGCCGCTTGAGGAAAAGCCGCACTTCCTGAGATCCATCCGCCGTCTCCTCAAGCCAGAGGGGTACTTGATCCTGACAACGCCTCGCGGTGAGTTGTGGGGGGCATGGCAACGGCTTACGCACGCGGGGCAGCCGGTGGAAGTTTGGCTCAGCGAAACTGAGCTCTCGGACCTTTGCTCACAAGCATTGTTATCGGTGGTATGTCGAGACCGTGCCTACCCAATCAGGCGACTCAATTGGAAAGCCCGTGCACTCAGTCCGGCACGCGCACTGGCTGGGCATATCGCGGCTCTCAACGGGCTGGGAGCCTGGCTTAGCTACGAGACGAGCATATACCAGGTTATTCTCGCGCGCCCGGCGACGATGTGGTCCAGTAAGACCGAGTGAGCTTCACATCTTATGACGCAAGGGAAAACAACCATTGGGAAAAAGCCCACTTTGGTCGCGGATTCAGGTCGTGGTACGTTTTGGGGCCTGCCCCTGGCGACAGCGAAACTCTACGTCGTACTGTTTGTTGTGGCCTTTCTTGCTTACGTACTCCTTTGGCGTCAGGCGCCGGTGCTGGGCGCGGACTCATGGGGTTACATGCACCTCGCTGAGGACCTTCGACATTTCCGGCTTAGCGACTTGTCCCTTCGGACACCGGGATACCCCATTCTCCTGGTGCTAACAGGAGCGAGCCAGCACGCAACCGCGGCCTTGTTCTACGTTCAGTTAGGTCTGCACTTCATTGCCGTCTGGCTGCTCGCCTCCATGCTCTCAGGCCTCGGACTGAGTCATAGACCACTCCTCCTCTTCGGCGTTTTGCTTATCTTGCCTCCCTATGTTGAGGCCTCCGGCTATGTGCTCCCAGAGAACCTTACTGAATTCGGCCTTGCTGTCGGATTATTCAGCCTGTGCTCGTGGATATCCACGAACCGAGTGGTGTTCCTTTGGATGTCTTCGGGCGCCTTGGCATACACTGCCCTTACCCGGCCCACATTCCAGGCCGCAGCCGTGGCGATAACAGCGTGTCTGTGGGTCTGCACCCGTCTGCTCCGTCTGGACGGTTTCCGTCACCTCAATCTTCTTCGAGCTGGGACTGTACTCGTGTTGGTGTCGGCTGCTGTCATGGGATCGTATTCCGTCCTCAACTACGTCAAGTTTGGGTACTTTGAGAGTCCTATTCTCAGCTTAAGTCTCACCACGCGGACCATCCGGTTCGTTGAGCGCCTGCCTGACCGCTATGCCGTGATGCGAGACGCGCTGATACGGTCGCGCAATGCAGACCTCATCACGGGCAGTTCCCACACGGGTTACCAATCCGTCGGAAGAGTCTTGGAGGAGATGCACAGAACGTCAGGGCTGCCCGAGGCGGAGATTGCCCAGGACCTCGTCAAAGCAAATCTGGTGCTGATCGCCAAAGCACCCTTATCCTATCTCCTTGAGGTCGCTGATGCTGTATCGGCATACTGGTTTCCGTGGACCCAGGGCTTGGCAAACTCCAACACGCGGTTCGTGCAATTCCTTTGGTCGGTGCTCCACTTTGTCGTAATATTCATTTTTGGTGTGCAACTCTTTGCGCTTGGTGGAACTCAACTGTTCGGGCTCTCCAAAGGTCTAATGGCGCGGAGCCCGGCGGAAACGCCGTCAATCCTTGTAACTACGCCCCACCAGGTGTTTGCGTATTGTCTCGCATTGACGCTCGTGGTTTACACAATGGTGATCTCGTGTTTTCTCAACGTGGGTATCCCGAGATATCGTGTGCCCACCGATCCCATAATAATACTTCTTTTGTTTTTAGGCGTGCAGATCTGGACCAATTCAGTCCGCCACGTACCGGCAGGTGATCGCCAGGTTGCGGGGAACGGAACGTCCGACCGCGATGCCAATCCTGCAATAAAATGAGTGCCCCTCCACTCTCGTTACTGATCACGACCAGGGACCGCCGGGCGGACCTTCTCCAAACCTTGGCGGTCATGACGCCGTGCTTAGAGCCGCGGCATGAGATCAGCGTCTTTGTCGACGGTTCCGACGACGGCACCGCCGCTGTGGTCGCCCGAGAGTTTCCGAGCATTACTGTCTTCGAGCAACATCCCGGTGTTGGGCTGATAGCGGCTCGAAACCGATTGCTGAACGCGACTAATGCGGCTTTTGCTCTCAGCCTGGACGATGACGCAGAGATCGTGACTGCGGGCTTTGTGCCGTTGATTCTGGAATACTTCGCGAGTCATCCGCGCTGCGGCGTATTGGCATTCCCCGTCTTCTGGGGACGTAAGCTTCCGGAAAACGCTGCCGCGGGCAGTGAGCCCATACGGCGCGTGAAATCGTTTCTGGGGGGCGGTCACGTCTGGAGGATGGAGGCATGGCGATCTATCCCGCCATATCCAGAGTGGTTTGAGATGTACGGCGAGGAGGACTTCGCGGCCATGGAGTTGTTGAGGAAAGGATGGGAGGTTCACTACTTTCCACAGGTGCTGGTTCATCATCGAGTGGAAACTGGCGTAGGGCGCAGGCCAGATTGGCGTTTCCGCTACAGGCGCCAACTTCGGTCGGGCCTGTTCCTGATGTTCTTGTTCTACCCCGCAGCAGCACTGCCGCGGCATTTGGCCTCAGCGTGGTGGGCACAGATCCGGAAACGCCTCATACAGCAGAGGGACTGGGCCGCTGCCCCGGTACTGATGCGAGTACTGCTGGATATAGTCCGGAATCTACCCAGGCTCTGGAAGTTGCGAACCGGGTTTACCAGCGAGCAATGGAGCGAGTGGTGCGGTCTCCCGCCGATGGTGTATTACTGGACGCCGGTTTCGGAAACCACAAAGTTATCTCCGAAGTCCGAGACGAGCCGAATGGACTCTTGTCTTTAGCAATGAGCAGCCACGTCGAAATTGTTGCCATGTGCATCCGGCACGGACAGCCGGTTCGAATCTGGCATCAGGCAGGCGGCGAACGGCAATTCATAGCCATGCGGACACAGAGCGTCATCGGGGAATTCATCTGGCTTGCCGAGGCGTATCCTGACGCGTACATCGCTTGGTTTGACGAGAGGCTAGAGCCATTTCTCAGGGATATTTCCGAGTGGCCCACCTTGGTTCGTCACTCTCTGGAAGTCCTACACCTCAGTTGTTTCCAGCGCTGCGATCTGATGGTCGAATCTTTGGGGCTGGTGGACTTCGATTCACCATTCTTGCTGCCCGGCCCAACGGATCGCCGCTATCCCACTTGGCTGATTTCGCCGATCGGCGGTATAGGACACGCGAGCGCCTTTCGGGCCGTGGGTCTGGATGCAGGCTTCAAGCAATTTTCAGCCTTACTGTTTGATCTAGGCTATCGAGGGATCCAACAGGGGTTGTGCCCATATTCGGAGCCCGGATTATTGCGAGGTGAGGCCCCGTCGGGCATTCTGCAGGGACTACAAGAGCCTCTCTCGGACACCAGTCTGGCACTCCTGATCAGGCGCCGCTTTGGAAGGAAATGGCTGTTCTTCTGGACTGTCGGAAGCGGGCTTTTCCGGCGTGCGTGGCCCTGGAAGGAAGCGTTGAAAGCGTCAATGATGGGGCACGCACCTTACCGCGGTGCCCATCTGATCGCAAGCTTGCACCCAGTACTTCCACTCGAGGCGCCCATCACCTCCGTCGATGTCGTAATTCCTACGCTAGGCCGGCCGGAATACGTTAAGAATCTGCTGGAAGACCTGTCGAAGCAGACGGCGCTTCCGAACAAGGTGATTCTCATCGAGCAAGCTCCTGGCCCCCTGACCGCAGGTACGGCCCCAGAGTCCTTCAAAAAGACACTTCCTTTTGAGGTGGATCACCAGGTGGTCGGCTGGGTGGGCGCCTGCCGCGCACGCAACCTTGGTCTTGCGCGATCCAGTAGCGACTGGGTCCTCCTGCTGGACGATGACGTCCGCTTGACAGCAAGTCTGCTCGCGTACCTGCTGAAGGTAGCTGCGGCCTATCAAGTGGATGCAGTGAACGGGGCCACGTATCGTCCCAGCGAGACGGGTGATGCTCTCGCCAGGCAGTTCCCCAGGGTTTGGCACTCCTGTGGAGGGACGATTCTGTTTCGCCGAAGCGTGTGCCATGCCACCGATTTCTTCGACGAGCGTCTCGAGGGCGGCTACGGAGAGGACTATGAGTTTGGCGTTCGCCTCCGCTTGAATGGCAGCAATATCCTTTACGCGCCAGGAGACCCCATTCTTCACTTGAAGGCTCCCTCGGGAGGCTTTAGACAACCCTTTCGTCACCCCTGGGTGAATGAAGTTCCCCAGCCCCGCCCTTCCCCGATCTTTCTCTATTCCCGGGCTAAGCATGCTCCGGAGTTGATGCAAAAGGGGTATGCACTTTACTACTGGTTGAAGCGCCTGGGCTCTACTCCCGTCTACAAGTGGCCCTGGGTCCTACCTGCCATCAGACGACAGTGGAAAAGCGCGCAGCGGTGGGCTGCCCGAATCAAGCCGGATCTCGAACAACCCGTTGCCGCGCCAGCTCTTCAACAGTTTCCGGCTGATTGAACAATTGTGGAACCCCGGTTCAGGCCCGCCACTATGAATCGCCAGGCAAGCGTGAGAACGCTGTTGATCGTCTCACACGTGACACACTATCGTGATCGGCAGACCATCTCCGCTTATGGCCCCTATGCCCGCGAAATCGACCTCTGGGCCGACCTGTTCGACCGGGTCCTGGTTGCCGCACCCCTGCGGCGAGAGCCTCCCCCCACTGACTGTATGGCTTTCACGCGAAGCAACATAGCGATGTTCCCGCTGCCGGAAACAGGGGGTGAGTCTGTGCGGGCCAAGATTGTACAGGTTTGTTTCCTACCATCGCTCATCAAGAATCTGTGCAAAGTGATGAGGACGGCCGACGCCATTCACGTGCGTTGCCCCGGCAATCTGGGCTTGTTAGGCGCATTCCTGGCACCAGTCTTTGCCCGGCCACTGGTGGCCAAATATGCAGGACAGTGGAACGGTTATCCGGGAGAGCCGCCGACCGTCCGGTTTCAGCGTGCTTTGCTTCGATCGCGCTGGTGGCGCGGCCCCGTGACTGTGTACGGCCAGTGGCCACAGCAGCCAGCCAAGATTATTCCATTCTTCACCTCGATATTGACCGAAGAGCAATTGGCGAGCGCGGGCAAGGTGGCCCGCAACAAACGCTGCGGAGAGGCCCTGCATGTACTTTACGTGGGCCGCCTCTCCACCTCCAAGAACGTAGACACCCTCCTGGAGGCCGTAGCGCTCGTGAAGAATCAGGGCGTCCGGATCTCTGGCGCCGTGATCGGAGATGGTCCTGAGCGGCGACGCCTGGAGGTCCGAAGCAAAGACCTGGACCTCGATTTGCACGTGCGATTCCCTGGGGCGATGCCCTTCGAACAAGTGCTCGAGTTTTATGAGTGGGCGGACGTGCTCGTGTTGACCTCCGAAACGGAGGGCTGGCCCAAGGCGATCACTGAAGGGATGGCTTTCGGCCTCGTGTGTATCGGATCGGATCGCGGCTTCGTGCCGCAGATGCTGGCTGAGGGCCGCGGGCTGGTGGTCTCCCCCCGGGACGTTGCGGCCCTCGCGTCGGCCCTCAATGAGATTGCGATTCACCCGGAAAACTTCGATCGCATGCGCACTGCGGCTGCGGCATGGGCACAGTCCTATTCACTGGAAGGCCTGAGAGAAGCGCTGCGGGACTTGCTCTCTCGCAGTTGGGGGGTGACTCTTCAGGTATCCGAGAACCGCAAGGATCGGCAGCCCGCGGGGGTGCGTACGTGAACCGCGTCGGCGTGATGCACCTGGTCGATTCCCTGGATATCGGGGGCACCGAGCGCATGGCCGTCAATTTCGTCAACAGCCTTCCGCGCGAGCGATACGTACCATATCTGTGCACAACCCGAAGGGACGGACCGTTGGAGGGACTGCTGGGCGCCGACGTAGGGCGGCTCCGTCTGGAGCGCAAATTCCGCTTGGATCTCGGGGCCGTGTACCGTTTGGCCAGCTTTGCCCGCCGCCACGATATCCGTATCCTGCACGCCCACTCGAGTTCGCTGTTCGTGGCAACGGCTGCCTCTCGGTTCTATTCACACCCTGCAGTAATTTGGCACGACCATTTCGGCCGATACGGCCTTGAGCACCGTTC
This sequence comes from Candidatus Sulfopaludibacter sp. SbA4, assembly GCA_900290305.1. Taxonomy (GTDB): domain Bacteria; phylum Acidobacteriota; class Terriglobia; order Bryobacterales; family Bryobacteraceae; genus OMOG01. Next base: position 7,794 of record OMOG01000112.1, read on the forward strand.
TGCATTTCTTTTCCGTCGACTGGCAAGCAATATCGGCGGCGTGATCGCAGTCAGCCAACCTTTGGCCGAGTGGGCCCGCCACGCGTTATCTGTTCCCACCGAGCGCGTATGGTATATCCCCAACTTTGCCTTTCTTGAGGAACCGAATGGTGAATTGCCAACACTGCCTGGTTCTCCCGGCTCTCGTATTGTGTGCGTAGCTAACCTGCGCCCACAGAAGGACCACGTCACACTGCTCCAAGCCATCGCGTTGGTGGTCCGGCAGCGCCCTGATGCTCACCTTTTACTGGTGGGAGCCGCGACTGATTTGGCCTACTTCGAAGTTGTCAAGAAGGAAATCGCGCGACGGGCGCTCGATTCCCACGTTACTCTTCTAGGCGAACGGCACGATGTCGCATCGATTCTGAGAGGCTGCGACATCGGTGTGCTGAGCTCGGCAAGCGAAGGCCTCCCCCTGTCGCTGCTCGAATATGGGATGGCCGGGTTGCCGGTGGTCGCCACCGACGTTGGACAGTGCGCCGAAGTACTGGAGTATGGCCGGGCGGGAATGGTCGTCGCCGCACAGGCCCCGGAGCTCCTGTCCGAAGCACTACTCCTGCTGATACAATCGCCGGATCGCCGGATCGCTCTGGCACGCCGCCTGCGTGCCCGCGTGATCGAGATCCATAGCCCACGCGCGATCATCGAGCGAGTTTGCTGCATTTACGACGCGCTTCTAAACTAAGCGCAGGCCGGGCGGAGAGGAATTAGCATGCAAGCAACGCGACAGGTTTTGGAGAAAACCACTAACCTTCGCCCGCGGTTGATCGGGAATCAGGCCCTTTGGGTCTTGGCTTTTTTCGTAGTTCACATACCGCTGGCGATAATCATGCGCCGGAGCGTCGCAGTTGGGACGGTCCACGCCGTCTGCACTGCCTTAGTGGGGATCTGGTGGGCCACTCGTGGACGTGATTTGGAGCGTGTAGCCTACATAGCGGCCTATATCGCTGGTTCCGAAGTGCTTTGGCGAATGAGCGGCGCCGAAGTGTTCTGGGAGTTCGCCAAATACACGACGGTTGGGATCTTCGTGGTCGCCCTCCTGCGACAGGGACGAACGAAAGGCGCCACAGCAGCCTTGATCTACTTCTTCCTGCTGCTGCCGTCCGCCTCTGAGACTGTTCTGACCCTCGATCCGGAACAGGCGCGTCGGCAGCTCAGCTTTAATTTGTCTGGGCCGTTCGCACTCGCGTTCGGAGTCTGGTTCTTTTCGAATCTGAAGCTGTCGAGGGTGCAACTGCATCGAGTCTTCCTCGCCTACATGGGGCCGGTGGCAGGTCTTGCTGGTGTCGCGATCCTGGGCACACTCACGGCCTCCTACATTCAGTTCACCGGTCAATCGAATGGGGTAACCAGCGGCGGCTTTGGACCGAACCAGGTGGCCGCCATTTTGGGTCTTGGAGCGTTTTTCGCGTTCTTTTACCTGCTTCACGACAAAACGAGCCTGAGGCTCAAAGCCTTGTTGGTCGCGTGCATCGTCGTTTTTGCGACCGAAAGCGCGATGACCTTTTCAAGAGGCGGGATCTACGCTTCCGCCGGCTCCGCTGTGCTGGCGGGGCTGTT